>NZ_JAYWFT010000047.1:0-51725 GCF_043778725.1 Flavobacterium sp. | reverse complement strand
AAGTCGAATTTAAACAAAATGAGCCCAATACAATATCGAGCTCATTATTATCAAAATTAATTATAAATTTGTCTAAACTTTTGGGTGCAGTCTAAATTCGGAGTTTATAAAAAATTATTTACTTAGTGCTTCTATTTAACCAATGTCATTTCGTCTACAATATGTTTAGCGTTAGAGAAATTCTCAATCACCCATAACACGTAACGAATATCAACATTGATTGTACGTTGTAACTTTTTATCAAAGATTACGTCACCTGCCATAGCTTCAATGTTTCCGTCGAAAGCAATACCGATTAATTCTCCTTTTCCGTTAAGAACTGGTGAACCTGAATTTCCTCCTGTAATGTCATTATCTGTAAGGAAATTTACGTGAAGTGAACCGTCTTTGTCTGCATAACGACCATAGTTTTTATCTTTTTCCATTTCTAGAACTCGAACTGGTAAATCAAATTCTTCGTCGCCTTTTTTGTATTTTTTAACTTGGCTAGCCAATGTTGTGTAGTTGTTAATTGTAGCATCATTGCGCTTGTCTGCTGGCAACGAACGTACTTTTCCATATGTTAAACGAAGCGTTGAGTTAGCATCTGGATATTTAATTGTTCCAATTTTTGATTCTCTTAAACCTTCAACTAGCAAACGGAATGATGCGCCATAATCGTTTTGAGCTTTAGTAATTTCATCTGATTTAGAATTGAAATGTGATAACATATCATTAGAAATCAAATACAATGGATCATTGTCTAAAATTCCTTGACTTGGTAATTGTAAAAATGCTTTTACTTTATCTAAAGAAGTTAAAACGCTTAAATCGATTGCTGCACTTGCATAATTAGTAAAATCGTTGTTGTTTTCATCACCAATTTTTTTAACTAAAGGCGCAATTGCATATCCTGTAGATTTTGTAGCATACAGTTTTAGTTGTGCTGCCAATAAATCTTTTTCTGCTGGAAGGTATAAATCTGTGAAGATACCTTCGGCCATTTCAGTGATTTTAGGAGCTAATTCTTTACGTTTGTTAGCATCTGCTTTTACATAGGTATCTAATTGTTTTCCTAAAGTTCTACCAATTGTTCCAAATGCTGTTGTTCTAAATAATTGCTGTAAGTAATTATCGTGACGCGCTTTTTCATTTGTTAAACCATAATACTTATTGATATTAGAAATTACATTTCCGTATTTAGCTTTGTTAGCTGGTTTGTTAGCCCAAGCATTAAATTTAGTTTCTTGAGCCGCTTTAGATTTGGCAGTTCCAAATTTTGAAAGCGCATCAATCATTCCTTGACGGTTTTTCCAATAATTAGCCGTTGAAGCAAATTTAGAAGCGTAAACCAAACGAAGCGCATCGCTCATTTCCATATACTTCTTCATGTTATCCATACCAGTTTTTGCTCCTTCAACCCATGCAGGATAAGCGAATTTCACATTTTGATCAATTCCTCCAGCTGGCATCCAACGGTTGGTTCTTCCTGGATAACCAAGAATCATTGCAAAATCTCCTTCTTTTACTCCACCAAGATTTACAGGCAAATAATGTTTTGGTTGTAACGGAACATTGCTTGTAGAATAGTCTGCAGGATTTCCGTCTTTGTCGGCATAAACTCTAAACATTGAGAAATCGGCAGTTTGACGTGGCCATTCCCAGTTGTCAGTATCACCACCAAATTTTCCTAAACTTTCTGGTGGAACTCCAACCAACCGAACGTCTTTATAATCTTGATATACAAAATAGTAGTACTCATTTCCTTGAAAGAAAGGACGAACAGAAACAGTATATTTTCCGCCTTCGTTATTTTCTTTTTCGATTTTTGCGATTTCGGCATTGATAGCCTTTTCTCTATCTGCTTCGTTCATTGAAGGATTTACAACTGCCAAAATACGTTTTGAACAATCGTCCATACGAACAAAGAAACGAACATATAAACTTGAAGGTTTTCTTTCATCAGCTTTGCTTTTTGCCCAAAATCCATTTTTTAATAAATTGTTTTCTGGAGTAGAAAGCTCTGCAATACCATCATATCCACAATGGTGATTAGTTAAAACCAATCCATCTTTAGAAATAATTTCGGCAGTACAACCTCCATTAAATTGAACAATAGCATCTTTTAAACTGTGGTGATTGATGCTGTAAATTTCTTCGGCTGTCAATTGCAAGCCCATTTTTTCCATGTCGCGGTGATTCAAACGTTCGATGAACATTAAAAACCACATTCCTTCATCGGCTTTTACACTCATTGGGATAAGCATAATTGCAGCAATTAAGGATAAAATAATTTTTTTCATTTTAAAAAAATATAAAGGTTAATTGTTTGTTAGCTAATAGTCCATTTAAAAGAAGATTTTTCTCTTTAAATTGAATATTATAAAATTTTAGTCTTGCGAAAGTACTAATTTTTGAGGATTTAATAAAATTATGACTTTAAAACTACATCGTTTTATTTAATTTTAACTTTATTTTAGGAAATCAAGAATTTTTACAAAATAAAAAAGCCCCGAATACTTCGAGGCTTCAATTTTGTTTATATTTTTCTACAAACCATGGCTGTTATCTGGCTTCTCATCATCAACATTAAGCATATCCCAAAGTTTGTCTTTTAACTCTGTTAGGCCTTGTTGAGCTACTGATGAAATAAATAAATAAGGTGTTCCTTTAAATTCAACATCCAATTGTTGTTTTAATTCTTTTTTAAGTTCATCGTCTAGCATATCACATTTCGAGATGACAATCAATCGATCTTTGTCTAACATTTCTGGATTGTAACGACGTAATTCATCTAGCAAAATCTCATATTCTTTTTTGATGTCTTTTGCATCTGCAGGAACTAGAAACAGCAACGTTGAGTTTCTTTCGATATGACGCAAAAAATAATGTCCTAATCCTTTTCCTTCTGCTGCACCTTCAATAATCCCTGGAATATCTGCAATTACAAATGATTGAAATTCGCGATAAGCAACAATTCCTAAGTTAGGTTTTAGAGTTGTAAAGGCGTAATCAGCGATTTTTGGTTTTGCCGAAGTCAACACAGAAAGCAAAGTTGATTTTCCAGCATTTGGAAAACCTACCAAGCCAACGTCTGCTAGAACTTTCAGTTCCAATATGACATCTATTTCTGTAGATGGCATTCCGGGTTGTGAATATCGCGGCGTTTGATTGGTTGAGCTTCTAAAATGCCAGTTTCCTAATCCACCTTTTCCTCCTTGAGCTATAATTCTTTGTTCGCCATGTTCGGTAATTTCGAAAAGAATTTCTCCTGTTTCAATATCTTTTACAACAGTTCCCAACGGCACTTCTACAATTTTATCTTCACCATCGTGACCTGTGCTTCGCGAACTTCCGCCATCGCCACCATGGCCACCACGCATGTGTTTTACAAATTTTAAATGAAAAAGTGTCCAAAGACTTTTGTTTCCTCTCATGTAGACATTACCACCACGTCCACCATCACCACCATCGGGACCACCTTTTTCTATAAATTTCTCGCGGTGTAAGTGCGTAGAACCTTTACCTCCTTTTCCGGAAGTAACATATATTTTTACGTAGTCTACAAAATTTCCTTCTGTCATTTTTATTTAGTGTTCAGTCATTAGTATTTAGTTTTCAGTTATTTAGATTATCTAAAACTTACAACTAAAACGTATAACAATTTATTTATCAATGAAAATTTCTAGTAATCAGATGTACTGAAAACCTATCACTGAAAGCTTTTTATTCTTTATATGTTTTTATTAAAATCTTTTCTATTACAACTCCATCCATTTTCTGGGCTTCGAATTCAAGTTTGTTCCAGATTAATTTTTCGCCTTGTTTTGGAATATTTCCCAATTCGGTAATGAAAAAACCACTTACAGTTGTGACCTCATAATCGGTTGTGAGTTCGTCCATATCAAAATATGTAAGGAAATCGTGAAGCGAATATTGTCCATCAACAAGCCATGTTCCATCTTCATTTGCTAAAAGTGTAAACTCATTATCGTCAAAATCGGAAGCGTCGCCAACAAGTGCTTCTAAAATATCATTTAATGTAATAATTCCTTGAAAAACTCCATATTCATCGGTAACAAATGCATAATGGACTTTAGATTTTTTAAAGTTTTCTAGCGCTTTGTAGGCAGATGTATGTTCAATAAAATACACAGGATCTTTGGCAATTGACTTTAAATTGAAATTTCCTTTTTCGAAATTGGCGAACAAATCTTTTAAGAGGACAACGCCTATTACATCGTCAAGATTTTCTTCACAAACGGGATAAACAGAGTGCAATTCTTCAAGAACTTTAACTTTCAATTCTTCTACAGAATCATTTACAGAAAGGTAAATCATAGAACTTCTGTGTGTCATTAACGAGTTTACTTTTCGGTCACCAATATGAAAAACACGTTCTACTATATCTTGTTCAATTTCTTGAACTTCTCCAACTTCTGTTCCTTCTTTTATAATGGCTTTAATTTCGTCTTCGGTAACTTTACCGTCGGCAGTTGGTTTTATATTTAATATTTTAAGTAAAAAATCAGTCGAAATAGTTAGTAACCATATAAATGGCGCAGTAACTTGAGACACTATTCTCATCGGAATCGCTACTGATTTTGCAATCGATTCTGGATAATTTAACCCAATTCTTTTTGGTAATAATTCTCCTAGAACCAACGAGAAAAATGTTAAGATTACCACTACAATTCCAACTGCAATGGAATGTGCGTAGGGTTTTAAAGCCGTGAATCCTTCAACAAATAATTGAACGTTGGTTGTAATTTTATCACCAGAATAAATACCAGTTAGAATACTGATTAAAGTAATGCCAATTTGAACTGTAGACAACAATTTGTTTGGAGAATTAACCAAATCTAAAGCCACTTTTGCGTTCTTCTGTCCTTTTTTTGCGGCAGTTTCCAATCGGCTTTTTCGGGCAGAAATCAATGCAATTTCCGACATTGAAAATACACCGTTAAGAATTATTAAAAAAAGAATTATTAAAATTTCCATAGCTTAAAATTACAAAAAAAGAGCATAAATCCATCTTATCGGAAATAGCTCCTTTTCTGTTTGCAAATATCTGAAAAAAAATTGAATGCCCGAAATATATATTCGAGGCAAATTTACAGACTATAATTTATCGAAAACGTCGTTCAATCTTTCGTTAACTTCTAGAATTGTTCCAATGCCATTTATAGCATGAAATTTACCTTGCTCTACATAGTAGTTCATTAATGGCGCGGTTTTTTGGTTGTATTCGTCATAACGGTTTCTGATTTTTTCTTCGTCCTGATCGTCGGGTCTTCCTGATGTTTTTCCTCTTTCAAGAAGTCTAGCTACTAGGATATTATCGTCCGCTTCAAGCGCAACAGTTGCCGTAATGCTTTGATTTTTTGATTCTAAAAAGAGATCCAAAGCTTCAGCCTGAGCCAATGTTCTTGGGAAACCGTCAAATAAAAATCCTGCTGAATGTGGATTTTTATCCACTTCACTTTGCAACATTTGAATGGTAACTTCGTCTGGAACCAAATCGCCTTTGTCCATGTAGGTTTTAGCAAGTCTGCCTAGTTCAGTGTCATTTTTAATATTAAATCTAAAAATATCTCCGGTAGAAAGATGTGTTAAATTGTATTTTTCTTTTAAAAATTCAGCTTGTGTGCCTTTACCTGCGCCAGGTTTTCCGAAAAGAACGATGTTGATCATAAAAATTTATTTGATTTTTGATTGCTAATTGCTGATTTTTGATTCTTTTTTTAAACTTCTAAAATCAAAATTCTTTAATCTTCAATCGTTAATTATTATTGTGCTAATTGATATACGTCTGGTAAATTTCTTCCTAATCCATCATAGTCTAAACCATATCCAACGATAAATTTATTTGGAATTCTAATTCCTATGTAGTCAATTTTTATGTCTTTTTTGTACGCTTCTGGTTTAAAAAATAAGGTTGCGATTTTTAAATGCTTCACACCTTTTTCTTTAAATATTGCTCTTAATTCTTCAATTGTATTTCCTGTATCAACAATATCTTCAACAATTATAACTGTTCTTCCTTCAAGGTTTTCGTTGATTCCAATTAGTTGTTTTACCTCATTTGTAGATTGCGTTCCTTCATACGAAGCCATTTTTACAAAACTCACCTCACACATGCCACGATATTGTTTCATTAAATCGGCCAAAACCATAAAGGATCCATTTAAAACTCCTATAAACACCGGAACTTCATCAAAGAAATCGTCGTCCATCTGTTTTGCCATATTTTTAATTGCAAAATCTATTTCATCAAAAGAAATAAAAGGCTCAAAAGTTTTATCGTGAAGGTGTATCATTTTTTTCGGTTTAGGAATAAGGTGCAAATTTAAAGAAGTAAAAACTATTACGTTGCAAGTATTTATACTTTTTTGCAAATTTGATATATTTACCAAATGAATGCGGATTTTTACAATCAAATAGCCAAAAGCAATGCCAGTACTGATTGCAGAAATAATTTGAAAGAATTAGTTCTCGATAATCCGAATTTACTTGTAGATTTAGTTCAAATGGCAATAAATATTTCAGATAAAAACAATCATAAGGCAGTTTGGATTGTTGAAATGATTGCCGAAACTGACACATTACTTTTACAACCATTTTTAACTGATTTAATAGAGAGTTTCTCCAAACACAAACACGAATCTGCCATTAGAGGAATGTCCAGGGTTGCCTATTTTATTGCTACTTCAAAAATTATTTCTACAACAGAAAACCAAAATGAAAAAATTATTGAATATTGTTTAGACGGATTAATTGGTGCTGCAAAAGTGGCGCCAAAAGTTTATAACATGTACACTTTATCGTTTTACACAGCTAAATATGAATGGCTTAAAGAAGAATTAAAAAACATCATTGAAAAAGATTTTGCAACACAATCTGCTGGATATAAAGCTGCGGCGAGAGAAGTTTTGAGAAAAATTTGAGATGATTTTTGAAGTTGAAATTACTATCTTTGCGCAAACAACTACAACTATACAATGAATTATTTCTCTTCCGATTTTAAGTTAGGAATTCTCGGCGGCGGACAATTGGGCAAAATGCTTCTTTCAGAAACCCGAAAATTCGATATTCAAACTTACGTTCTTGATCCAAGTGATGAAGCACCGAGCAAAATTGCTTGCAATAAATTTTTTCAAGGAAGTTTAATGGATTTTGAAACTGTTTACAACTTCGGGAAACAAGTAGATGTTTTAACTTTCGAAATCGAATTGGTAAATCTTGATGCGCTGGAAAAATTAGAAAATGAAGGCGTAAAAGTATATCCATCTCCAAAAACCTTAAAACTAATTCAGAATAAAGGAATTCAGAAAGAGTTTTATGAAGCAAACGGAATTCCAACAGCGAATTTCAAAAAATTTGCAAGCAAAAAAGAATTACTTATTGAATTCATAGAAACCAAACTTCCGTTACCATTTGTATGGAAATGTACCGAATTTGGATATGATGGAAACGGTGTAAAAATCGTTCGTTCAGCAACAGATATTGAAAATCTTCCAGATGTAGAATGCATTGCCGAAGAAATTATTCCGTTTAAAAACGAACTTGCAGTAATTGTTGTTAGAAATGTTTCTGGCGAAATAAAAACCTATCCTGTGGTAGAAATGGAATTTCATCCCGAAGCCAATCAGGTAGAATATGTAATTTGTCCAGCAAGAATTGATGAAAAAGTTGCCAAAAAAGCGCAAGAAGTAGCTTTAAAAGTTTCGTCAACATTCAATCATGTTGGTTTGTTGGCAGTAGAAATGTTTCAAACAGTTACCGATGAAATATTGGTAAACGAAGTCGCACCAAGACCACACAATTCTGGACATCACACCATTGAAGCAAGTTACACATCGCAATTTGAAAATCATTTACGCGCCATTTTAAATCTACCTTTAGGAAATTGTGACAGCAAAGTTGCCGGAATTATGGTAAATTTGGTTGGAGAAGAAGGTTTTTCGGGACAAGTAGTTTACGAAAACATCGAAAAAATAATGGCAATTGGCGGAGTAACACCACACATTTATGGCAAAAAAGAAACGCGTCCGTTTAGAAAAATGGGACATGTTACCATCGTTAATGAAGACATGGAAATTGCACGAAATATTGCTGAAGAAGTTAAGAATAGTATTAGAGTGATTAGTGTTTAGTTTTTACAAATTAGAAATGAAAAAATATATCTTTTTATTTACAGTCTTATTTTGTCTTGTCAGTTATGGACAAGAATATCAATTTGTGTCTAAAGAATTTTTGGCAATCGACAAATATAAATATCTAGATTTTGTTCAAAAGAAGGCAGAAAATAAAATTTTCAATGAAAACGGTTCAATAATCCCTTTGGTAAAAATGGATTCCATAAGTAAAAACTATTTGAAGAACCCTTACAAACCAATTTATTTTGGTGATTCCATTAATAATAAGTCTATTACTGTAATTAAATATCTTTCCAAAGAAGAGTACAAAACCATTAATGATGAATTTCAAGACAAACAAAAAAAGGATACTGAAAATAGAAAGCAATTAAAAGGAAGACATATTGAAAATCTAGACTTAACTGATATAAATGGAAACAAATTCTCATTAGAAAGTTTAAGTGGGAAAATAATTGTGCTAAACTTTTGGTTTACTAAATGTGCACCGTGCATCAAAGAAATGCCTGATTTAAATGATTTAAAAGAAAAGTATAAAGAAAACCCTATCGTTTTTTTTGCAATAACTTATGATAAAAAAAACTTAGTTGATGACTTTTTAAAAAAAATAAAATTAGATTTCACCGTTATCCCGAATGACAGAAAAACAATCAATCAATTTGGAATTCAATTTTTCCCAACAAACCTTGTCATTGATAGTAATGGAAAAGTAGTATACGTGAATGAACTTTTTGGTGGTAATGGAATTAAAGAAATAGATAAAATCTTAAAAAAACTGACTAAAGATTAAAAAAAAGAAGCATTACTTTTAAATGATTCCTTGATTTTAAATATGATAAAAAAAATATTAAATATTAGTTTTTATTCAATAATTACATTTTGTATTGTTTCATTTTTGTCCTTTTTATTTTCTTTGATTTTCAATTCAATTAATGGAACTATGCCAAATTTAAAAGTTGGGTTTCCTTTTAATTTTTATTATCAATTTGAAATTAGAGATAATTGTAACGGACAAGATTTATTACACGGAACCAACTTAAAAAATTTTATTTTAAATTATATAGTTTGTCTATTATTAGTATTAATTTTAAACAAATTTAAACTCTTAAACTACATCAAATCAAAATGAGCAAAGTAGCCATAATAATGGGAAGCATTTCCGACATGCCAGTAATGCAGGAAGCCATCGACATCCTAAAATCATTCGAAATTGAAACCGAAGTGGATATCGTTTCAGCTCACAGAACACCAGAAAAATTATTTGATTTCAGTAAAAACGCACACAATCGCGGCATTTCTGTCATAATTGCTGGTGCTGGTGGTGCGGCACATTTACCCGGAATGGTCGCTTCTATGTCGCCGTTGCCAATCATTGGCGTTCCAGTAAAATCGAGCAATTCTATCGATGGTTGGGATTCGGTTTTGTCAATTCTCCAAATGCCTGGCGGAGTTCCAGTGGCAACTGTCGCTTTAAATGGGGCAAAAAATGCTGGAATTCTGGCGGCTCAAATCATCGGTTCATCAGATAAAAAGGTTTTAGATAAAATTATTTCTTACAAGGAAAGTTTGAGAGAAGCGGTAAATAAAGCAGCATCTGAATTAAAAAAATAATTATCTTTGATAAAAAGAAAACAATGAATATTCAAACTTCTAAAATTGAATTGACAAAAGTTATTTTGGATATTGAAAACCCAAAGTTGATTGAAGAGATAATTAATTTGATTCAATCGAAATCAGTTTTGACTCAAAATCAAAAAATAGCTATTGATGAAGCACTTTACTCATTAGAAAACAATGAAGGAATTGCTAACAATATGGTTATGGAGGAAACTAGAAGTCGATATTCAAAGTATTTCAAATAATGGATATCATTTGGTCGCCACAAGCCAAAAAAGATTACTGGCAAAATATCGATTATTTAGAAGCAGAATGGACTTTTCAAGATGTTGTTAATTTCATTGATGAAGTAGATTATACCATTAGACTTTTAGACAAAAACAATATTAACTTTATTTCTTCAAACTATAAAAATGTAAATAAAGTAGTTATTACAAAACAAATATCACTTTATTACAAAATAAATTCCAATACCATAGAATTACTTCGTTTTTGGAATACCTATCAAGATTTAGAAAATTTTAAACTATAAAAACTTTGCGCCTTTGCGCCTTTGCGAGCAATGAAAATACTAACTCAAAAATTCAATACCAAATACGATACTGCACCATTTTCACAAATCAAAATGGAAGATTACAAACCAGCTTTTATAGAAAATATAGCCGCTGCAAAAGCAGAAATTGACACCATAATCAACAATTCGGAAACTCCAACTTTCGAAAACACCATCGAAGCATTAGACTTTTCAGGAAATGCTTTGGATAGATTATCGTCTATTTTCTTCAACTTGAATTCGGCAGAAACTTCTGATGAAATGCAGAAAATTGCTCAAGAAGTTACGCCATTATTGACTGAATTCAGCAATGATATAACTTTAAACGAAGATTTATTTAAAAGAATAAAATCGGTTTACGAACAAAAAGACGCTTTAAATCTTACTCCAGAACAAGCCACTTTATTGGATAAAAAATTCAAGAGTTTTTCTAGAAACGGAGCACTTTTATCAGATGAAAAAAAGTCAAAGCTTCGTGAAATCGATACCGAATTGGCAAAACTAAAACTGACTTTCAGCGAAAATGTTTTAGCAGAAACCAACAATTATCAACTTCATATTACTAACGAAGCTGATTTAAAAGGTTTGCCAGAAGGAACAATTGAAGCCGCAAAAGCATTAGCACAATCAAAAGAATTGGAAGGTTGGATTTTTACATTAGATCATCCAAGTTATTTACCATTTGTAACTTATGCAGAAAATCGTGAATTGCGAAAAGAAATTGCCATCGCAGCCGGAAAAAAAGCATTCCAAAATAACGAATTTGACAATCAGGAAATTACGCTAAAAATTGCAAAATTACGTTTTGACCGTGCTAATTTATTAGGATACGAAACCCATTCACACTTTGTTTTAGAAGAACGAATGGCGCAAAATCCAGACAAAGTTAAATCGTTTTTGAATGATTTATTGGTAAAAGCCAAACCTGCAGCCGAAAGAGAATTTTCTCAATTATCAACTTTCGCCAAAGAATTAGACGGAATTGAGCAACTCGAAAAATGGGACGGCTCTTTTTATTCAGAAAAATTGAAACAAAAATTATTCAATTTGGATGACGAGAAATTAAAACCCTATTTTAAATTAGAAAACGTTTTAAATGGCGCTTTCACCATTGCTGGAAAATTATACGGATTAACATTTACAGAAGTTTTCGACATCGATGAATACCACGAAGAAGTTACCACTTACGAAGTTAAAGATGAATTTAACGAATTGATTGCCATTTTTTACGCCGATTTTTTTCCAAGAAAAGGAAAACGAAATGGCGCTTGGATGACGAGTTTCAAATCGCAATGTATTAAGGATGGAAAAAACGAACGGCCACATATCTCAAACGTTTGTAATTTCACCAAACCAACCGAAACCAAACCTTCATTACTAACTTTTAATGAAGTTACGACTTTGTTTCACGAATTCGGACACGGATTACATGGAATGTTAGCCAACACCGTTTATCCAAGTTTGTCTGGAACATCGGTTTATTGGGATTTTGTAGAATTGCCAAGTCAGGTTATGGAAAACTGGTGTTACGAACCAGAAGCGTTGGCTTTGTTTGCAAAACATTACGAAACTGGAGAAATAATTCCGCAAGAATATGTGAATAAAATCAAAGAAAGTGCGAGTTTTCAAGAAGGAATGGCAACGTTGCGTCAATTGAGTTTCGGATTGTTAGACATGGCTTTTCATAGCAACAATCCAACTGAAATTACTAATATAAAAGCATTTGAAAAAACAGCATTTGAAGGAACAGCTTTATATCCAGACGTTGAAGAAAACTGTATGAGTGTTTCGTTTTCACACATATTTGCTGGCGGATATTCCTCTGGATATTACAGTTACAAATGGGCAGAAGTTCTTGATGCGGATGCGTTTGCATATTTCCAAGAAAAAGGAATTTTTAATAAAGAAGTTGCTACAAAATTTAAAGACAATGTACTTTCAAGAGGCGGAACCGAATTGCCAATGGAATTGTATAAAAAGTTTAGAGGTCAAGAACCAAAGGCTGATGCTTTGTTGAAAAGGGCTGGATTGGTTTAAATTTTAAATTGTGGCGAAAATGCCATGATTAGGCTTAATTTTAAAATTTTATGGCGAAAAATAAAAAATAAATGTTCAAGGAATTGATATTGTCCTTTATCAAGAAAATAATAACGACTATATATCTTTAACAGATATTGCTCGCCATAAAGATTCTGAACATACCGACACCATTATTCAAAACTGGATGAGAAACCGAAATACCATAGAACTTTTAGGGTTTTGGGAAACAATTTATAATTCAAATTTTAAACCCCTCGAATTCGAGGGGTTTAAAAAGCAAGCTGGATTAAATAGTTTTGTTATGACGCCAAAAAAATGGATTGAAAATACAGACGCAATAGGTTTAATATCAAAATCTGGACGATATGGCGGAACTTTCGCTCACAAAGATATTGCTTTAGAATTTGCATCTTGGATTTCGATTGAATTTAAGTTATACGTAATCAAAGAATTCCAACGTCTAAAAGAGGATGAAAACGACCGATTGGAATTAGATTGGAATTTTCAACGCACTTTAGCCAAAGTAAATTATCATATTCATACCGATGCAATAAAAGCAAATTTAATTCCAGAATCACTTGACAAATCTAAAATAAATTTTATTTATGCTAACGAAGCTGATTTGCTAAATGTTGCATTATTTGGAATTACTGCTAAACAATGGCGCGATGAAAATCCAAATACAGATGGAAATATTCGAGATATGGCAACTATTGAGCAATTAGTAGTTTTGTCAAATCTAGAAAGTTTGAATTCGGTTTTTATTCATCAAGGACAATCGCAACCAGAACGATTATTACAACTTAATACTATTGCAATTACTCAAATGAAAGCGTTAATGAATAGTAAGTAGGTTGAAAAGTTAGAAAAATAAATTATAGAAAAACATCAAGTTGAAAAAACATTTCAAAAAACTTATTTACATTTCAATTATTGGATTGATGGTGCTTTTTTCTGTGAACTTTTATGTAAAATCAGAAACTGATGCACTAATCTATCACTCTGAAAATGATGTTCCAAAAAATAATGTTGGAATTATATTTGGAGCAGGAATTATTGGAGACAAACCTAGTAAATACCTTCGCGACAGACTTGATGAAGGAATTTTATTATACAATTCAAAGAAAATAAATAAAATTTTACTTTCTGGTGATAATGGAAATGACGAGCATGACGAACTAACAGTTATGAAAAAATACTGCTTTGAAAACGGAGTTGATACAACTAAAATATACATTGATTATGCAGGATTCGACACTTATTCGACAATGTATAGAGCAAAAAATATTTTTAAAATAGACAAAGCTATTTTAGTAACTCAAGAGTATCATTTGAACAGAGCAATCTATATTGGAAATAAACTTGGAATTAAATCCGAAGGATTTTCTGCAAATGTTGGTGAATATAGAAACTACAATTATGTATGTTTCAGAGAATACTTTTCAATATTCAAATCTGTAATTGATGTTGCTAGAAATAGAAAACCTCATTTTTCTGGTACAGAAATTAATATTAACGGTGTTTCAAATTATTCAAAAGACGATAAAAGATAAAAAACCGAAGTAAATTCGCTTCGGTTTATCTACTTCAAAAACTCCCTAAAATTATCTTTATCCAAAACCAAAAAAATAGGTTTATAAGCATCTTGAAACGATTTAGGCAATTTTACTTTTTTAGCATTCGCCCATTTGAATTCAAACGCACTTACAGCATCAGCATTGGTTTCTACATAATCAATTTCTTGCTGGGTTGTAGTTCTCCAAAAATAAGGTTTTGCAACACTTTGAGAATACGACAACAATTTCATACGTTCTGAAACCAGAAAATTTTCCCATAATGCACCTTTATCTTGACGTAAATTCAGTGTATTGAAATTTCCAATAACCATATTACGAACGCCATTGTCATAAAAATAGATTTTTTTATTGGCTTTAATTTCGTTCCGAATATTTTTAGAAAAACTATTTAACCTAAAAATCACAAAACTTTTTTCTAACAAATCAATGTAATTGTTTACCGTATTTTTATCAACACCAACTAGTTGTGCAATTTCATTATAACTTACTTCACTCCCAACTTGCAACGCCAAAGCTTGCAAAATTTTTTCTAAAACATTCGATTTTCTAATTCCTGCCAAAGCCAAAATATCTTTATATAAATAACTCGAAACTAAGTTTTTAAGAATTTCATATTCGTTTCCAAAATTATTAATTACATCCGGATACATTCCGTAAAGTAATCGCAATTCGAGTTGTTGTTGGGCTTTCATATAACCAACATTTTTCTCAAATTCGTTCCAAGAAACTGGATACATTTGAAACTCAAATTTCCGACCTGTTAATGGTTCTTGCGTTTCATTATTAATATCAAAAGCCGATGAACCCGAAACTAGTACTTGAACATCTTTGATTTGATCGACCATAATTTTCAACTTCAAACCAATATTTGGAATGCGTTGCACTTCGTCAATAAAAACATATTTATAATTTCCAATGATACTTTTAAGGTTCTCAGTATTAGCATTCGACAACGTTTCTGCCACAGTATTATCATCACCATCCAAAAACAAATAGTCACTTTTGTTCAAAATAGAATTTATCAAGGTAGTTTTTCCTACTTGCCTCGGACCGATAAGCACAATAACTTTACCTTTATGAAGTTTTGCTATTACATTTGACGCTAAATCTCTAACTATCATAACACTAATTTTTTTCAAAGATATAAAAATATTTTCTATTCACCAATATTATATATAATTTAGTGATTGTATTCACCAACTTTATATATTTATCGGTGATTGTATTCACCAATTTCATATAATTTTTAGTGATTGTATTCACCAATATTGCTATTTTTACACTAAATTAAATCAAAATAAAATAAACTTTCATTTATTATTGAAAGTTCAAAACATTATATATCTTTGCGTTATGGAATTCAAAGAAGCAAAAAATAAATTCGTTCAAACTTGGGGTGCATTGGGAAGCCAATGGGGAATTAACAAAACTATGGCGCAAATTCATGCTTTGTTAATGGTTTCCAACGATGCCATTTCGATGGAAGATATTATGGAAGAATTACAAATTTCGAGAGGAAATGCTTCTATGAATTTACGTGCCTTGATGGATTGGGGAATTGTGTACAAAGAATACAAAGCTGGCGAACGACGTGAATTTTTTACAGCCGAAAAAGATTTGGATGAATTAGCGGTAAAAATTGCAAGAGAACGTAGCAAACGCGAAATTAAACCAGCCTTGAAAGTATTAAAAGAAGTTTCGTCTATTGATGGCAATAATTCTGATGAAGCGAATCACTTCATTAATCAAACTACAAAGTTGTATGATTTTGTTTTAAAAGCCGATAATATGTTAGAAAAAGCAACCGAATTTAAAGACAATTGGTTGGGAAAATTGGTTTTAAAAATAATGAAATAGTTTTTTCTCCTTTAAAAAATAATTTAAAAAACTATTCAATGAGACCATTAAAAAACAATAACAAAGAACGAATTAATTAGTAAAAAAATTTAATTAAAACTTTCATTTTTTTCTGAAAGTTTAATAATATAGTAATTATGAAAGCTCTAAAATACATAAACTCATTTGCAATTGGAACACCAATACTATTAGGAATTATTGGGTTGATAGATAACGATTTTTTCTTTTGGGCACTATTATCAACAATAATGACCGGAATAATACATATCATAATAGGAATAAAAATGCTAATGGACGAACCCAAAAACAACCATATTAGACTTTATGCAATTATAGTATTCCTCTTCTTTTTAGCTTGGTATATAAATTCAATAAATGGTTATAACGATATAATTTCCTATATTTTAATTGGATTTCCGCCAATATTAGCAATTTATCTTTCAATATTAATTTACAAAAAACAAACATTATGAGTTTCCTAACCGCAGAATGGAACGACTTAGCATTAATAAACTACGAAATTAATCCAGAAATTTTAGAAAATTATGTTCCAAAAGGCACTGAACTAGATTTATGGAACGGCAAATGTTACATAAGTTTAATCGGATTTATGTTTGAAAACGTGAAAGTTTTAGGACTTAAAATTCCGTTTCATGTAAATTTTGAAGAAGTTAATTTGCGTTTTTATGTAAAAAGTTATGAAGATGGGATTTGGAAACGAGGCGTTGTGTTTGTGAAAGAAATTGTTCCAAAACATGCTATTACAATTGTTGCCAATACATTATACAAAGAACATTATCAGACGTTGAAAATGCGACATTCTAGAACTGAAAACGAAAATTCAAAATCTTTTCAATACGATTGGAAAAAAGACAATAAATGGAATTCCATTTCAATGAAAAGTAATAAAAATCCAATTCCAATTGAACTAAATTCTGAAGCTGAATTCATAACCGAACATTATTTTGGTTACACAAAATTTAACGAAAGTAAAACTATAGAATACGAAGTTACGCATCCAAGATGGAAACAATTGGAAGTAATAGACTATAAAGTTGACGTTGATTTTGAAAACATTTACGGTAAAGATTTCAAATTTTTACAAGATTTAAAACCAACTTCGGCATTTCTAGCATTGGGTTCAAAAATCACAATTGAAGGCAAAAAAACTATACAATGAAAACGCTAGAAAATCAAACCTTATTATATGACGAAGATTGTCCGCTTTGTCGCGTGTATACTTCTGGATTTATAAAAGCAGGAATGTTGGACGAAAATGGAAAGAAACCTTATTGCCAATTATCTGATGAAGAGCAAAATTTTATTGATGTAAAACGTGCTTCAAACGAAATAGCATTAGTCGATAACGAAAATAAAACTGTAATTTATGGCATTGACAGTTTGCTAAAAGTTGTCGGATTTTCCTTTCCGTGGATGGAGAAAATAGGAAATTTAAAGCCAATAAAGTTCTTTTTAAAAAAATTATATTCATTCATTTCTTACAATCGAAAAGTAATTATCCCGAGCAAAATAAAGAAAGAAATCAAACTGCAATGTGTTCCTGATTTTAATATTAAGTATCGAATTTTGTACATTTTGTTTGCAGCAACAATAACAACATTAGTCTTATATAAATTTTCAGATTCTATAAGTATTTTACCAAAATCAACTATTCTCAGAGAAGTATTTCTTGCTTTAGGTCAAATAATTTTTCAAGGTTTATTTCTGATGAAATTTGAAAAGAAAATAATTTTAAATTACATTGGAAACTTAATGACGGTTTCACTAATGGGTTCGTTATTATTAATTCCGATATTGATTTTGAATGTGTTTTTTAATGTTCCACAATTGATAACTTTAGGTTGGTTAGGAATTACAGTTTTAACAATGTTGATAGAACATTCAAGAAGAATCAAACTATTAGAATTACCTTTTTACTTGTCAATAACTTGGGTAATTTATCGAATGATTGCTTTGATAATCATCTTAAATTTAAACTAATGAAAAAGCTAATAATTGCAGCAGGAACAGGATTTTTAGGTCAAGTTTTAGTAACACATTTTGAAGATAAATTTGATGAAATCGTAATTCTAACTCGTGGAAAATCTAAAATTAGTGATTCCATAAAATATGTGAATTGGGATGCAAAAACACTTTCAGGTTGGGAAAATGAATTAGAAAATGCATCCGTTTTAATAAATCTTGCAGGAAAATCTGTTGATTGTAGATATACCGTGGCAAATAAAAAAGAAATTTACGATTCTAGAATTGACAGCACAAAAATCTTAAACGAAGCTGTTTTAAATTGTAAAAATCCACCAAAAAATTGGCTGAATTCATCAACTTCTACAATTTATAGATTTTCATTAGACAAGCAAATGGATGAAATTGATGGCGAAATTGGCGATGATTTCTCAATGAATATTGCAAAAAGTTGGGAGAAAGCCTTTTTTGAAACTGAAACTCCGCAAACATTGAAAACTGCTTTACGAACTTCAATAGTTTTAGGAAAAAATGGTGGCGCTTTTATTCCGATAAAAATGCTTGCAAAACTTGGCCTTGGCGGAAAACAAGGAAAAGGAAATCAATTTATAAGTTGGATTCACGAAAAAGATTTTGCACGAGCAATTGAATTTGTAATAGAAAAACAACTAACAGAAGTTGTTAATATTGTTTCTCCAAAACCTGTTTCAAATAATGACTTCATGAAAACACTTAGAGCAACAATCGGAATTCCGTTTGGAATTTCTACAAGTAAATTTTTACTCGAAATTGGCTCCTATTTCATAAGAACAGAAACAGAATTGGTATTAAAAAGCCGAAATGTAATTCCGAAAAGGTTACAAGAAAATGGATTTACATTTGAATATGAAACCTTAGAAAAAGCATTTAAAAATTTAGTAAAGCAATGACAAAAATTAACCTAACAACCAAAATAAACGCACCAAAAAAAATCGTTTTTGACTTATCAAGAAACATAGATGTACATCAAAATTCGGCTAGCAAAACCAATGAAAAAGCGATTGATGGAATTACAACTGGATTGATAAATTACAATGAAACTGTAACTTGGCGTGGCAAACATTTTGGATTTTATCTAACGCACAAAAGCCGAATGACAGCAATGGATTTCTACGATTATTTTGTAGATGAAATGGAAGAAGGAAAATTCAAATCGTTTAAACACGAACATTCATTTGTAGAAAAGGACGGAAAAACGGTTATGATTGACAACCTAAATTATGAAACGCCGTTTGGAATTTTCGGGCAATTATTTGACAAAATCATTCTTAAAAAACACCTGACCAATTTTATTATCCAAAGAAATAAAGTTTTGAAAGAATTAGCTGAAAATCAAAACTAAAATCCACCAAAAAACTGGAATACTTTCTACCCAAAACGAAGTGTAATATTTGGATTTTCTCTCGTTTGAAAGAAGTAAAAAAATTGAAATTACAATGGCAATTACAATTGCAAAAATCAATTTGACTGGAAAAATTTGAAAATTGCTATTTTGATTGAAATTGATATTGAAAATCTCTAAAACACAAAAAATACACAATAAAATAATTCCTAAAATCTTGGTCTGCTTCACTCCTATTTTTTGCGGAACGGTTTGCAAATGTGGATCATCAGTTTTTAGATCAATGATTTCAAAAATTAAAATCAGAACAAAAATCAGTAGAAATCGCTGCAAACATTTCAAATAAAAATTAGATGTTATGGCAATTTCTGCATCAATAATTGGTAAAACTACAGTAACTCCAACCCAACATAAAGCTACGATGTAAATTTTAATTCCAGCCCAATTTCGAGCATTTCTTCTGTTTGGAAAAAAAGGCAAGGTGTATAATAAAGTTAAGATTAAGAAAATAAATCCAATAAATTGGGTGTTTTTTTGCAACTGAAAAAAGTAAAATCCTGTGGCTAAAAACGACAAAAAACTTAAAAGTGCAATCAACTTTAATTCGTTTCGCATCTGACGTTTTTTAAGTCTTGCCAAAGTATCATATTTTACAAAATTATAGCCGACAATTGTTCCGAAAAAAGCAAAATTTGAAACCGAATCATCACACGTAATGCTAAACATAAATTGCGTTAATTTGACTAAGGCAAAACACGAAAAAGCTACGTGAATACTACTGTTTATATAAAAATTGAAAAGTTTCTTTAAAAATTGCATCTTACAAAATTAATCAATCTGTTAATAAGACACGATTTTAGTTAACAATTTCTCAAAATATTACGTCTTGTTTAACTAAAAATTAGAAGTTTAATAATTACTTTTGTTCTCGCAAAACAACACACAAAACTTTATATTTTATTTAATTAAATGAAAACAGACGCATTTGCATTACGCCACATAGGTCCAAACGAAAACGACCTACAACATATGTTGAAAACTATTGATGCTGAAACGATAGATCAATTAATTTTTGAAACAATACCTAGTGATATTCGCTTAAAAGCCGATTTAGATTTGGAACCTGCAATGACCGAATACGAATTTGCAAACCACATAAAAAAATTAGGTGACAAAAATAAAATGTTCCAATCGTATATTGGTTTGGGATATAATCAAGCTATAATTCCAGCTGTAATTCAGAGAAATGTTTTTGAAAATCCGGGTTGGTACACAGCTTACACACCTTATCAAGCAGAAATTGCGCAAGGTCGATTGGAAGCAATTTTGAATTTTCAAACCATGGTTATCGAGTTAACTGGAATGCAAATTGCAAATGCTTCACTTCTAGACGAAGGAACTGCTGCTGCCGAAGCAATGGCGTTACTTTTTGACGTTCGTTCTAGAGATCAGAAAAAAAATAATGTGAATAAATTCTTCGTTTCTGAAGAGATTTTACCGCAAACATTATCTGTTTTACAAACACGTTCTACGCCAATTGGTGTGGAATTAGTAATAGGAAATCACGAAGAATTTGATTTTTCAAATGAATTTTACGGAGCAATTCTTCAATATCCAGGAAAACACGGTCAAGTTAATGACTATGCTGGATTTATCGCTAAAGCAAAAACTAACGAAATTAAAGTTGCCGTTGGTGCCGATATTTTATCATTAGTAAAATTAACTTCACCAGGAGAAATGGGTGCCGACGTAGTTTTTGGAACGACACAACGATTCGGAATTCCGTTAGGATATGGCGGACCACATGCTGCTTTTTTTGCTACAAAAGACGAATACAAACGTTCGATGCCAGGAAGAATTATCGGCGTTACTGTTGATACCAATGGAAATCGTGCTTTGAGAATGGCTTTACAAACTCGTGAACAACATATCAAACGTGATAAAGCGACTTCCAACATTTGTACAGCTCAGGTTTTATTGTCTGTTATGGCAGGAATGTATGCGGTTTATCATGGTCCAAAAGGTTTAAAATATATTGCTGATAAAGTGCATTCTTCGACTGTAACACTGGCAAACGAATTAGAAAAATTAGGTTTATATCAAACAAATACAGCATATTTTGATACAATTGTAATCAAAACTGATGCTAAAAAAGTTAAAGAAATTGCAGAATTAAATGAAGTTAACTTTTATTATGTTGATGAAAATACAGTTTCAATTTCGCTAAACGAAACAACAAGTATTGATGATTTAAATAAAATCGTTTCGATATTTGCGGAAGCGACAGGAAAAGAAAATGTGTCAATTAGTCAATTAGAAAATGTGTCAATTATTTCTAATAACTTAATTAGAACATCAACTTTTTTACAACATGATGTTTTCAATAAATACCATTCGGAAACCGCTTTAATGCGTTACATCAAGATGTTAGAACGCAAAGATTTGGCTTTAAATCACTCGATGATTTCTCTTGGATCTTGCACAATGAAATTGAATGCAGCTTCAGAAATGTTGCCTTTAAGCATGGCACAATGGAATAATATTCACCCATTTGCACCATTAGATCAAGCGCAAGGTTACCAAGAAATGTTAGCTAAATTAGAACAACAATTAAATGTAATTACTGGTTTTGCAGGAACAACTTTACAACCCAATTCTGGTGCTCAAGGAGAATATGCAGGATTAATGGTTATTCGTGCATACCACCAATCTCGCGGCGATTATCACAGAAATATTGCTTTAATTCCTTCATCTGCACACGGAACAAATCCAGCTTCGGCGGCAATGGCAGGAATGCAGGTTGTGGTTACAAAAACATTAGAAAACGGAAACATCGATGTAGATGATTTACGTGAAAAAGCACTTTTACACAAAGATAATTTGTCATGTTTAATGGTAACTTATCCTTCAACGCACGGAGTTTTTGAAAGCGCAATTAGAGAAATTACACAACTTATCCACGATAATGGCGGACAAGTTTATATGGATGGTGCGAATATGAATGCTCAAGTTGGATTAACAAATCCGGCAACAATTGGTGCTGATGTTTGTCACTTAAATTTACATAAAACATTTGCAATTCCGCATGGTGGCGGTGGTCCTGGAGTTGGTCCAATATGCGTTGCGCCACAATTGGTTCCGTTTTTACCAACAAATCCTGTAATTCCAACTGGAGGCGAAAACGCAATTACGGCAATTTCTGCTGCGCCTTGGGGTTCAGCTTTGGTTTGCTTAATTTCTTATGGATATATTTGCATGCTTGGTGCAGAAGGTTTGAAAAAATCTACAGAATATGCAATTTTAAATGCAAACTATATTAAAGAAAAATTAAACGGACATTATGATACGTTATATTCAGGAGAAAAGGGACGCGCGGCTCACGAAATGATTTTGGAATGTCGTCCATTTAAAGAAAAAGGAATCGAAGTTACTGATATTGCAAAACGATTGATGGATTATGGGTTTCATGCTCCAACAGTTTCATTTCCAGTTGCAGGAACGTTAATGATTGAACCTACAGAAAGTGAAAATCTGGAAGAATTAGATCGTTTTTGCGACGCTATGATTGCTATCAGAAAAGAAATTGAAGCTGCAACAGCAGACGATTCTAACAACGTTTTGAAAAATGCACCACATACATTAATGATGGTTACAACTGACAATTGGATTTATCCATACACACGTGAACAAGCGGCATTTCCGTTGGATTATGTTGCAGATAATAAATTTTGGCCAACCGTTCGTCGAGCAGATGAAGCTTATGGTGACAGGAATTTAGTTTGTAGTTGCGCTCCTATTGAGGCTTATATGTAAAAGTACAAAGTACAAAATTAGAGGCACGAAGTAAAATTTTAACTTAAAATGAATAACAGCAAAATTTTATTAGTTTTGATTTCGTTATCTACAATACAATTAAGTTGTGAAGGATTTAAATGTATGAGTGGAAACATAAGAGATAAACAAACAAACTTGCCATTAGACAGTGTAAACTGTGTTGTGAAAACTGGGATAAAAACTATGTTTACCGATAGCATTGGAAACTATGTAGTTTGTAATGAAATGGGAATCATCTTGTTTAAAGAACAAAAAATAACAGTTGAATTTTCAAAGCCTGGATACAGAAAAGCAGTTGTGACTAATGGGAAATATGGTGATACTATTTTTTTAGAAAAGTTAGAATAGTAAATCTAACCATCTATTTTCATTAAATAAAAGAACATTAATAAAGGTTTCAGATTAATTTTTGAAACCTTTTTCTTTGAAACTGATTTTTATCAGTAAATTTATAATTCGATTTAGATACTTTTGAAAATTAAAAAATATAATGAACGACATTCAAAACCAAGAAGACTTATATTTATTGGTCGATAATTTTTATCAAAAACTACTTTCAGACGAATCGATATCTTATATATTTACAGATATTGTAAAAATAAATATTTTAGAGCATTTACCAATTTTGGTAATATTTTGGTCGCAAGCCATTTTAGGAACTGGTGGTTATTCTAAGAATCTTACTCAAATTCATTTGGATATAAATGACAAAGAATATCTTACGCCAGAGTTGTTTAAAATTTGGTTGAGCCACTTTTTTTCTGCAGTTGATGAAAACTTTAAAGGAGAAAATTCAGAAAAAATAAAAACACAAGCCTTAAATATTGGGACAGTGATGCAAATAAAAATTTCACAAAAAAAGCATTAATATTATATTATTAATAAAAATAATAGAAAATATTGATAATTCCACAATAGTATGCGCGCATAATAATTTTTATGTTATAAATTGATTTATTATCTTTAAATTTACATTAGAATTTATCATTAACAACCGCGATGAATATAAAAATAACTGGATCTGGAAGTTACATTCCTACCGAAATAGTGTGTAATAAAGATTTTTCAAATCACGAATTTTTGAATGATGATGGAACACCTTTTCCGCAATCTAATGAAATTATTACTCAAAAATTCAAAGGAATTACCGGAATTGAAGAGCGCAGATATGCATCAAATGATTTACAAACATCTGATATTGCTACACTAGCTGCAAAAAAAGCTATTGAAAATGCTACAATAGATCCCGAAACTTTAGACTATATAATATTCGCACACAATTTTGGCGATGTAAAAAAAGGTGCAATTCAAGGTGATATGTTACCTAGTTTAGCCTCAAAGTTAAAGCATAATTTACGCATTAAAAACCCAAAATGTGTCGCTTACGACATGCTTTTTGGTTGTCCTGGTTGGGTTGAAGGTGTAATTCAGGCAACTGCATTTATAAAAGCTGGAATGGCCAAAAAGTGTTTGGTTATTGGTGCCGAAACTTTATCCAGAGTTACAGATCCACACGATAGAGATTCTATGATTTATTCTGATGGTGCAGGAGCAACAATTATTGAAGCAACCAATGACGATGGCGGAATTTTAGCACACGAGTCTGCAACTTTTGCCTATGACGAAGCCAACTTTTTATTCTTTGGAAAGTCATTCAATACAAACCATAATCCAGATGTTCGCTACATAAAAATGCACGGACGAAAAATTTACGAATTTGCTTTAATAAACGTTCCTCAAGCCATGAAGGAATGTCTTGACAACAGCGGAATTGATATTAATAACTTGAAAAAAATATTGATTCATCAAGCTAATGAAAAAATGGATGAAGCAATTATTCAACGTTTTTACAAGCTTTATAACAAAGAAGTACCGCAAGGAATTATGCCAATGAGCATTCATAAACTTGGAAATTCAAGTGTGGCAACCGTTCCAACATTGTATGATTCTTTGGTAAAAGGAGAAATTGAAAACCAAGAATTAAATAAAGGTGATGTAATTATGTTTGCTTCTGTTGGCGCTGGAATGAATGTAAATGCAATTGTTTATAAAATGTAAATGAAAACTACGAAGTAGAATTTACGAAGTAAGAAGTAAAAATTATTACATTTGCAGCATAAATTTTATTCTTCATGTACGAAAAAACATTTCCAAATAAACGCTTCAAACACACTTTAGAGTTTCTACAAAAACACGTTGATACAACTGAAACCATTTTAGATTTAGGTGTTCCAAATCCGTTTTCCAAAATAATGGAAGAAAATGGTTATGACGTTAAAAACACTACAGGAGAAGATTTAGACAATAATCAAACTGCTTTACAAACAGAAAGTTATACAGTTTTCACGGCTTTTGAAATTTTCGAACATTTACTAAATCCTTACACGATTTTACAAAATGTAAAATGTGAAAAGTTATTGATTTCAATTCCGTTACGTTTATGGTTTTCGCCTGCATACAGAAATAAAACCGATATGTGGGACAGGCATTATCATGAATTTGAAGACTGGCAACTGGATTGGCTATTGGAAAAAACAGGATGGAAAATTACTGCTAAAGAAAAATTTACACATCCTGTAAAGAAAATTGGATTTAGACCTTTACTAAGATATTTTACTCCTAGATATTATATTGTTTTTGCCGAAAAAGTAAAATAAAATGAAATATTATATCGTAATTCCTGCTCATAACGAAGAAGCATTTGTTGCATTAACCTTGCAATCTTTGGTAGAACAAACCGTTTTACCAACAAAAATTGTAGTTGTAAATGACAATTCTAGCGATGCAACTTCAGATATTGTTTTAGACTTTATAAAAAAATATCCTTTTATAGATTTGATTGAAAAAACTTCCGAATTGATTCATCTTCCTGGCAGCAAAGTTATTCAGGCATTTCAAACTGGCTTTGAAAGTCTTGATAACCATTATGATTTTATTGTAAAAGCAGATGCCGATTTAATTTTTCCTGCAAATTATTTTGAAACAATTATCAAGCATTTTCAATCGGATTCTAAAATTGGAATGGTAGGCGGATTTGCTTACATTGAAAAAAACGGCACATTTATTTTAGAAAATCTTACTGATAAAGATCACATTCGAGGTGCATTTAAAGCCTATAGAAAAGAAACTTTCAAACAAATTGGCGGCTTAAAACCAGCTATGGGTTGGGATACAGTTGATGAATTGCTTTGTAACTTCTACAATTGGAACGTGGTTACCGATGCCTCTTTAAAAGTGAAGCATTTAAAACCAACTGGTGCAAACTATAATAAAACAGCTCGTTACAAACAAGGCGAAGCGTTTTATACTTTAGGATATGGATTTTGGATTACTTCAATAGCTTCTGCAAAATTGGCAATGATGAAGAAAAAACCATTGCTTTTTATAGATTACATAAAAGGTTTTTGGAAAGCGAAATCAGAGAAAAAACCTCTTTTAGTATCTGATGAACAGGCAAAATTTATTAGAAATTACCGTATTGAAAAAATGAAAGAAAAGTTGTTTTAAATTAAAAAACTTACAACTCATACCTCATAACTCGCAACTTCTCACTATTTTTGACCATATTTAAAAACTATGATGCTAGTTCGCTATTTATCGCAAATAGGAAAATATTTCTTAATGCTAAAAGAAGTATTCAATAAGCCTACAAAATGGTCAGTAATGAAAGGTTTAATTTTCAAAGAAATTGACGACTTAATTATTGATTCGCTTGGAATTGTTGCTTTTATATCTTTTTTTGTTGGTGGAGTTGTTGCAATTCAAACCGCATTAAATTTAACAAATCCTTTAATTCCAAAATACCTCATCGGTTTTGCAACTCGACAATCGGTGATTTTAGAGTTTGCTCCAACATTTATTTCTATAATTATGGCAGGTAAAATGGGTTCGTTTATCACGTCAAGTATAGGAACCATGCGTGTTACCGAGCAAATTGACGCGCTTGAAGTTATGGGTGTAAATTCATTAAACTATTTGGTTTTTCCTAAAATAATTGCTCTTTTACTTTATCCATTTTTGATTGGAATAGCTATGTTTTTAGGAATTTTGGGAGGTTGGATGGCCGGTGTTTATGGTGGTTTTACATCAAGTAACGAATTTATTTCGGGTATCCAAACAGATTTTATTCCGTTTCATATTGCTTATGCTTTTATAAAAACTATAGTTTTTGCTTTGATTTTGGCGACAATTCCTTCTTTTCATGGCTATTTTATGAAAGGTGGCGCACTTGAAGTTGGAAAAGCAAGTACTGTAGCATTCGTTTGGACTTCAGTAGTTATTATTTTAGTAAATTATATTTTAACTCAATTACTTTTGACATCATGATAGAAGTTAAAAATGTAGAAAAATCATTTGGTGATTCGAAAGTCTTAAAAGGAATTACAACCACTTTTGAAACTGGAAAAACTAATCTAATAATTGGTCAAAGTGGTTCAGGGAAAACGGTTTTATTAAAATCATTACTAGGGATTTTCACTCCAGATGTTGGAACAATTTCATTTGATGGGAGAATTTATACTGAATTATCATCTGACGAAAAACGTGCTTTGCGCACAGAAATAGGCATGGTTTTTCAAGGAAGTGCTTTGTTTGACAGTATGACTGTTGAAGAAAACATTGGTTTTCCGTTAAAAATGTTTACTGAAAAAACTCCCGAAGAAATTAAAGAGCGTGTAAATATAGTAATTGATAGAGTAAATCTTATTAATGCCAATACTAAAAAACCATCTGAAATTTCTGGAGGAATGCAAAAACGTGTTGCCATTGCAAGAGCTATTGTAAATAATCCAAAATACTTATTTTGTGACGAACCCAACTCAGGATTAGACCCAAAAACTGCAATTTTAATTGACAATTTAATTCAAGAAATTACACAAGAGTATAATATTACAACCGTTGTAAACACGCATGATATGAACTCTGTAATGGAAATTGGCGAAAAAATTGTCTTCCTTAAAGAAGGAATACTCGCATGGGAAGGTTCTAAAAAAGAAATCTTTAAAACCGACAATGAAGCTATTGTAGATTTTGTTTATTCTTCTAATCTTTTCAAAAAAATTAGAAAATCTCAAAACAAAGGCGAATAATTATTTAAAAACATAAATTATTTAATGACCTTTGGCTAGTAAAACCCATCCGTGTTTTTCTTCGCCCGATTTTAATTGTACATAATAAAAATAAGTAGCATCTGGTAAATCTCCATTGCTTTTATTTTGTCCATGCCATTGGTTGGTATAATTATTTTCTTCATAAACTATGCTACCCCATCTATTGAAAACCTGAAATTTAGAGATATCAAATCCTGAAAGATCAAAAGTATCATTGTTTCCATCTTCATTGGGTGTAATAACATTTGGGAAATCACAAAAAGTAAAAGGAACTAATATTGATTGATTTATCGAACAGCCTTCGTTGTTGGTTACAATCACAGAATAATTTCCTTGTGATTGATTAGTAATTATAATTGGATTATTAGAACTAGAAAATCCATTTGGCCCAATCCATTGATAAGTTGCAGAATTAGCATTAAACGAATTGTTTATTGGACTAATTAAAACGGTATATGCTCCATTCACACAAGATGATTGATAGGTAAATTGAGGAATTGAAAGAACTGCAATGTCACTATATGAAGATGATTGACACCCATTTACTGATACAGTAACAGTATAAATTCCTGAATCTTGTAGCGTACTATTTACAATTGTTGGATTTTGACTAGTTGACGAAAAATTATTTGGCCCACTCCATTGATAGGTAGCATTTGCTATTGATTGCACAGAAAACTGTATATTTTCGTTTTCACAATAACTTAAATTTGCTGAAATAATTGGTGCCTCTGCAATAGGATTGTATGTTATAACAATAGAAGCTTCATCAATAATATTACAAAAACCTGTAACTTTATATTTAAAAACATAAATTCCATAAGGCAATCCAAGTGGTGACCAATTGCTTCCAACGAGCATTCCGCTATTAGAAACTTCTTCCCAAATTCCTCCAAGATCATAATTTCCAACCAGCAGAGAAAATAAATTAATTGTTGTCGTGCTTCCGCAAATTATCAAACTTCCGTCTTGACCAGCATTTGGATTATTTGTTGCTGGCACAGTATAAGGAATTATTCGGTCAACACAAGAATTAGAATTGGAAGAATAAACCCTAATATAATACGTGCCTGAATCATTAGAACTATTAAATGGAATAAAATTTAAAATATTTGAAGTACTTAAAATAGTTGAAGTGTTGGTTCCTTTCCACCATTGATAGTTTAAAAGCGGAAAAGATTGTACAGACAGTTCCCCATTTAACCCATCACACAAATTAGTAGCTGTGACAATTGGTACAGGCAAATTTGCAATATCATAAAGTCTATTTACAACATTACCACACACATCTTCTACTTTAAAATTATAAATTCCGGGTTGCAAGCCAGAAAAAGCATTAGATGTTCCATTATTGACAATAAAAGGAAGTCCATCTTTTGTGGTTATTTTATAGCTTAAAGGAGCAACACCATCTGCAATTATAAAAATCTGTGATCCCGAGGAAACGCAAGGAATTCCGTAAGCGGTAATTATTTTTAATTCACCTGTAAAGTCGAAAGTTTTAATAGTTTCAATACAAGGAATTACTGCCCAATCGCCATTAGAATAATAATAATATTCTTGTACTATTCTAAATTGACCTAAAGAAGCAATATTAAAATTGACCGAAAGATTTGTAAGTAAATAAGAATTGGTTTGGGTAGGAATTGAATTTGTTACGTAAGGAACACCAGTAATGGGATGCGTCCATTGATTAGTAATTGGATTAAATTTTTGTAACCAAAAGTTATGAGAATTTGCATTATTGTCTGTATAATTCATGTTTAAATTGAACGAACTACAATTTCCTATTACTTGAATTGTATTATTTATTTGATGGTATCCAATAATCTGAATGGTCTCTGTGCGCTCAACATTACAAATGTCTTTAGAATAAAAAGTATAAGTTCCTTGTGGTAGTGAATTCATATAAAAAATACCATTATTAGTTATGTTAGCACTAACATTGAAAGGAACAGGATTAGAAAAACTTGATGGTGCTGCCGTAATTATAACCGATTGTAAAGCTCCGTTTGGACTTGAAAGCGAGATAGAATCGAGGTTTTCACCACAACCTTTCATTTCAAATAATTGTAAAGGCAATTGTGATATTGAAGATGCAACAACTACACTTTTAATATAATGAATGCCACAAGAATCAGTAACATACAAGACATAAGTACCTGATGGCAAACTATCTATATCTGCCAATATATTAGCCGAACCAATAATTGTATTAGAAACATTGTAAGGAAGAACATGATTAAAGTTACTTGGTGCTTGAGTTATTACAATTGATGACAACATTGTGCCGCTGGCTTGCACACTTATAACACCATTATTGGAACAACCAATTGGATTAACAACAGAAGTAGTAATATTGACAACTTTAATTGGGATAATAATAACGTAGCTAAATGATTGGCCACAAACGTCAACACCTTCAAAGGTATATGTTCCTGGTGGTAAAGCCATTTGAAAAGAGCCTGAGTTTATATTAAATGAAACATCATAAGGAAGAGCGTGATTGAAAGAAGATGGAGCAGTTGTAATTACTACCGAAACAACACTTGGTCCACCATTTGGAATTCTAACAATAGTATTTCCACTACATTCATCGCGATCTACAACGAATTCATAACCCGGAAGAACATCTTGAATAAGAACTTGAGTTTGTAAAACTCTACCACAAGAATCTGCAACTTCAATGGTATAATTTCCATTTGGAATTTGGCTAGAAGGTAAAGAAACATAGTTTACAAAATCTGGATTAAATGGTCCTGGATGCAAATTATTATATAAAACTGGATTAAAACCTGCTGGAGCTGAAAGAAAATTTACAGTATAAGGAGGAAGAAAAACACATAGACTAATTTGAATTCCTTTTAAGCAACCAACCATTATTTGTTGTGAATTTACAGAATATTGAAGATTGATTAGTGTTGGATTGTAATAATAACTATTTCCACAAAGATCTGTTACCTTAATGTTTAATAAATAGGGCTGATTGTGATAAAATGGAATTGCAGAAGTTATGGCTTGAGAAATACTATTTCCAGATGTTACAATTTGATTTTGAATTAATGGTGCTCCGCCAGAAGGAGGGAAAATTGTATATTGAACTGAAAGCGGATAATTTATTATTGTATTAGTAGCTGCATTTATCCAGAATTCTGTTGCAACAGAATTACAAGATAGAAGTGTGCATTTTGTAGAAAAATTATTCATACTTAAAGTGAGAGGATTTGATAAACTCAAAGTAAAAGTTTGTACTACACCATCGCCACAAGAGTCATTTACCCTAATATTATAGACACCAGCGCCTAGATTATTGAAAACGTTAGAAGTTTGAGGCGCAACAATTAGTGGCCCAGAAACAATTTCATAACTAACTGGATTTCCTGATAAAACAGTTACAACTACATTAGCAGAAATACAATTTATTTGTTGACTAGAAACTTGATAGGTAAGTAATGTTCTCGAATCTAAAATTTGTATATCTTGTTGTTGCGTATTACTTGAATTACCGAGAGTTTGCGTTGCAATAACTCTAAAAATTCCGGCACTTAAACCCGAAAAAGTATTGGTTGAAACTACTGTTATTGGCGAGGTTGTATTGGGTAAACTATAAATACTATAAAAAACTGACGCTCCGGTAGAAATTCCAGAAACATTAAAGAAAAGCGTTCCATTTCCAGTACAAGACTCATCAGATTTTGTAACGTTTAAAGAAAAACTAGACAGTTGAGCGAATGAAGATTGAGATAAAATAAAAAATAAAAAAAGACATGTACTAAATTTAAAACGATTACACATAAGCTCATGATTATTATTTATTAATTATAAAGATACACTTATTTCAAAACATACTTTCTATCAATAAAACAAAATGACTGTTTTTCTCTATTTTTATTTTACAACTCATTAGCCAACCCAGTAATTCGTTTAATATCTTGTTCCTTACTTTTAGGATAAATCATTAAAACTCCTTCTTTATCAACAATAATGTAATCGTGTAAACCGTCTATAACTATAATTTTATTAGCATCGGAACGTATAATATTATTCGATGCATTTTCTAAAATAACTTTGGCATTTATAACACCATTATTATTTTCGTCTTTGTCAATTTTTTCATGAAGTTGTCCCCAAGTTCCAAGGTCATTCCAATCGAAAGTTGCTGGTAAAACATATACGTTTTTAGCATTTTCCATTATGGCATAATCTATTGAAACGTTTTCTGCCTTGGCATAATTTTTATTAATAAAATCTTGCTCTAAACTTGTATTATAACTTTCTAAACCTTGTAGAAACAAGGAGTTCATTTGTGGTTGAAATTTTTCAAATGCTGATGTTATGGATTTAGCACTCCAAATAAAAATTCCGCCATTCCAGAGGAAATTGCCTTGATCTAAAAATGATTTTGCGGTTTCGTAATTGGGTTTTTCTCTAAACTGATTTACTTTTTTAATTGCATTTTCATCCGATTTATCAAATTCTATGTAACCAAAACCAGTATTTGGAAACGTCGGCTGAATTCCTAAAGTCATTAAAGCATCTTCCTTTTCACAAAAATCAAAACATTGTTTTAAGTTATTTGCAAATTCGTCTTCATCTTCAATCCAATGATCACTTGGTGCAACAACCATAACTGCATGTGGATTTACTTTTTGAATTTTTAATGAGGCATATAAAATACATGGTGCAGTATTTCGCATTGCTGGTTCTAACAAAATTTGCTCTTGTTTTACCGTTGGCAATTGTTCCAAAACCAAGTCGTTGTAACGCTCATTTGTTAAAATAAAAATATTCTCTGCCGGAATCAACTTTGACAAGCGACTAAACGTTTTTTGAATTAAAGTACTTCCTGCACCCAACATATCGTGAAATTGTTTAGGAAGCTCAGTGGTAGAAACTGGCCAAAAACGTGAGCCTACTCCACCAGCCATTAATATTGCGTAATAATTTTTATTCATAAATAAAGTTTTTTTGCCACAAAGGCACTAAGTCGCAAAGTTCTGATATTAAATTCAATTAATCACATAATATTATCCCGGAATTATTTCAACTTCTGCATTAGCGTTAAACAAAAAAGTTCTTCCAGTATTTACTTCAATACATTCATATCGTTTTACTCGAAGTCCTTTTTTTTGAAAAATTCTTCCGTTTTTTATTCTGAATAAACTTCCACTTGGTACTTCATGTATGAAATGAATATCGGGTTTTCGTTCGTCAAATTGTTTTAATGCAAAAGCTAATTTAGCATCGGTATCACTACTTGCGGTTGGATTTCTAAAATGATTAGCAACCAAAGGCAACACCGAATGCGGAAAAATTTCTGGGCGAATAAAAGAAACCATCAATCGCTGAAATGTCATCTTCCACTCTACTCCATGCGGTTTTATATTTCTTCCAAACTTTTCGAAAGCTGCTAAATGTGAAATTTCATGGACTAAAGTTATCAAAAATCTATATTTATTCAAATTGGCATTTACGGTAATTTCATGTTTGCCCGAAAGTCCTTTTCGATAATCTCCATGACGCGTTTGTCGCTCACTAACGATTTTCAAATGCACCGAATTGGCTTTGATTAATTCAAAACATAACGCAACTGCATGCTCAGGAAGGTATTTAGATAGGACTTCGCTCATTTATTTATCAATATTCTTATTTAATTCCAACAATGATTTGGCGTTAAGCGAAGAAACTACTTTTTTTCCAGTTTTGGCTTCTAACTCTTTCATAGCAACTTTGGCAACATTTCCGCCTTGTTTAGCTACTTTTTTACTTTCTTCAAATGTTTCAGGATTTACTGCTTGAGAAATATCTTTAGTAGAAGCTTCGGCTAACATATTTAATATCAATTCGGTATTGGTCATGTTATCACGAAGGTTTTCTTTTTTTAATCCTTTCAAAATTTTATATTCTTTGGTGGTTTTTCCCGACCAAGAATTGGAAATTATATCGGTTAAAGTTGCAAATTGTTGTCCTTCTTTCAATCCTCTACTTTTCCATTCGTCAGTAAGTTCTTTACGAATTTCAATACTTTTCAATCGTTGATTTATCCAATTTTCGGAATATCCTAATTGTAAATATTGTTCTAATGCTCTATCGATTGTTAATTCAGGATCTTGCATTTCATCTAATCTTTCAGAGGCAATTTGAGCCAACCAAAGTTTAAATGGTTCCGCTTTTGGCGAAGGAATAGACTGAATTAATCTAAAAAGTTGCTCAGTATCAGCAACATCTGTTAAACGCATTTTACCATCAGATGCAATCATTTTCAAACCGTGACAATTCGTCACGGTTTCATTTCCTTCAGCTTTTAGTCGTTGTTTTAATTTTCTCCAATAGGCATTCGCATCTACACTTTCTGTTAATATTGCTATTACATCAATAACAGAAACAAACCACTTTTCCTGTTCAGAATCCCAAATGGTTCTAACATTTTTTTCTTCAAATAACTGAATGGCGTTTACTTTTGTCATGTTTGTATAATTTATTTAAAAAAAGTAGTTTACTTGTAATTACAAATTTATTTATTTTTGTTAGAAATGCCATACATTTATGAAATGATTGATACAATTAAAAAATATTACGACGATTTAGCACCAACATACGATAGCAATCGATTTGAAAACTCCTATGGAAAATATATTGATCAACAAGAACGTATATTTTTAAAGTTAGTTCTGGAGAAAAATGCATTCAAAAATACCTTAGATTTAGGTTGTGGAACAGGTAGATTCTTAGAATTTGCAAATCATGGAGTTGATATTAGTCCGAGAATGATTGAAATAGCACAATCTAAATTCCCTAATGTAGCAATTAAAGAAGGTTCAGTTTCTAACATTCCTCATCCCGAAAATTATTTCGATTTGATTTTTTCTCTTCATGTAATTATGCATTTAGACCTTGAAATAACTGAAGATTTTTTAGCTGAATCACACAAAAAACTAATTTTAAACGGCAAACTAATTTTTGATTTTCCATCTAAAAAGAGACGAAAATTAATTAATTATAAATCTGAAAATTGGCATGCCGCTAATGATTTTTCTATGGCAGAAATTCGAAAAATGACAGAAAATAATTGGAAATTAAAAACCTACAACGGAATTCTTTTCTTTCCAATTCACAGATTTCCAACTTGGATAAGACCTTTTTTGGGCAAAATTGACACTTTACTTTGTAACTCCTTTTTAAAAGAATATGCTTCTTATATAATCGTTGAATTAGAAAAAAAATGAATTTAAAATCTATTATTCCGAAGCATTTAAAATTGAAATTTCGTTTGGCTAAACGTTTTTTATCTGACAATAATATTGATTTTGCAAAAGCTACTAATGAAAAAATATCTTTTACACATTCAATTTCTACTATTCAAGAAATTAAACAAGGAGCATTTTACGACAATAAAGTTCACAATTTAAAAATCGCTTCAAGCAAAGTAGAAACAGTAATTATCAATTCGAATGAAATCTTTTCTTTTTGGAAAGTTATTGGTTCGCCATTAGAAAAAAACGGATTTAAAACTGGAAGAAATATTATAAAAGGTAAAGTTTGTGAAGAAATTGGTGGCGGATTATGTCAGCTTTCCAGTATTATTTATTTTACAGCTTTAAAAGGAAATTTAGAAATAGTAGAACGTTACAATCATTCGGTAGATATTTATAAAGAAGACGAACGCTTTACACCATTGGGTTCAGACGCAACTGTGGTTTATGGATACAAAGATTTGAGAATTAAAAATAATCATACATTTCCTATTCAATTTTCACTTTCATTTGAAGAAGACAAAATCATTTGCAAACTAAAAAGTCAAGAAAAAATTGAAGAATGTACTTTAGATTTTATAAGAAAATATAAAGAAAATCATGTTGAAGTTGTATCAATAATTAATTCCAAACAACATTACCATTCCAACTATAAATTTATGGCGTTGTAGAACTCACCTGCAACACTTTTCCATTATAGAATTTATTTCCAGTTAGGGCAAAATTAAAGATATAATCTGCCATTTCTGTAGGAGAAATTGGCGCTTCATACCCAGGAAATGCTTCTTGCAACATTTCAGTATTTACAGCTCCAAGAGCTAAAACATTGAATGCAACTCCATGTTCTTTATATTCTTCTGCCAACAATTCTGACAATGTAATTACTGCACCTTTACTTGATGAATAAGCTGCTAAACCAGGAAATTTCATGCTTCCTTGAATTCCGCCCATCGAACTTATTGAAACGACATGACTTCCTTTTTGCATATAAGGCAAACACGTTCTTATTAAGTTTGCAACACCAAAAACATTTACTTTGTAAACACTTTCAAAGTCTTTTTGTGCTAGTTGTGAAAATGGTTTATTAATCAAACTTCCAGCATTATTGATAAGAATATCTACATTTTTCCAAGCGGAAGAAATAAATTTATAAATCTCTTGCATTTCATCTTCAACCGAAATATCAACTGAAAGACAAGTGATATTTGGATTATTAATTAATTCTTGTGGTGTTTTTCTTGAAATGGCTAAAACTTGATGTCCTTCATTGGCAAATTGTAATGCTAATTCGTATCCAATTCCGCGAGAAGTTCCTGTTATGATTATATTTTTACTCACAATTTTAAATTGTTTTTTTGTGTTCGTGACCCGAGCTTGAAAAGCGAACAGATGAAATAATTTTCGATTTCAAAATCTATTTTTTTTGTAAAAATAAGAAATGAAATCTACTTATAATATTTTTTATAAAACTTATAACTTTGAAAAATACCTAATCCTGCAAAAACTATTGGAATTATAAATTTCATTAGATATTTAGCTAGAAAATCGGTTTGATTGGTAATAAAATTTAAAGAGAAAATTAAAACTAACATTCCAGAGAAAGTTCCAGCAACAGTTCCAAAAACGTAGAAATATTTTCTTGAATTTGAAACTTCAATGTATTTGGCATTCAATAGATACAAATTCCAACTCATCCAAAACGGAATTTGAATAAAATTTAAACAACTTAAAATTACTCCAACAATAAAGGCGGAATAGCCAATATAATGATCTAAAATAGTATTATTATTTGTTTTAGAATTGGCACTTGAATAGAAAATATAAGCCAAAATAAACATAAAAATAATTGAAAAAGCTTCAATAAATTTAATAAGTTTTGGTTTGCTCATTAATTGTTTTGCAAAAAGCAATGTGAAATAAATTACAAAAAATTCAATTGAAATTACGCCTAATAAATAGAACACTGTTTGGTCAAATCCTAATTTTTTATAAACTTCATATCCAACAACATTTAAATACCCCAAAGGAATTGATCCAATGAAACTTACTAGAAATCCGACGAATATGTTTTTGAGTTTTAGCATTTTTTAACTTAGCCATTTCGACGAAGGAAAAATCACATCATATAAATAAGTTGATTCGATTTTTGCTTCGTTGAAATGACAAAAAAGTTTGGGTTATTAAAAATTTACAATCTTATTACTTTGTTCCAAATGCAATTTATATTCTTTCATTCCTTCTTTATGATTTAAATAAGGAAATCCTTTTTTGTGATTTTCTACACTAATTTTATACATATAGGTAATGTGTCGCGCCAATTCTTTCCAAGCAAAAAAGATGGAATGTTTAGGGTCATAAATATGTGTTGGCTCGCTTGCTGCGCCATTTACTTCAACAATTGCAAAGTTTTTTCCATCTTCAAGATCTGTCCAATTAGCATACATAACATCCAATCTGCCATAATAAAATTCTGGTATTTCTTGACACATATCGTCAATTACTTTAGTTAATTTATCTGAAATTAAATTACTTGCATCAATAAATTTGGCACCACGAGCATGATTTCCATAAGGTACTAAATTTCGCTTTTCGCCTTTCATTAAAATAGCTCTTAATTGATATCCGTATTCTTGTTTTAAAATCTTTAATTGTAAAGCATATCGAGGATTTCTTACAATTAAATCTTCAACACTTGAAATTCCGTCACCTTCAACAATTAGAAATTCTTTAGAGACAATTCCGGTAATTTTTCCTTTCTTTTCGCTAGGAAATCGAACATAGAAAATACCAACTTCGTTTTCAAAGGGAATTAAATCTTGAACTAAATAATCAAAATTGGCTTTTTTATGGTAGGATTTCAGCTCAGTAATTGAGTGGATTTTCTTAACTGCTGAACCGCGCAATCCAATATCTGGTTTTGCAATAAATGGAAGTTTTATTTGAGACTTTTCAATTTCTAAAATTACTGTATCAAAGTTACTTTTTTCTAAAACTAAATTCGTTTTGGGATAATATTTTTGTGGAATAATATCATAGATTTCTTTTTTACTTTCGGCCATAAATCCACCATTTTTTATTGTTGGATTACTAGCATTAAAAAAGAAAATGGTTCTAGATTTTAGACCATAAAATGCCCACAAAAAATAAATAGGAATATAGACAATTTGAAACGGCCAATATTCCCAGTTGAAGAGTTTATGAATAAATAATTTCAATTAAATAGTGATAAAAGTATTGGTAAAATCTTTTTGTTGCTGCAAGTCGTAGTGCGAAAGTACAACTTTATTTTTTTCGATAACTGCTTGTGTAATACTTAGAGTTTTCATCGAATCATTTCTGTTTATTACCAAGCCATTTTCTTGATTTTTTTCTTCGGTATATCTGTGAAAATTGAACATTTCAGTTTCGTCAACTTCGGGTTTTGTATCTAAATAGGCATGAAACCAATTGGCTCTTTTTTCTCTAATTTCTTTAGGATATAAAGTTGCTGAAGACCAAATATGGTTGTGAGAAATATCTAAATTAGTTGTAGTTTTTTCAACTTCATTCCATCGCAATTGATACAATTTAGAATCTTGAAAAAGCACCAAAGTAAAAGGTTCAATTTCTAATAGATCAATAGCACTCCAATGTTCAATTGGCGAATCTGAACTTATAATATCCAATACAATTAATCCGCGACTTTTTCTATAGGATGGTTTTAATTGGTGTTTTTCATTGGCACCATTTAATAGAACTAAAACGGTTGCATTATCAGTAATTGCATACCAAGTTCCTCCTGCTTTTGGATCTTTAGGGAAAATTATATTTTTATTATTTACAACGTAACTTTTAGGTTCAACCGCACTTGGTCGTAGTACTTTTTCATCACGATTGGAAGTGATAATAGTTTTGCCATTGGCAACCACAAAACTTACTGTGCACATTGTTTTTTATATTCTATTGTAGAACGAGCAACACCAAAATTGGCGTCGATTGTAATGGAATCATTTTGTAAAACCGCCACTTTTATAAGTGCCTGATGATGAATGCAATGCTCTAAATTATAAAGTAATTCTCGGTTGTAATTGGTCGCTATTAGCAATTCTTCCCCATCAACAATTTGCTGTAATTTTAGTGATTTATTTTGTCGATCAAGTTGATTAATTACAGCAACAATAGTTTCTTTGGCAAATGTAGTATCGGTTTGAATTTTATAATCTCTTTTTCTATTATCGTAGTTAACAATTCCGCCTTCATATTGGTTTTCAAGACATTGAAACATTTCAATAATATGACGTGTGTGCTCACCAATTGTAGCGTTACTCAATCCATGACATGGACATGTGTAATCATCTTTAGACAATTGAGACAATAAATCACTCAATTCATTTAATGTGTTTTGAATAGAAGGAATTAACATAGGTATTAAATCTTGTTTTTGATATTTACGATATAACGTACAATTTAGTTTAATTTAAACTTTAATAAAGTATCTTTTTGATTGTATATTAATAGTAAACAACAAAGAAACGTAATTATTGCCAAAATAAAAAGTGTTCCTCCATCGTTTTTTACTTGTATTCCTAAAATAAACAGATGTGAAAAAATTGCTCCTAGCATTGTACCAAATCCTAAAATTGCTCCAAGTAAGGTAGTTCTCGGAATTAAAATTAAAATGGAGGCAATTAATTCGACAATTCCAGAGCCAATTCTTCCAAAAGGTTCGATGCCTAAAGTTGTAAAAATATACACTGATTCTTCGGCACCAGTAAATTTAAAATACAATGTTTGAACTAGAATTACAACTGCGGTGAGTTTAACAATCCAAATTAAAATAGGGTTTTTCATGATACTTATTTTATAATTTTTTCCAATTAACATCTGCTTTTTTCTTCAAATTAACTTCGTCTTTATTCCAAGATTTTAATGTATTATTGAAATAAGCATTATAAAATAAATATAATTTATTATCAATAATTTTAAAAGTTGCTGGATCAATTTCTACTTTTTCGGCAGAACTTCCCATTGCATAAGCACACCAACCGCCATATTGTGGCTCATAATTAGTTGGGTTTTTCAGAAATAAATCTTTATTGGCTTGTGATGAAAAATTATAAACTACACCTTCATAAGTTGAAGTAATTGATGCTTTTCCTTTGACCGCTTTTTTCAATGTAAAATAAGCAACTGGATCATATCCTTGAATGGCAACACCTTTTTCTAAATTAAAAGCGGTTGCTCTTTTTGCAGCTGTTTGAGCGAATGTAGTTATCGAAATAAATGCGATTACTATAAAAATGATTTTCTTCATGATATTTTTGTTTATGTTATTTTGATGAAGCAAATGTATGTAAGTCCAAATTATAGTTTTGTCCGTTAGTTTACATTTGAACAAAAAAAGCAAATTAAAATGCAATTTTATATATCAAACTGGCTACAAAACTACGCGTTAAACCATCTGGACGAATATCTCTAACCACAAATGGCGTTGCAAATGATAATTCTAAACTGTTTTTTTTATTGAAATTGTATGCCGAAATTAAATTTCCATTTATGGTCAAACCATCGGAACCCGAAATAGTTTCTCGTTGTCCAAAAATAGTTTCATACGAATCTTGTCCCAAATGATAAATGAATAAAACGTTGGGCTTGAAAGTGAATTTTTCGTTTTTTGTTTTAATTGAATATGTCGCACGAATTAAAGCATCCGATTTTCGTTGAAACAAATTGGTTGAAGGAAAATCGGAAGTTCCAGAAAACTCTTTGAAATAAGAATTTTTGTTATTGCTGAAAACCGGAATTTGAAGAACGGCATTAAAATCCCATTTCTTATATTTTAAATTAGTTCCCAAAAACAAATCGAAAGTTCCCAAACTCGCCTGATAATCTAAAGGAAGTGAGTAGCCGTTTATTTTTTTATTTGAACTTGTGAAAGGAAATTTCCAACCAAAAATGGCACTCCATTTCTTGTTATTTTTCTCTTTAAAAGTATAATTTCCTATTAGAAAAGCATCACCAAAAGTAGCTCTTGTGCCAAATTCTCCATTAGCTGACGAAAAAGTAACTTTGGTATTTAATGAAAATCTATCGGATATTTTTCTAGTGTAGGAAACAAATGGCGACCAATAAGTAACATCGGCTTCACCTTTTCCGAAGATTGTAGCAACTTCGATTATATTTTTTGTTGTTTTTTCGGTCGTATCAAACGAATGTCCGACAGAGCAAATTCCGGCATCGCTGCAACCTTGAGCAATAGCAAAATTTGAACTAAAAAGTACTAAAACGAAATAAAATAACTTTTTAGAAATAACTTTATAGTTGTTTTTCGGGTATTTATGATTTTTTGATTTCATATTAATTTTGAATTAATTGAGCGATTGCAAACAAATGATTGTATTGTTGACAGTGGATAAGGACATGAGAATAATTGGCAACATCAATTCCTTGTGGCACATTGTATATCGTTGCCGATGTTAGATTTCCTAAACTTACAAAATCGTTTGGTGTAGCTGCTTTTGATAAATACACTTTCAAATCTGGACCATCAGAAATAGTAAAACCATCAAGTTCAACCTTATATTGGTTGTTTTCAAAATAAATTTTGACTTGTCCAGTAACCGAAATTCCTGATGTTGGCACAAAATTTCCATTGTATTTTAAAATCGCACCTTGATTAATCGAAGCGATATTAAAACCATCTTTTGTCAAATTTCCTTGTTCTTCACAGCCAAAGAACAAAAGTAGAAGAGGTAGAATTAAGAAGTTTTTCATAATGTTTATGTTTTTATTAAAACAAAAATAAGTTGTTATGAAAAACAGAAATGTCGGTTAGTTTACAATTGGAAGTAAATAGTTTTACAACTTTGAAATATCATCAATAATAATCTCTTTTCGATTGTAATAAATTAGGTTTTTTTCTTCTAATTCATTTAATAATAAAGTTGCAGTTTGCCTAGAGGTGCAGATGATTTGTGCAATATCCGTTTGAGTTAGATAATTATTTATAGTATATTTTTTACCCTCTTGAATTCCTTCTTTTTCTGCCCAATCTTTCAAAAAAGTAAGCAATCGAGTTTTAGCATCTTTAGAAACCAAATTGGAATAATTGTTTTTGAAACGTTTCATTTTCAATCCAACAAATTTGGTGTAGGACAACGCTAAAGTAGGATTCCGAACCAACAAATCCTCAAAATCAGACATTAGAAAGCTACAAATAGACACTTCTTCGGTTAAAACTTTGGCATATTCGTTTACAGTTTCATCTGCTTCCAGAGATAATTCTCCAAACAAATCACCTTTTTGAAGAATTTCTTTTATGGTTTCATTGCCTTCTTCATCAATAGAAACGATTTTGATATTTCCTTTTTTGAGTAAAAAAATACGAGGTAAATCGGACGAAGAAAAATAAATAATGTCACCTTTATTAGCTTTTTTAAATCCTGTAATAATGCACAATTGCTTTATTTGCGACATGCTTAATGTCCAAAAAAGCTTGTGATCTCGAAGATACCAGTATTTTAACTCGTCGTACATTGTAACTAAATTGAGTTGTAAATATATTAAAAAACTAATACAAAAAGCCCTTTCAATTAAAAACTGAAAGGGCTTTGAATTATAATTAACACTTCATTTTAAACCAATCCTCTAGAAATTACAATACGTTGAATTTCAGAAGTTCCTTCATAAATTTGAGTAATTTTAGAATCACGCATCATTCGTTCCACATGATATTCAGCAACATAACCATTTCCTCCGTGAATTTGAACTGCTTCGTTTGCAACTTCTAAAGCAATTTCAGAAGCATATAATTTAGCCATAGCTCCAGAATGTGCAATGTCTTTACCTTCGTCTTTTTCGCAAGCGGCTTTCATTACTAATAATTTAGCGGCAGTAACTTTTACATACATATCCGCCAATTTGAATGCAATAGCTTGATGATTAAAAATCTCTTTTCCAAACGCTTTTCTTTCGTGAGAATATTTCAAAGCAATTTCATAAGCACCAGTAGCAATTCCTAATGCTTGTGATGCAATTCCAATTCTTCCGCCATTTAAAACGTTCATTGCGAATGAAAAACCAAAACCATCAGCACCAATTCTATTTTCTTTTGGAACTTTTACATCATTAAATAATAACGAATGTGTATCGCTTCCGCGAATTCCCATTTTTCTTTCTTTTGGACCAATATCAAAGCCTTCCCAACCTTTTTCAACAATAAACGCGTTGATTCCTTTGTGACCTTTTTCAACATCGGTTTGAGCAATTACTAAATATGTTGAAGCTGTTGAACCATTTGTAATCCAGTTTTTTGTTCCGTTTAGCAAATAGTAATCACCTTTGTCAATTGCAGTAGTTTTTTGCGAAGTTGCATCACTTCCTGCTTCTGGTTCAGAAAGACAAAAAGCTCCGATAACTTCACCTTTTGCAAGTGGCACTAAATATTTCATTTTTTGTTCTTCGTTGCAATATTTTTCCATTCCGGCACAAACTAACGAGTTGTTTACCGACATGATTACAGCTGCAGAAGCATCAACTTTAGCAATTTCGGTCATTGCCAAAACATACGAAATGCTATCTAAACCAGAACCGCCATATTTTGGATCAACCATCATTCCCATAAAACCTAAGTCAGCCATCATTTTGACTTGTTCTGTAGGAAATTTAGAATGTTCGTCTCTTTCAATAACTCCAGGTAACAATTCTGCTACAGCAAAATCTTTAGCAGCTTGTTGAATCATTAAATGTTCTTCGGTTAGATTAAAATCCATATTTTTGTTAATTATTTGTTCTTAAATTTAGAGCACAAAAGTAATTATTAAATATTAAATTTCAAACGTTTTCGTAATTTTAGCCAATGTTTAAAGAAACCTATAATATTATTGGAGTAATGAGTGGCACATCGCTTGATGGAATTGACTTGGCACATAGTATTTTCACAATAAAAAACGGAAAATGGTCGTTCGAAATCCTCGAAAACGAAACCGTATCTTATCCTATAGATTGGTTAAACAAATTGAAAGTTGCAGTAAGTTTCTCGGAAGTCGAATTGATTGAATTAAACGAAGATTATACCGACCTTTTAGGAAACATAATAAAATCATTTATTGAAAATAATAAAATAAAAAATATTGATGCGGTATGTTCACACGGACATACCATTTTACACCAACCACAAAACGGATTTACTTTACAAATTGGAAATCTTCCTAAAATTGCCAAAATCATTCAAGAAAAAGTAGTTTGCGATTTTCGAGTTCAAGATGTAAAACTTGGCGGTCAAGGTGCACCATTAGTACCAATTGGCGATAGAATTCTATTTTCTGAATATGATTATTGTTTGAATTTGGGTGGGTTTTCTAATATTTCATTCGAATTAAACAACCAACGAATTGCTTTTGATATTTCGCCAGTAAATACTGTTTTGAATTTTTATGCCAATAAATTAGATTTAGATTATGATGATAAAGGAAAAATTTCTTGTTCTGGAAGAGTAAATTTGGAGTTACTAAACGAATTAAATGCATTAGATTATTACAAAAAACCATTTCCAAAATCACTCGGATTTGAATTTGTAAAAGAAATTGTGTTGCCCTTAATTGAAAAATATTCGATTGCAATTGAAGATAAAATGAATACCTTTACCGAACATATTGCTTTGCAAACTTCATTAGCATTACCTAAAAAACTCGGAAAAATTTTAATAACTGGTGGTGGAGCTTACAATGATTTTTTAATTGAAAGAATGCAATTTCACTTACCAACTATCAAAATCATAATTCCTGACAACAAAACATTAGAATATAAAGAAGCTTTAATTTTTTCTCTTTTAGGAGTTTTGAAATTAAGAAATGAAATCAATGTTTTGAGTAGCGTTACTGGTGCCAAGATGGATCATTCTTCTGGAATTATTTACTAAAAATCTTATATTTATCTAACTTTCCTATAGAAAAGTGTGTTAACTTACATTTATTCATATGAAAAAGTGTCATTATTTACATTTATACCTATGAAAAAGTGTATTGTTACACACTTTTTCATAGGTATAAATGCAAATCTTTTCAAATTTTAATCTTTCAAAAAAACTTATATTTGCATCACAAACAGATTAAACTAACTAAAACAGAATCTGAAACAAGTTCAGATTAAACACAATGAAAGACCTACTTAAAAAATTTGAAAACAAAGAACCTGAAATAATTTTTAACTGGAAAGATACTGAAACCGAAGCCGAAGGTTGGACGGTAATAAATTCTCTTCGTGGTGGCGCTGCTGGCGGTGGAACACGTATGAGAAAAGGATTGGATATGAACGAAGTTTTGTCTTTGGCAAAAACGATGGAAGTGAAATTCTCAGTTTCTGGACCAGCAATTGGCGGCGCAAAATCGGGAATTAATTTTGACCCGAATGATCCACGTAAAAAAGGCGTTTTACAACGTTGGTACAAAGCTGTTTCTCCGTTATTAAAAAGTTATTATGGAACTGGTGGCGACTTAAATGTAGATGAAATTCATGAAGTGATTCCGTTTACAGAAGAATGTGGCGTTTGGCATCCGCAAGAGGGTGTTTTTAACGGACATTTCAAACCAACAGAAGCTGATAAAATTAACAGAATTGGGCAATTGCGTCAAGGTGTTGTTAAAGTTATTGAAAATACAAAATTCTCTCCAGATGTTTTAAGAAAATATACTGTTGCCGATATGATTACCGGTTATGGCGTTGCAGAGGCGGTTCGTCATTATTACAATACTTATGGTGGTGATTTTCATGGAAAGAAAGCCATCGTTCAAGGATTTGGAAATGTGGGTTCGGCAGCTGCTTTTTACTTGGCAGAAATGGGCGTGAAAGTTATTGGAATTATTGACCGCGATGGTGGAATTATTAACGAAAACGGATTCTCATTTGAAGAAATTAGAAGATTATTTTTAAATAAAGACGGAAATAAATTAGTTGCAGAAAACATGATACCGTTTGACGAAATCAACAAAAAGATTTGGACAATTGGTGCTGAAATTTTTACGCCATGTGCTGCATCAAGATTAGTTACTAAAGACCAATTAGACAATTTAATTGCAACAGGATTGGAAGTGATTTCTTGTGGCGCGAATGTACCGTTTGCAGATAAAGAAATTTTCTTCGGACCAATTATGGAAGAAACTGATAGCAAAGTGAGTTTGATTCCCGATTTTATTTCCAATTGTGGAATGGCAAGAGTTTTTGCCTATTTCATGGAGCGAAAAGTTCAAATGACAGACGAAGCTATTTTCTACGATACGTCTGAAATTATTAAAAAAGCGATTGAAAGAGCACACAATTTAAATTCGGATAAGAAAAACATCAGCGCAACGGCATTTGAAATTGCATTGAAACAATTAGTATAAGTGAAAGCCACACAATTATTTAAATCTTTTTTTGATAGTGAAAAAGCTGGCGGATTAGTTTTATTAATCTGTACTGTAGTTTCGTTAATCATATCAAACTCTGCATTTTCTAGAGCGTATTTATCTATGTGGCATTTTGAAATAGGTAGCCATAGTGCCGAACATTGGATTAATGACGGCTTAATGGCTATCTTTTTTTTATTAATTGGTTTAGAGTTAGAGAGAGAAGTTTATATTGGCGAACTTTCAAAAATAAGAGATGCAATTCTACCCATTTCTGGTGCTTTGGGAGGAATGTTGATTCCTGCATTATTCTATTTTGCCTTTAATTTTGGCACAAAAACACAACACGGAATTGGAATTCCAATGGCTACAGATATTGCTTTTGCTATTGGAATTTTATCTTTATTAGGAAATAAAGTGCCTGTTTCTCTAAAAGTTTTTCTTACTGCACTTGCCGTTATTGATGATTTAGGAGCTATTGTTTTAATTGCTGTTTTTTATACAAAAACTATATATTTTATAAATCTAATTATTTCATTATCCATTTTTGGAATTCTTTTAGTGATGAATAAATTGAAAGTAAAGATACTTCTTCCCTACTTAATTGGCGGTGTTTTTATGTGGTATTTTATGCTAAACTCTGGTGTTCACGCTACTATTACTGGCGTTCTTTTGGCGTTTGCAATTCCGTTTGGAGATGGAAGTTCTAAAACAGTTTCTTATCAATTGCAACATTATCTTCATAAACCGGTTGCGTTTATAATCATTCCATTATTTGCCTTGAGTAATACAGCTATTGTAATTGGAAAAGATTTAATACACACTATTTCTGAAAATTATTCATTAGGCATCATTTTTGGTTTAGTATTGGGAAAACCAATTGGAATTGTAACTTTTAGTTATTTAGCAGTAATAACTAAACTAACAACGTTGCCCGAAGAATTGAATTGGAAAAAAATAATAGGAGTTGGATTATTGGGTGGAATTGGTTTTACAATGTCAATTTTTGTAACCTTACTAGCATTTGATGACAATGAAATTATTAATAATTCTAAATTTATGATATTGATAGCGTCATTAATTTCGGGTGTAATTGGGTTTATTTGGCTTTATAAAATACTATCACACGAAAAGAATATTGAGAAAGATTAACAATTTTTAGTACATTTCAGCGTTAAAAACATAAATAGAATTGAGTATGACAGATATAAAAATAATAAAATTATCGGTTAAAATTGTTTTAGTAGTTATTGCACTTTCGGCATTTCTATTTAGAAGGCTGCAAAAATCGTCTATGTCTGACCAAAAAAAATCTTTAATAGTTGCTAGTTATGTCTATACTGGTGTGATTTTAATTTTATTTCTGATACGCTTTTGGCCTCCATCTGACAAAGAGTTACTAGCAATGGCTGGCGGTGGTGGCGGTGGCGGAGTTACTGTGAATTTTGGTGATACCGATTTTGGTTCTGGGAAAAATTTTGACAGCAAAGAATTGGATGTGAAAAATGTAAGCAAAGCAGCCGCAGCTCAACCTACACCAGAAGAATCAATAATATCTGAAGATAGTGATGCTGACAAGACAGACGTTGTTATAGCAAAAAAAGAACCTATAAAAAATCCGAAACCAATTGTAAAACCTGAAATTACTAAACCTGTTGAAGTTAAAAAGCCCGTAGTTAGAAAAGTAGATGATGCATTAGCTAATATCTTAAAAGGAAACAAAAAAGGTGGTGACGGAAATAGTGGCACATCTGGAAATCAAGGTCGTGCAAATGGCGATATAAATTCTACTGGATATTCAGGAAGTGGTGGTTCTGGCGGAGGAACTGGTGGCGGAACTGGAACTGGAAACGGTACAGGAACTGGAGCCGGAAGTGGTTCTGGCAGTGGCGGAGGAAACGGAAGTGGAAATGGACTTGGAAATGGTTCTGGATATGCATTAGGAAATAGAAAACCATTAAATAAACCACAACCAGATTATAATTGTGGAAATGAATATGGAACAGTAGTTGTAAAAATAACTGTTGATAAAAATGGAAATGCTTTAGATGCAAGTCCAGGATATAGAGGAACAACTAATTCTGATAGTTGTTTAATGGCTGAAGCCAAAAAAGCAGCTTTAAAAACAAAATGGAGCCCAAGTCCAGATGGTAATGAAAAACAAGTTGGAACTATTATTTACAATTTTGGAATTAAAAATTAGATTATAAATATTCAATGTCTTGTTAATTAGCCCTGATTGCAGAGAAAATAAAAAATGCTTCCATTGTTTGGAAGCATTTTTTATTGTAACGGAAAGCAGGAAAATGGATAACTGATAAATCCCAAACCATTCGCTCCTTATTTTAATCTATTTGGAATTATTGGTTGCTATAACAAACTTTAATTTGTTCTTCACTCCTATTTGCAATACATCTACCAAATCTTGAACTTGAAGATTGAATGGAATTCTTATTACAACCGTTTGATCTTTGGCATCGCCCATTTTAGACAATAATGTTGTTTCTAATTGATCGAAAGCCACTTCGTCTTTGTCAAGATAAAATCGTTTGTCTTCGGTTACCGATAAACTAATGAGTTGTTTGTTGGTTTTCTCATTGGTTTTTGATTTTGGCAATGTCATTTTTATCACGTTCGGATTGGCTAATGTTGATATAATAAGGAAAAACAAAAGCAAGAAAAACATGATGTCACTCAAAGACGAAGTTGCTACTTCGGCATGAAATCGTTTATTTCGTTTTACCATTTGGACGTTGAATTATATTAACAAAATCTAATACTTGTTTTTGAATACCTAATGCAAAGCTGTCAATTCTTCCATTAAATAAGTGATAGGCGGAATAGGCAACAATACCAACGACTAATCCAGCACCTGAACTAATCATTTTTTCATATAAACCACCCGAAATATTTCCAATACTGATGTCTTCTGTTTGAGAAATACTATAGAAAATTTTGATAACTCCAGAAATAGTTCCAATAAATCCGAATGTTGGAGCAATACCGGCAATCAATCCTAATTGTCCTAATTTTTTTTCCATTTCACCAACTTCAATATTGGCAGCACGCTCCATATTAGATTCAATTTCTGCAATTGGTCTTCCTATTGTTAAAATTCCTTCGCGAAGTACATAACCCGATGCCGTTCCATTTCTTTCTGCAATAGAAACAGCTGCATCAAGATTGCCTGAATTTAAATTATCGCGAATATCACGAATTAAATTTGGATCAATAACCGCTCTTTTATGAATGTACAAATATCGTTCTACGATGACATAAAAGGTGTAAAAAAGTAGAAGAGCAATTGGAATAAGGAAAAAACCTCCTTTAAAAATAAACTCTAAAACAGAAATTTCATTTGTTTTTACTGTGCCTTCAATTACTGCTCCTATAGCTTGAGCAATTGTATCGTTTTGGACTTGAAGAAAAAAGTTAATCATATAAATTGTATTTTTGTATTAATTATAAAATAATCCCAATTTTGCACTAAAGATAAATTCTAATACAATATTAAACTACAAAATTGGGAAAATATTTTGTTTTAGATTTTTTTTATTAAAAAAGTAATGAACTATCAAGAAACTACAAATTGGCTTTTTAATCAACTACCTGTATATCAACTACAAGGAGCATCGGCATATAAAGAAGATTTAATAAACACTATTCTACTCTCAAAACACTTAAATCATCCTGAGAGAAACTTGAAATGCATACATGTTGCAGGAACAAATGGGAAAGGATCAACATCGCATCTGTTAGCATCGATTTTACAAGAAGCTGGTTACAAAGTTGGTCTTTACACATCGCCACATTTAAAAGACTTTAGAGAACGAATTAAAATAAATGGAGTGGAAATTTCAGAAAAATTTGTATGCGAATTTGTAGCAAGAAATAAAACATTCTTTGAAGTAAATGACCTAAGTTTTTTTGAAATGACTGTTGGACTAGCTTTCGAATATTTTGTAAAAGAAAAAACCGATATAAACATTATAGAAGTAGGGATGGGCGGAAGATTAGATTCAACTAATATTATCAATCCTTTAATTTCCGTTATTACAAATATTGGCCTTGATCACACTCATTTTTTAGGAAATACATTAGAAAGTATAGCCTACGAAAAAGCTGGGATTATAAAAAACAACATACCAGTAATAATAGGAGAATACACCATAGAAACTAGAAATGTATTTCTAAAAAAAGCAAAAGAAACAAATTCAGAAATTTACTTCGCTTCCGATTTAATAACCGAAGCACACCCATCATCGCTTCTAGGAGATTACCAAATTCATAATATAAAAACAGTCCAAGAAACAATAAAAATTTTACAAAATCAAAACGAGTTTAAAATTTCATTAGAAAACATTAAAATTGGACTTCTAAACGTGATTAAAAATACCGGATTAGAAGGTAGGTGGCAACAACTAAAAACCAATCCAAAAGTAATTTGCGATACGGCACACAATTCTCATGGACTAAAGATTGTTTTAAATCAAATCAAAAAGGAAAAATTTAAACAATTACATATCGTTTTAGGCGTAGTCAATGACAAAGATTTAGATGAAATCTTGCCTCTTTTCCCAAAAAAAGCCAAATATTATTTCTGTAAACCAAATATTCCAAGAGGATTAGACGCAATAATTTTACAAAAAAAAGCTAAAGATTTTCAACTCATCGGAAAAGTATATAATTCTGTTTCAAATGCTTATCAAGAAACTTTAAATAAATCAAGTGAGCAAGACTTCATATATATAGGAGGAAGTACTTTTGTTGTAGCAGAAGTTTTATAAAAAATGTTTGCAGAATTAAAAATAAGCCCTATATTTGCACCCTGATTAATGAGAAATCATGATCACGATAAAAGGGCGATTAGCTCAGCTGGTTCAGAGCACCTCGTTTACACCGAGGGGGTCGGGGGTTCGAACCCCTCATCGCCCACCACTTTTATTCATTTACTGATAATTAACCTTATCGGGCGATTAGCTCAGCTGGTTCAGAGCACCTCGTTTACACCGAGGGGGTCGGGG
>NZ_JAYWFT010000046.1:0-15430 GCF_043778725.1 Flavobacterium sp. | reverse complement strand
GAATCTAAAGCAACCGATTTACTCTTCTTAGTGATTTGAGTTCTTCCTGTTCTTACTAATTGTTGAATTGTTGGCATAATTAAATACTAATTTTTCTTTATTTTATTAATTCCCCACTTTTTAGGGGTTGCAAATGTAGTAAATATTTTTAGTAAAACAAATCATAATTCATTAATTTTCAATACAATTTCTCAACAACTAAAAAAAATATAACATACTTTGGTTTTTTGCGTTATTTTTACAACGATTACAAGATTTAAAATGGTTGGCTCTCTAGCCCTGATTGTAGCGGTATCGTCTTTTGGGACGATAGTAGCGAAAAGCAGGAATTGCGAATATTGATAAAGCCCAAGCCATTCGCTCCTAATTATGAACAAATTACTGCTGATTTTTATTTTCTTTTTTTGTCTAAATGGTTTTGGACAAAATCTTTATTTGAAAATTATTGGTGAAAATGAGAATCAAAACAAAACTATTGATTCTATTGGTTTTACTAAATCATTTAGCACAACAAAAGCCGTTGGTGATGAAGTAGGTGTGTTTGAAAATAAATTATTAAAAGATGGCTTTCTTGAAAAGAATCTTTTGGAAACTGAAAAGGAAAATGACAGCACTTTTTTATACAAATACAATCTTGGCTTAAAAACTAATTTTATACATATATATATAGGTAAAGTTTTGGGAGCAGAAAATTGGAATCTTTATGATATAAAAAATGATAGTTTGAGGTTGCCTTTTTCTGAAAGTGAAGCATTTTTAAATAGTACTTTAAAAAAGCTTGAGGCTAAAGGTTATGCTATGGCTAAAGTAAAGTTGATAAACATTAAAAACAAAAAGGGTTTTATTACAGCTGAACTGATTGTAACGTCTAACAAGAAACGACAACTTAACGATTTAGTAATAAATGGTTATGATAAATTTCCGGAAGGATATAAAAAAAACTTGAAGCGATTGTATAAAAAGCGCATTTTTAATCAGGAGAATTTGGAGAAATTGTACAAAGACATTTCGCAGTATCGATTTGTAAAGCAAATCAAGTATCCTGAAATTTTATTTATGAAGGATTCTACTAAAGTTTTTGTTTACTTAGAGAAGGCAAAATCAAACACTTTTGATGGTCTTATAGGATTTTCTAATGATGAAAATAAGAAAGTGATTTTTAATGGCTATCTAGACTTGATGTTAAATAATGCTTTAAACTCTGGCGAAAAAATAGCTTTGTACTGGAAGAGCAATGGTAAAGACCAAAAAACATTTAATCTTGGCGTTGAAATTCCGTATGTTTTTAAAAGTCCAGTTGGGTTGAAAGCACAATTAAACATTTTTAAGCAAGACAGCACCTTTCAAAACACTCAAACTGCAATTGATTTAGGTTATTATTTTAACTATAACACACGTTTGTATCTTGGTTATCAATCGGCAGAATCTAGTGATATTAAAAATGTGAACACTACTGCCTTAAGCGATTTTAAAAATAGTTTTATAACTTCTACTTTTGAATTTACTGATTATAAAACAGATGATTTTTTATTTCCTGAAAAAAGCAATTATACTATTAAAATTGGAACTGGAAAACGCGATTCGAAATTTCAAAATAACAATCAGTTTTTTGGAAGTTTAAATTTAAAACATAATTTTTACTTGAATAATAAAAATGTGGTCAATATAAAAAGTCAGAATTTTTATTTGCAGAGTGAAGAGTACATTATTAATGAGCTGTATCGATTTGGCGGTATAAACTCTATTCGTGGTTTCAATGAAAATAGCTTGCAAGGCAACATCTTCTCCTCTATTTTAAGCGAATACAGGTATGTACTTTCGTCAACTATTTATATACATTCTATAGTTGACTACGCCTATTATCAAGACAAAACCACCAATTCTAAAGGCAATCTTCTTGGACTTGGTTTTGGATTTGGACTGCTTACCAAAAACGGACTTTTTAATTTAATTTACGCCAACGGTAGCACAAAAGACCAAGCCATAAAATTGTCGAGTTCTATTGTACATATTAGTTTGAAGGCAAATTTTTAATGAACATTAGTTAAATGTTATAAAAACGTTAAATTTTGTTAGGAGTTTCAAAAAAAAAATGTGACTTTTGTATTATATAACTCAAACCAAATTTACAATGAAAACAAAATTTCGTGGATTACTAACGCTATTTTTTGCGTTATTGGTGCAAATTACATTTGCACAAGAAAGGAGTGTTTCTGGAGTTGTTTCAGACAATAGCGGATTACCCATTCCTGGTGTAAACGTAAATGTTAAAGAAACAAAAGCAGGAACTCAGACAGGTATTGATGGTAAATTTACTATCAAGGCAGAGGCAAATCAAACATTAGTATTCACCTTTATAGGGATGAAAAAACAAGAGATGTCTGCTTCTAAAACTAATCTAAGCGTAAAACTACAAGCTGATGCATTAGAACTTGAGACAGTAGTTGTCACTGCTTTGGGAGTGAAACGCGAAAAAAAATCTTTGGGTTATGCAACGCAAGAGATTAAAGCAAGTGATTTAAAGTCTGGAACTGCTAATGGAAATTTTTTAAATGACCTTTCTGGTAAAGTTGCTGGAGTTCAAATTAGAAGAAATAACAACTTTGGTGGATCTACGAATGTAGTGTCAAGAGGAATAAAAAGTTTAACAGGTAACAATCAAATGCTTATTGTAATAGATGGAGTACCAATAAACAACTCTAACACAAACTCTGTTGGACAAACTAATGCTAGAGGAACTAATTTTGACTACGGAAATGCTGCAGCTGACATAAATCCTGAAGATGTAGAGTCTGTAAACGTTTTAAAAGGTGCAGCGGCTAGTGCACTATATGGTTATCAGGCCGGAAATGGAGTATTAATGATTACAACAAAAAAAGGTAAGACTAGCAAAGGACTTGGAGTTACTATATCTAGTGAAATGGTAGTTGGGTCAATTGATAAAAGCACTTTTGTAAAATATCAAGATAAATATGGTGCAGGTTACGGCCTTTATTATGGCCCAAATGAAGATTCTTACTTCAATGAAGCTGACATAAATGGAGATGGAAATGTAGATTATTTAGTTCCATTTTATGAAGATGCATCTTTTGGAGCGCCATTTGACAATAGCATGGTTTATCAATGGGATTCTTTTACTCCATATTCACCAAATTTTGGATCTAAAACACAGTGGAAAAATGCAGATAATGGTCCAATAAGCTTTTTTGAAACCCCAATATCTTTAAATAACTCTGTGTCTTTAGAAGGAAACGAAGGTAAATCTAACTATATTTTAAACTTTTCTAATCTTAAACAGAATGGTTTAATGCCAAATAGTGAAATCAAGAAAAATAATTTTAGCGCAAAATTTTCTCATGATTTTTCAGATAAATTAACTGCTTCAGTTTTTGCAAATTTCATTCAACAAAATACAGTAGGTAGAAATTCAACTGGATACAATGACAATATAATGTCAAATTTTAGACAATGGTGGCAAACTAATGTTGATTTAAAATCACTTGAAGATGTTTTCTATAATTCCGGTGGACAAAATGTTACTTGGAATATTAAATCACAAAATGATTTATCGCCTGCTTATTGGGATAATCCTTACTTTCAAAGATATAAAAATTATCAAAATGATAGCAGATCAAGGTTTATAGGATATGGCAAATTAGATTATAAAGTTAATAATTGGTTAACTTCAACTTTTAGAGTTTCAACAGACACTTATTCGGAAATTCAGGAAGAAAGAAGAACTAACGGTTCTGTAGCTGCAGAATTTGGAATAAACAGAATCGATGAGACTTCTGGATATCAAAGATTTAACAGAAATTATTCTGAAAATAATTTTGACCTTATTTTGAACTTTAAAAAGGATATATCTAAAGATATAAGCTTTAGTGGTTTATTAGGAGGAACGATGAACAGAATAGGAATTAATACCGTTTTAGCTTCTACACAAGGTGGATTGGTAATACCTGGAATTTATAGTTTGCAAAATTCAAATGTAGCAGTTAGACCTATAGATTCTCAAACAAAACAAGGTATAAATAGTATGTATGGACAAGTTTCGTTTGGATATAAAGGGTTTTTATATTTAGACGGTACTGTAAGACGAGATGCTTTTTCTACATTACCTAAGGATAACAATGTAGTTTTATATCCTTCAGTTTCTTCTAGTCTTATTTTTTCAAACTTAATTAAAAAAGATTGGTTGTCATATGGTAAACTAAGATTAAATTATGCAGAAGTTGGAAATGGTGCTCCAACTCAATCTTTATCTGACACATATACTAAATATGACCCTTTCGATTCAGCACAACAATACTCTGCTCCTTCGACTAAAAATAATCCAAACCTAAAACCAACAATAACTTCTAACTATGAAGCTGGATTAGAAATGTCTTTCTTAAAAAAGAGATTAGGTTTTGATGTTAGTTTATATAGATCTTTAAGTATAGACCAAATCTTTCAAGTACCGTTTTCAACGGCTACTGGCTATAGTTCAAAATTTATAAATGCTGGATCAATAGAGAATAAAGGAATAGAAGTACAGTTAAACGGATCGCCAATAAGTAATAATGATTTTCAATGGGAAGTACTTGTAAACTGGTCTAAGAACAAAAATCAAGTTGTTTCTTTAGCAGAAGGTATTGATAATCTTCAACTAGGAAGTTTTCAAGGTGGAGTTACTATCAATGCAGTTGTAGGACAACCATACGGACAAATTAGAGGAACAGATTTTACCTATTTAAATGGAGAAAAAGTAGTTGGTGCAAACGGTAGATACGTTTTAAACAATAGTTCTAATAACATTATAGGAAATATCAATCCAGAATGGGTTGGTGGAGTTCGTAATAAATTTACTTATAAAAACGTATCATTTAGTTTCTTAATAGACGTTCAAAAAGGTGGAGATATATTTTCACTTGATAGATCTTATGGTTTGGCTACTGGATTATATGCAGAAACAGCTGAACTTAACGACTTAGGAAATCCAATTAGAAATGCTATTGCAGATGGTGGTGGAATTATTTTACCAGGTGTTCAGGCAGATGGAACGCCTAATACAGTAAGAGCTCCTGGATCAGAATATTTTGGAAATTCTTTTGGATACAGAAGACAACCTAACAAAGCGTTTGTATATGATGCCTCTTATGTAAAATTAAGAGAGGTTTCAATATCTTATAGATTCCCATCTAAATGGCTAGAAAAAATTAAAATTCAAGATATTAAATTCAGTATCGTAGGAACAAATCTATGGATTATTGATAAAAACTTACCAGATGCAGATCCAGAAAGCGGATTAGGCTCAGGTAACTTATCTTCTGGTTATTCTGTAGGTTCTCTACCAACAACAAGAAATATAGGTTGTAATCTAACATTAAAATTCTAAAAAAATGAAAAAGATACTATTATTCATTACTGTTTTTTCACTTATAACATCTTGTTCAGATGACATTACAAGTTTAAATGAAGACACGAAAAACCCAACAGCAGTTCCAGCAAACTTTTTATTTACTGCTGCCCAAAAAACATTGGTAGACCAAATGGTAAGTACTAATGTTAATCAAAATGTATTTAGATTATTTGTTCAAAACTGGACAGAAACAACTTATACAGATGAAAGCAATTACGATATCGCAACAAGAACTATTCCAGACTTTCATTGGGCAACTCTTTATAGAGATGTACTAAAAGATTTAAAAGAATCAAGATCAGTTTTAAGCGGAGAATCTTATACTGGAACGGCTACTGAAATTGCTAATCAAAACACAATAAGAAACAATAAATATGCTGTAATTGATATCATGTCTGCATATTGTTATTATGTATTAGTAGATACTTTTGGAAATGTTCCCTACACAGAGGCTTTAGATATAGATTCACATCCAAATCCAAAGTATGACGATGCTAAAACCATTTATAAAGACTTAATAACAAAACTTACAGCTTCAGTTGGAACAATAAATCCTTCACTTGGAAGTTTCGATACAGCAGATTTAATTTATGGCGGAAACGTAACTAAATGGAAAAAATTTGCTAATTCATTAAGACTTAAAATGGCGATTAATATGGACGATATTGATCACACTTATGCAACTACTCAAGCTTTAGCAGCAGTTTCATCAGGCATAATCAACTCTAGTACAGACAACACGTCATTGAAATATCTTTCAGTACAACCTAACACAAATCCTATTTATGTTGATGTTGTTGCTAGTGGTAGAAATGATTTTGTACCAACAAATACAATAATTGACAAAATGAATACGCTAAATGATCCAAGAAGAACTGCCTTCTTCACATTGAGTACTAATAACATATTTGAAGGTGGTACTCCAGGTGATAGTAATAATTTTGATAATTTTTCTCATATCGGTTCTACTTTACTAGACCCAACATTTGAAGGTTTATTAATGGACTATTCTGAGGTTGAATTCTTATTAGCAGAAGCTGTAGAAAGAAATATATCTGTAGGTGGCACAGCAGAATCTCATTACAACAATGCAATAAACGCATCCTTAAGTTATTGGAATGTATCATCTGTAGATGCTATCACTTATTTAACATCATCAGCAGTAGCTTACACAACAGCTACAGGTAATTGGAAACAAAAAATAGGCGAACAAGCATGGCTTGCATTATACAATAGAGGATTTGAAGCTTGGACTTCTTACAGAAGATTAGATTTTCCAATTTTAACAGCACCAGCTGATGCTGAATCTTCAATAGTGCCAACAAGATACACATATCCTGCAGCAGAAGAAACATTAAATTCTACCAACAATTTAGCTGCCTCTGCTGCTATTGGAGGTAACGAATTAACAACTAAAATATTTTGGGATGTTAACTAACATTTTCAATAAATAATAGTAAAACCATCACCCAAAAAGTGATGGTTTTTTTTATACCTTTGCACTATGGAAAAAGAAAACCAAATATTTGGAATTAGAGCAATTATAGAAGCTATAAATGCAGGAAAAGAAATCGATAAAGTATTCGTTCAAAGCGATACACAGAGTGAATTGATGCAAGAATTGATGAAAGCGATGAAAAAAAACAGCATCAATTTCTCTTATGTTCCGGTAGAAAAATTAAACCGCTTAACTCCCAATAATCACCAAGGCGCAGTAGCAACCATTGCTCCTATTTCATTTGTAAAACTAGAAACTCTTGTAGACAGTGTTGTAGAAAGCGGAAAAATACCATTGTTTTTAATTCTAGACCAATTGAGTGATGCAAGAAATTTTGGTGCCATAATTAGAACTGCCGAATGTACAGGCGTTGATGGAATTATAGTTCAAAAAACAGGTTCGGCACCAGTAAATGGTGATACCGTAAAAACTTCTGCTGGAGCCGTTTTTAATGTTCCAATATGTAAAGTAGATCATATAAAAGATGCAATTTTCTACCTTCAAGGTAGCGGTATTAAAACCGTTGCAGCCACAGAAAAAACCGAAGATAACATTTATGATATTGCGCTTAACGAACCTATTGCAATAATCATGGGAAGTGAAGACCGCGGTATAAATCCATCGGTTTTAAAAATTGTTGATGCAAAAGCCAAGTTACCAATGTTTGGAACTATCGGTTCATTGAATGTTTCTGTAGCTTGCGGAGCTTTTTTATATGAAACGGTAAGACAACGTCAATAAATACTATAAGTTAGAAGCGAATAGCTTGGGCATTATTAGCAACCCATATTCCTGCTATACATTACAATAAAAAATGTCCCGAAACACTCGGGACATTTTTTATTTTCATTCCTATCAGGGCTAGATAGCCAACTATTTTACTGTTTACTATTGTCTGTCGCTTCTTTAAAAACATAAACATAATCTATATTATTATGTTGTATTTCTTGTTCTAAAACTTCCAAACTTTCTTCTGGATGTGGAGTATCAACAAAGTTGCCGTTTTCGTCAAAGTGCTTCATAAAAGCATCTTCTTCAGGATTGAAATCGGGTTTTTCCCAATGGTATTGAATGTCTTTTATGTAATCGGGTGTTTTAAATCGAACAGCAAATACAAATCCAGTTAGCAATCCGGCTAAATGTCCTTCCCAAGAAATGTTGTGATCTACATCTGGAAAAATATACCAAATCATTCCGCCATATAAAACTACAACAGCAAGTGACAATGCCATCAATCTATAATATTGTGTCATCATTCCTTTAAAGAAAATGAAGGAAACCAAAACATAAATCAATCCGCTAGCGCCAATATGATAAGATTCACGACCAATAATCCAAGTGATAATTCCCGAAAATAATATACCATAAACCAAAACTTTTAGTGAAACTTCTCTGTAAAAATAAATTAAAGCCGTTGTTAAAATAAAAAGTGGCAACGAATTATTAGCGATATGACTCAAATCGCCATGCAAAAACGGACTAAAAATCACACCTTGCAACCCAGAGAAAGTTCTTGGTAAAATTCCGTGGTTGTTTAAATCTAAGTTTAACGAATTGTCTATATAAAACACAAACCAAATAACAACCAAAAAAAACGTAGGAATAATCCAAGTTGCTGGCGAAAATTTAAAATGATTAAGTTCGTTAGTGTGTCTCATATTAACAATCTTAATATCAAAAATACAACCAATAATTATTTAGTGCTATTTTGTCAGAACTAATTAGATAATTTGAAAATTAGGCAATGAGAAAATTACTAAAACAAATTAATAGTTTTAAATTTGTAAATAAAATATTTTAAGATAATTGTTTAATTATCTAATTGAAAAATTATCTAATTAAAAAATGGAAGCACCTTTAGCCGAACGCATTCGTCCGCAGAAATTAGAAGATTATATTAGTCAGTTGCACTTGGTTGGACCTCATGGATCATTAACACAACAAATTGCTCGCGGCATTATTCCGTCAATGATTTTTTGGGGCTCACCCGGAACAGGAAAAACTACATTGGCACAGATTATTGCTAAGCAAAGTAATCGTCCGTTTTATGAATTGAGCGCTATCAATAGTGGCGTAAAAGACATTCGTGATGTGATTGAAAAGGCAAAACAAAGTGGCGGATTATTCACGGCTAAAAATCCTATTTTGTTTATTGATGAGATTCATCGTTTTAGTAAATCGCAGCAAGATTCGCTTTTGGCAGCTGTAGAAAAAGGCTGGGTAACTTTGATTGGAGCAACAACTGAAAATCCGAGTTTTGAGGTTATTCCGGCGTTATTGTCACGTTGTCAGGTGTATGTTTTAAATCCGTTTTCTAAAGACGATTTGTTGGCACTATTGGAGCGAGCAATCAAAGAAGATATCTTAATTTCTTCCAAAAAAATAAAAATTAAAGAATCGGAAGCATTGTTGCGACTTTCTGGAGGCGATGGACGCAAACTATTAAATATTTTTGAACTTGTTGTAAACGCAAGTCCTGAAGGTCAAATTACAATTACCAATAAGAAAGTTTTGGATTTAGTGCAACAAAACACCGTATTGTATGACAAAACTGGCGAACAACATTATGATATTGTTTCGGCTTTTATAAAATCAATTCGTGGAAGCGATCCAAATGGCGCTGTTTATTGGTTGGCAAGAATGATTGAAGGTGGCGAAGATGTAAAATTTATTGCACGAAGAATGTTGATTTTATCTAGTGAAGATATTGGTAACGCCAATCCGACGGCTTTTATAATGGCAAACAATACCTTTCAAGCAGTAGCTACAATTGGCTATCCTGAAAGCAGAATCATCTTGAGTCAATGTGCGGTTTATTTAGCAACTTCACCTAAAAGTAATGCGAGTTATATGGCAATTGGTCAAGCGCAAGCAATTGTAAAACAAACCGGTGATTTGCCTGTTCCAATTCATTTGCGAAATGCGCCAACCAAATTGATGAAAGAATTGGGTTATGGCGACGAATATCAATATTCACATAACTACGCTAATAATTTTAGTGAACAAGAATATTTGCCCGATGCAATTAGGGAAACAAAATTTTACGATCCTGGAAGTAATTCTAGAGAAAATGGAACTAGAGAATTTTTAAAAAATCGTTGGAAAGATAAGTACAATTACTAGTGTTCAATATTCAATTTAAGTAGGTAGTTTAAAACTTCACTTCTACTTTTTCTGAAACTAGTTTATCGTTTTGATAATATTCAAAAAAGAATTCATTATTTCTAGAAAAAAATACACCTTGCACATTTCCTTTTGATGCAATGAAAAAATCTTTAATTGATGTTTTAAATATTTTATAGACCACTTTTGGCTCTGTATTTATCAATTGAAATCCGTTAGCAATTGGTTGTGCATATATTTGTCCTGACAAAATAACTTGATTAGAAACAAGCGTAGCATCTGATTTGGATTCTGAATTTACTTCTACAGATACATTTTTAACTTGTGCTGGTTCTCCAATCACTCCTAAACTTTTTTGTGAAGGTTGAAATTTATGATTTTTTAAAACACTAAAATTATCAAAAGCCATTCGTAAAGCAATTGTGTATGCAACCTTATGCTCTTTTTCACTACTGCTTCCTTCTGGAGAAGTAAGCAATAGTGTTCCTTTACAGTCTTTTATGACAATTGTTAATTTAGTTTTAAAAAGTGTGTTGTTTTCTATCACATCAACAAAAACTTTGTTGCAATTTTCTTTAATAAATTCATCAGATGATGTGTCGTTATCATAATATGTTTCAAAATTATATTTTTCCATATACAATTTTGTCAAGAGATTCAACCCATATTGATTTGATTCTTTCAAAAAAGTAAATTTAGAAGGAACAAGTGCGTATTTGTAATCATTTAAATTCTGAGAAAATGCAACAGAACAAACCAATAAAAATAATAGAATATATTTTTTCATTACAGATAATTTTTTAATTCAATTAAGTGATTCACTTGTTTTATATGACTTGGAATTTCTATTTTACTTTCGTTAAAATGTATCGCTTCAATTCCAAAATTTAAAGCTCCATTAACATCGGCATCGATACAATCACCTATCATGACTGCATTTTTCTTTTGAGTATTTGCTTTTGATAACGCATATTCAAAAATCTTTGGGTTTGGTTTTTTAACTCCAGCCATTTCTGAATTGGTTACAGAAATAAAATAATCTGATATTCCAGAATTTTTTAATTTCTTATCTTGAACCTCAGCAAATCCATTGGTTATAATATGTAATTTATATTTACCATTTAGATATTCTAAAACTTCAATTGCACCATCAAATAACTTATTGTTTTCGGGCAAAAAAGTGATGTAATCTTCCGCCATTTTATCAATATCGTCATCCGAAATAAAATAATTTAAAACTTCAAATGAATCTTTCAATCGTTTATATCGCAATTCCTCATGCGAAATTTTATCTACTTGATATAATTTCCAACAGGCTTGATTTATTGGTGCATAAATTTTTACAAATTGGTTAGTATCAATTGTTGGATGTTGCTCTTTAAATATTTTATCAAATGCCAATTGTGAATTTTTATCAAAATCCCAAAGCGTATGATCTAAATCGAAAAAAATATCAGTTATATCTTGCATTTTTTAAAAAATCCCTTCATCTTGAAAACTATAAAAACCAGTTTCTGTGATGATTATGTGATCAATAATTAAAATTTCCATTTGTTCACCTGCCAATTTAAGTTTTTTGGTAATGTACAAATCTTGTTCACTTGCCATTAACTTTCCTGACGGATGATTGTGAGTCAAAATTAATGAAGTTGCATTACATTCCAATGCGGTTTTGAAAATTATTCTGGTATCTACAACCGTTCCTGTCATTCCGCCTTTAGACAATTGCGCTTTATGAAGGACTTTATTGGAATTATTAAGGTATAAAACCCAAAATTCTTCGTGCGCTAACTCACCAATTATGGGTTGCATAATCTCGAAAACGGCTTTGCTTGAAGTAATTTTATTAAGTTCTACTACATCTTCAGATCGACGTCTTCGACCTAGTTCTAGCGCAGCAGCTATTGAAATTGCTTTTGCCTCACCTATTCCTTTAAATTCTGTGAGCTGTTGAATTGAAAGTTTTCCAAGTTGGTTCAAATTATTATTAGCAGAGAATAAAATACGTTGGCAAAGTTGCACGGCACTTTCATTTCGCGAGCCAGAACCAATAAGAATAGCTAGTAATTCGGAATCTGATAAGGAAGATTTTCCTTTTAGAAGAAATTTTTCTCGTGGGCGATCGTCTTCAGCCCATTGGTTGATTGGTGTGTACATATTTATTTTGGCGTTTATTAAAGAACAAAGAAACTTATTTTTTTAATAGCTTCAAAATAAAATGGTTATAAATTACGTTTGATAAAAAAACACAAATGAAACACTTAACCTTTCTACTACTAATAGCCGCCTGTTTTGGATGTAAAAAATCTGAAAATTTATCTTTTATAAATGATAAATCAACACATATTTTAATTGAAAATCCAATTACTTTTCAGGAGAAATTATCCAATGCGGCTATTTCTATCATTGATTCAACTATTGTTTACACGCCTAATTATACTGCAATAAAATATCCGAATGGTGATGTTCCTGCTAAAACTGGTGTTTGTACCGATGTTGTAATTCGTGCCTACAGAAAACTTGGAATAGATTTGCAGAAAGAAGTTCATGAGGATATGATCAAGAATTTCTCATTATATCCTAATTTAAAAAAATGGGGTTTAAAAAAATGCGATACCAATATTGACCATAGAAGAGTTCCTAATTTAGAAATTTTCTTTGCTAGAAAAGGAACAAAATTACCAATATCTGAGAATGCTAATGATTATAAAACAGGAGAAATTGTAACTTGGATGATTGGCAATAAATTTCCTCATATTGGAATTATTACACATAAAAAATCTCAAGACGGAAAACGTCCAATGCTAGTTCACAATGTTGGAAATGGTCAAGTTCTTGAAGATTGTTTGTTTAGTTGGGAAATTGTTGGGCATTATAAATACGTCAATTAGAAAATTTGAAAGACAGCGAATAACTATTTTCTAATTGACATATTATCTAATTAACCAATTGTTTAACCTCATCAAAATTCAATCCACCATAATTTCCTGAACTCATTAACAATAAAGCAGAATTGTCAAAATCTTGACTGAATAGAAAATCTTTAAAATCGGTTGGATTGGTATAAATAATTAAATCTTCTCTTTGGAACGATTGCGCTATTTGGTCGTAGGTCACTTCTTCCAACTGCTTAATTTTTACAGCATCAGGCGAATAGAAAACCACTGCGACATCTGCTGCATCTAGTGCTCCTTGATATTCTTTTAAAAATTCCGCATTCAAACTGCTGTAAGTATGCAATTCTAAACAAGCAATTAATTTCCTATTTGGATACTGACTTTTCACGGCTTTTGTAGTTGCCGAAACTTTACTTGGTGAATGTGCAAAATCTTTATAAGCTACTTTTCCTTTTCCTTCTGCAATTTTTTCTAGTCGTTTGCTTGCGCCTTTGAAACTTGCAATTGCTTCGTAAAAATCTGCTTCGTCAACGCCCATATTTTGACAGATCCATTTTGCCCCAGCCAAATTGTTTAAATTGTGTGCTCCAAAAACCTCAATTGGCATTGGTCCTTCTGGCGTTTCCAATAAGGTTGTTCCGTTTTCGACTGAATAACTTGGCGTTGCATAAGGTAATCTTCTAATGGTATTTGTGGTTTCTTCGGCTACTTTTTTAACCGTTTCGTCTTCTTCATTATAAACAAGAATGCCACCTTTTGTAATTTGATTTACGAAAATTTCAAACTGCTCTACATAATTTTCAAATGTTGGAAAAACATTAATATGATCCCAAGCAATTCCTGAAAGCAGTGCAATATTGGGTTGGTATAAATGAAACTTTGGTCGTCTGTGTATAGGTGAAGAAAGATATTCGTCGCCTTCAAGAACTATAAAATCATTTTCTTCGGTTAGATGAACCATAGTTTCAAAACCTTCTAATTGTGCACCAACCATATAATCGACTTCAATATTGTGATAATGCATGACGTGCAAAATCATTGAAGTAATAGTAGTTTTTCCATGTGAACCACCAATTACTACACGTGTTTTATTTTTGGACTGTTCGTATAAAAATTCGGGATAGGAAAAAATTTTCAAACCCAATTCTTGTGCTTTCAATAATTCAGGATTATCAGCTTTGGCGTGCATTCCTAGAATAATCGCATCAATATCGGAAGTTATTTTTTCTGGAAACCAACCCATTTCTGTCGGAAGTAATCCTTTTTTATTCAATCTAGATTTTGATGGTTCAAAAATGGCATCGTCGCTTCCTGTAACTTGATATTCTTTATTATGTAATGCAAGAGCTAAATTGTGCATTGCTGCACCGCCAATGGCTATAAAATGTGTTCTCATTTTTAAATTTTAAATATTTAAAAGTCTAAAAGTCTAAAAGTTTAAACAGTTCAGAGTTGTTTTTCAACAATTTTAAACAAGATTAAACTATCTTAAACCATCATAAACTATTTCTTATTTTTCGAATTGTTCTTTTAGTTTTTGTGCTTTTAATTTGTCTTTCATTTTGTTGAAATACAAATTATATAATTTTTGAAATGTAGTTTTAGAATTTCCAATTTCGTGTGCTTTTATATAATTAGTTTCTGCTTTAGAATAGCGATTGAAATATTCGTCGATATATCCTTTGGAAAGATAGCCATCAACTTTGGATAAATTCATTAATTCTTCCGAATATTTATTGGCCTTAGTTTCGCTACCACCAACAATTCCGGGTAATTCTATGTATAAAATAACCAATGCCCATCGAGAATCTATGTGTTTGGAATCTAGTTTAGCTGCTGTAAGGAAAGAATTTTCAACTTCATCAATCATTCCAAGTGCTTTAAATTTATTGACCGATTTGGCTTTCATTCCCAATGCGCCACCGTATTTGTAAAAATAATTAGCCGTTTTAGGAAACTGATTTTTTAAAATTTTGTATTGCTTAATGGCTTCGTCCCATTTTTTTTGATGTCCAGCAATATCTCCCAGATATTCAATGGCTTTGAAGTTGTTTGGGTTTTCTTTTAAATATGATTCAAATAGTGATTTGGCTTGTTGCCATTTCTCTTGTTGGTACAATTTTTCAGCCTTATCAAAGTCGGTTTCAGCCATCATTTGAATTGAGATTAGAAGAAATAAATACGTTAGAAATTTCATTTGATATTTTATAATGTTCAAAAATAAGAAAATGGATTTGTAAAAATGAATCTATTTGAAATAAGTTAACAAAAACTCACTACAAAAACTACCTAGCCCTGATTGAAATGGAATCTCGTCTTTTGGGACGAGATGGGAATGGAAAGCAGGAATATGGATTGCTGATAAATCCCGAGCCATTCGCTCATAAAAAAAACTCCGAATTAATTACTAATTGGACATGCCCCAAAAAGTTAGACACTATTTGGGGCATTTTTTATGGAAAGAAAAGTTAAATATGATTATGCATTTAAAGAAGATTGCATAAAATT
>NZ_JAYWFT010000045.1:0-2333 GCF_043778725.1 Flavobacterium sp. | reverse complement strand
AGTAGGCAAGTTGTCATTTTTAGTAAATCACTAATAATCATAAAAAGTCCTTGACTGAAAATGCGTGCAATTTGCTCAATATCCGAAACAGAACGTGTAACTAATTGACCAACTGGAGCGTTATCAAAATAGTTCATTCTAAAACTCAACATGTGTTTGAAAAGTTTTGTTCGAATGTCTTTTATGATGTTTTGCCCCAATCCATTTGCCCAAAAAACAAAGTAAAATTGGAAAATTCCTTCCAATAAAAGTACAATTCCCATGAAGGAAACATACATTAACAATCCGTTTTGATCTTTTGGTTTTATGTAACTATCAACTGTAAGTTTCAATAAAAATGGACGAAGAGCAGCAAAAATTGCTAATAATATTGCAGAAGAAATAACTCCATAAAACAAAATTTTATAGGGTTTTGTATATTTTAGAATTCGTTTAAATAAACGTACGTCAAACGCTTTTGCTTTCATAAATCAATTTTAGATATCAAATTTTAGATGATGTCTATTCTTTATATATTATTTATTAAAAAAGGATATTCAACTTTCGTCAAATACAATCCGTGTGCCGGAACCGAAAATCCGGCTTTATTTCGGTCTTTACTCTCTATAATTTTTGTAAAATCAATCAAAGATACTTTTTCTAATCCTATATTTATCATAGTGCCAACAATTGCGCGAACCATATTTCTTAAGAATCTATCGGCAGAAATTGTAAATATTAATTTGTCGTTATTTTGTTTCCAATTTGCTTCAAATATCGTACAATTAAAAGTATTGACATCGGTATGAACTTTAGAAAAACATTCAAAATCAATATAATTGAAAAGGATTTTGCAAGCTTCGTTCATTTTTTCAAGATTTAATTCGTGCTTATTATACCAAGAATCGTCACTTTTGAAAGCATTTTTTTTGGTATGAATATGATATTCATACGTTCTTTTTTTTGCATCAAATCGTGCATGTGCATCGTCATGAACTTTATGAAAATCTAATACGGCAATGTCTTTTGGTAAAAACGAATTAAGTTTATGTATTAAATATGGAATATCAATTTCTAAATCATAATCAAAATGTGCAAACATTTGCTTGGCATGAACACCAGAATCGGTTCTGCCAGCGCCAACGAGTTCAATTTCTGTTTTCAAAATTGTAGTAATTGCTTTGGTCAAAGTTTCTTGAACAGAAGTTGCGTTTGGCTGATATTGCCATCCGTGATAGTTAGTTCCTTTGTATGCAAATTCTAGAAAGTATCTCAAAATTTAGTATTCAGTTTCAGTTGGTAGTGTTCAGTTAGAAATACCTTGGCAAATTTACAAAGATTTTAATTGATAAAATGGCTAAAGTTTTCCTAAATAATTAACTTTGCTGAGTTGTGATTTCATAATAATAAATAAAACGAAGTTTTATAATTAGTGAAATTTTATGGACAATGAATTCGTGCAATTCGTGTCGAAAAAAAACTTTGTGAGATAGCGCCTTTGCGACAAATAATATGAAAAAAATCCTTCTTCTTTCTGATACCCACAGTTATATAGACGATACTATTTTAAAATATGTAAACCAAGCTGATGAAGTTTGGCATGCTGGAGATATTGGCGATTTGGTTGTAACTGATACTTTAAAAAAGCTAAAACCACTAAGAGCAGTTTATGGAAATATTGATGACGATAAAGCTCGAATGGAATTTCCGTTAAATAATAGATTTATGTGTGAAGGTGTTGATGTTTGGATTACACATATTGGTGGTTATCCAGGAAAGTACAATCAGGCAATTCGTGAGGAGATTAAATTGAATCCGCCAAAATTATTCATCTGTGGACATTCACATATATTAAAGGTACAATTTGATAAGAGTTTGAATTTACTTCACATGAATCCTGGTGCATGCGGAATTTATGGATTTCATCAAGTGCGAACAATGTTACGGTTTGAAATTGCTGGCGATAAAATTCAGAGTTTGGAGATTGTTGAAATAGGGAAGAAGTAGTTGTCAGATTTTAGTGCTCAGTTTTCAGTGTTCAGTGTTTTGTCTTTTGATAATCTAATGTTCTAGCCCAGATTGCAATGGAAAGCTTTTTCTAAAAAATAATTTAGGTTTTCTTATTTTTAAAAAGCGACCAACGGAAGCTCTTTTAAAAATTTTAGAAAAACTTATTGTTTTTAGAAAAACTTGGAATGGAAAGCTGGATTGGCTTCTAACAAAAAAATCCGAAACTTTCGTCTCGGATTCTCTTCGCACTAATAAACTAAGTTTATAGGTTTACCTCAATCGATCAACAGATTTTACGAGATCTTCATCCTTCTTGATAGCTTTGTTGGCCAAAACTAACATAA
>NZ_JAYWFT010000044.1:0-6173 GCF_043778725.1 Flavobacterium sp. | reverse complement strand
TCACGATATTATTTCACCGCCAACGCATTCGGCATTTACCAATCCGTTAGAATTAATGGAATTTGTGAAATTATTGCGAAACGGTTCAGGCGGAAAACCCATCGGAATGAAAATCTGCATCGGAAACAAATCTGAATTTCTATCCATTTGTAAAGCTATGGTTGCTACCAAAACCTATCTCGATTTCATCACTGTCGATGGTGGCGAAGGCGGAACTGGCGCAGCACCACAAGAATATTCAGACCATGTTGGAATGCCTTTACGCGACGCAGTTGCCTTTGTTTACGATGCCTTAAACGGTTTTGCAATCAAAGACCAAATCAAAATAATCTGTAGCGGAAAAGTAATTACAGGTTTCGACATTATCAGAAATCTTTCACTTGGAGCCGATTTATGCAATTCAGCACGCGGAATGATGTTTGCCTTGGGTTGCATTCAAGCCTTAGAATGTCACGCAAATACTTGTCCTACTGGAGTTGCAACGCAAGATCCAAGATTAACAAAAGGTTTGGTTCCCGAAGAAAAAAGTATTCGTGTGGCACGTTTCCAACACGAAACTGTAAAATCTGCAATGGATTTAATGGCATCAGCCGGAATCGATCATCCAGACAAAGTCGATCGTTCTGTGGTAAGTACACGCGTAAATTTAAGCAAAACACAAACATTTGAAGAAACCTATCCAGAGATAAAAACCGGCTCATTACTAGACGGAAGCACCGTTTCCAATGATCTTTTTAAAGCTTGGAAACGCGCAAGCGTAGAACATTTTTAATTTTTTTTTAGGAGCTATTTCCAGCTATCCGTTGCAATCTTTTCTTTTTTAAAGAAAAAAAAGAAAAGGATTTCCACTACTATCTGGGCTAAACTTATCAGCAATGTTAAGTGATTAATTAAAAAATTAGTAAAAGTCAGTAAAATCTGAGGATTAGAAAGACAACAGTAATAATTTGTGCAAATTCGAGTAATTCGTGGCTAAAAAAATAAAAAAAATGAACCAACCCTTTATAAAACAAGAAAAAATTCGTTTCCAGCATGTAGATTACGCCGGAATTGTATTCTATCCAAGATTTCTAGAAATGCTAAATTGTCTAGTCGAAGATTGGTTTGAAGAAGCACTCGACCGACCATTTTCTAAAATGCACGAAACCAACGGAATTCCAACTGTAGATTTAAAAGTCCAGTTCAAAAAAGCAGCACGATTAGGAGAAATCCTAACCAAAAAACTATGGGTTAAAAATCTTGGCTCTGCTTCCATCCTATGCGGATTTAAATTCGAAGACGAACAAGGAAAAACCTGTCTTGAAGGCGAAGTAACATTAGTAAACATTGCCTTTCAAGAAAACAAAAACGACATAAAAGCGGAACCTTTTAATGTGGAGATGAAAAATAAGATTTCTAAATTTATACAATGAGAAGAAAATTAAAATATCTCTTATTATGTGGTTTAACTTTTAATTCTTGTGAAACAAAAGAAAACAGTTTGAATGAAATTGATTTAAAGAATGTAAGTAGAATAACTATTTTGAAAGGTTATCCTGAAGAAGTAATTGTAGTTGATACAACAATTTCAAAAGAAATTTTATTAGATATTATAAAAGTAAAAGAAGTTCAAGGTCCAATTAAATACCAAAAAAAGTACAGATTTATAATTCAATATAAATCAGGAATTAATGATACTATTCCCACCAATGGAACTATCTTTAGGTTGAAAAATAAATATTATAAATCAAAAGAAGATTTAGTATTAAAATATAAAATCCATTAAAATCCGCGTTTGTAAATCCGTTTCATCCACGTCCAAAAAAAATAAACAATGAACTTTCCAAAATTCAAAGCAGCTGCAGTACAAACATCACCAGTTTTTCTAAACGTAGAAAAAACTATTGACAAAGTAATCTCTTTCATAAAAGAAGCCACATCCAATGGCGCAAATCTTGTTGCTTTTCCAGAAGTATTTGTTGCTGGTTATCCTTATTGGAATTGGATCATGACGCCAGTTCAAGGAAGTAAATGGTATGAAGAATTATATAAATCCTCAGTAAAAGTTACAGACGAATCAATGAAACCGTTATTTCAAGCGGCTAAAGAATTCAATTGCCACATCGTCATCGGAATAAATGAACGCGGCGATAGTTACGGCGAAATTTACAACACCAATTTAATAATCGATAACAACGGAAATCTAATTGGAAAACATCGAAAATTAGTTCCAACTTGGGCAGAAAAACTAACTTGGACTTCTGGCGACGGTTCATCTTTAAAAGTGTACGATACAGAAATTGGTCCAATTGGAACTTTAGCTTGTGGTGAAAACACTAACACATTAGCAAGATTCACACTACTTTCTCAAGGCGAATTAATTCATATTGCCAACTACATTTCACTTCCGGTTGCTCCACCAGATTACGATATGGCAGAAGCAATTAAAATTCGAGCTGCAGCACATTCATTTGAAGGAAAATTATTTACAATAGTTTCGTGTTCTACAATTTCGCAAGAAATAAAAGATGCCTTGCGAAATGATGTTCCCAATGTAGACGAATTATTAACACGTAAAAATTCTGCTTTCTCGGGAATTATTGGTCCGAATGGCGCAGTTGTTGGCGAACCATTAATAGATGACGAAGGAATTGTTTACGCTGATATCGATTTGCAGAAATGCATCCAACCAAAACAAATGCACGACATTCTCGGACATTACAATAGATTTGATATTTTTGACTTACGAGTAAACATTGCTCCCACTCGAAAAATCACCTTTATTGATAATCATGAAGAGTTTAATAAGAGATAAAATTTTGGCTAAAGCCAATCATACTATTTTCTAATCCTTTGGCTAAAGCCAAAGGCAATTAATGAACAAAATTAAAAAGTAAGTCAAATAAAAATAAATTAAATAATATTATTTCTAAAAATCAATTGCCACAGGTTTTATAATAATTGTCACAGGTTTTATCATCAATTGCCACAGGTTTTATAATAATTGTCACAGGTTTTATAATCAATTGCCACAGGTTTTAACCTGTGGATTAAAAAATAAAAATAAAAATATATGCCATTTGTAAAAGTTTATATTCATTTTGTTTGGAGTACAAAAAATAGAGTTCCTCATCTTGAAACATTAGAAATGAGAAAAGCCATGTGGAAACATATTAAAGAAAATGCAGACAAGAAAGGCATTTTTGTAGACTTTGTAAATGGATATAATGATCATTGTCATTGTTTAGTATCATTAGGAACAGAGCAAACAATTAGCAAAGTCATGCAATTAATAAAAGGCGAATCGGCATTTTGGTTCAACAAGCAAAAGTTTATCTTAGATAAATTTCAATGGCAAGATGAATATTTTGCAGTATCAGTTTCAGAATCAGTTATTGAAAAAGTAAGGAATTATATAAAAAATCAAGAAGGTCATCATAATAAAAAATCTTTTCAAGATGAATATGAGGAATTGATTGATAAATTTGGGTTTCAAAAATTTAATGATGCAGAATAGCTCAATAGCAATGGATTTTAACCCATTGTAAATAAATAATGAACAAAACGATTGGCTTTAGCCAAAAAGACAATAAAAAATGGAAACAAATAATTTTTCAGACGATCAAATAGGAAGAGCACGAGTTCACGACACACCCGAACTCGAAGCCTACTACAAAGAATTAGAAACCCTTGGAGCTGGCGCATTATGGACAGTTGCCAACGACATCGAGCCTTGGGAACCAAGAAGTTCATCCGTTCCAATGCTTTGGAAATACTATGATTTGCGCGAATTAGTACTAAAATCATCCGAATTAGTTACGCCAGAACAAGCAGGAAGACGCGTTGTTTATCTAGTAAACGATAATCGAAAAGACGTTTCAGCAGCTGTAGGTTGGTTGTACACAGGAATTCAAGTTACACGTCCAGGCGAAAGTACATCAGCGCACAAGCATAAAGCGTCGGCATTGCGATTTATTATGGAAGGCGAAGGCGGATATACCGTTGTTGACGGAAACAAAATCACGTTTGAAGTCAACGATTTCGTGATTACACCTAATTCCACTTGGCACGAGCATGGCGTTGATGCAAACGGAAAAACATGCATTTGGCAAGACGGATTGGATATTCCTTTGGTAAATGCGCTTGAAGCAAATGATTATGCCGTTTATAATGGCAAACAAAATTTAGATTTTCCAGTAAATTATTCTCCAATTACTTATGGAACTTCTGGATTTATTCCAGCCGATAAAGTTTGGGACAAACCCTATTCTCCTTTATTCAAATATACTTGGAAAACCGTTTATCCAGCGTTGTTGGAAGCCGTAAAAGTGAATGAAATCAATCCGTTTGACGGAATTTTAATGCAGTATTCCAATCCTTTAACTGGCGGACATGTAATGCAAACTATGAGCGCATCAATGCAATTATTACCAGCCAATTTCAAAGGAAAAGCACACAAACACACAGGTTCATTCGTTTATCAATGCGCCAAAGGTCACGGTTATTCCATCATCAACGGAAAACGATTTGACTGGAAAGAACGTGATATTTTCTGTGTTCCATCTTGGGCTTGGCACGAACATCACAATTTATCCGAAACTGAAGATGCCTGTTTGTTTTCATTTAATGATTTACCAGTAATTGAAAAATTAGGATTATATCAGTCTCGAGAATTGGAAGAAAATAACGGAAATCAGATTATTTAGAAGCGAATGGCTTGGGCATTTTAGTAATCCATTTTCCTGCTGCTTTTCCAAAACTCGCCAAAAAAGGCGAGGTTTTTCCCTAACATCAGGGCTATTTAAAAAAACATTTGAACAAAATAAACAATTTTTAAACAACATTAAACTTTATACAAATTGAAACTTTTAACCTACAAAACACAAGACACCGAAGCAAGATTAGGCTTCATCCACAACAATCAAGTAATTGATATGGAAGATTTTGGAGAAATCTCCAATTTTCCGTTACCAAATGATATGCTGGAATTAATTGATCTGGGATTTGAAATCATTGTAGAAATCACCGAAATAATTTCAGAAACCTCAAAAGAATTCTTCGACGAAGTTGCTTATGAAATGAACGAAGTAACCATCCTTGCTCCTATAGAAAAACCAAGAAAAAACATCATCGGAATTGGATTGAATTATACCGAACACGTTGCAGAAAGTGCAAGAACATTAGACACAACCGGAAAATTACCACAGAAACCAATCATATTTTCAAAACCACCAACAACCGTTACAGCAACAAATACCGAAATTATCAAAAACACCAAACTAACCGAACAATTGGATTGGGAAGTGGAATTGGCAGTTGTAATTGGTAAAAAAGGAAAATACGTTGCTAAGGAAGATGCCATGAATTACGTTTTTGGTTACACTGTAATCAACGATATTTCAGCGCGTGATTGCCGTCGTGAAGGTCAATGGATTGTGTCAAAAGGTCAAGATACCTTTGCACCGATGGGACCAATTTTAGTTACCAAAGACGAAATCGAAAATCCGCACAACCTGAATTTATCACTGAAAGTAAATGGAGTTGAAAAACAAAATTCAAATACCAAATTTCTACTTTTCAACATCAATGATTTGATTGAAGATTTAAGTATGATTTTTACCATAGAACCAGGCGATATTATAGCAACTGGAACACCATCTGGCGTTGGTGCAGGAAGAAATCCGCAGGAATGGATGTGCGATGGTGATGTTGTGGAAGCTACTATAGAAGGAATTGGGACTATTGTGAATACGGTTAAGGAAATATAAAAAATCAGTTTTTAATCCGCGTTAGAATATCCGTTTTATCTGCGTCCAAAAAAAATATAAAATGAAAAAATACAAAATAGGACAAATAGTACCATCAAGTAACGTAACGATGGAAACCGAAATACCAGCAATCTTTCGTTCACGCGAAACTATTCTGCCAGAACGTTTTACATTTCATTCTAGTAGAATGCGAATGAAAAAAGTAACTAAAGAAGAACTAGAAGCCATGGACGCCATGAGTTTGAAATGTGCTCAAGAACTTTCTGACGCACATGTTGACGTTATGGGCTATGCTTGTTTGGTTGCCATTATGAGTATGGGAAGAGGTTATCACTGCGTATCGGAAGTAAATTTACATCAGGAAACTATAGCCAACGACTTTCCTACTCCAATTGTAACTTCTGCTGGAGCATTAATTAACGGATT
>NZ_JAYWFT010000043.1:0-15601 GCF_043778725.1 Flavobacterium sp. | reverse complement strand
AAGCTGTTGAATACCATTTTAAATTAGTTCCTGTAGCAACTAAATTTGCCACTGTAGCTCCAGAACAAAAAGATTGATTAGACGATGTAGGAATTGCTGGTTTTGGATTAACTATAACATTTACAGCTGTTCTAGAACTTTCGCAAGTTCCAGTTGATTGCGATACATAATAAGTTTGGGTTTGCAAAACAGTATTAGACGCTAAAGCTGTAACCGAAGATGATGAAGAATACCATTTTAAATTAGATCCAGATGCAACTAAATTTGAAACAGTCGCACCTGAACAAAATGATTGGTTTGATGTTGCAATTGGCGCGGTTATAGTAGTTGTTGAGCTTGTAACTCTTAAAGTACAAGAGCCTGATGAAGTTCCGTTGTAATCACTAACCCCAACAATCAAATAAGCATACCCACTTACCTGAACCGAAACGGAAGATAGTAAATTACAAGAATCATCGTTTACAGCAATAACTGTACCAGTTGGATTATAGACTGTAAGTATGGTATCAAAAGTTCCTGATATGCAAGTATCAAAAGTTACCGACGAACAAAGACTTGCGTTTAAAAAGAATTTATAATATCTTATTGGACATCCACTTAAGGAAACACTAGCAGAAGATGCTATTGTAACTGGTGTATTAAACGAGCATTGAGCAATAGCTTGTCGACAAGAAAAAAGTAAAAGTAAAAGTAAAATTACATTACTAATTTTTTTAAAAAAAGTATTTTTTTTCATAATAATAAAGATTAAATATTTATAAGGTAAGGATTAAAAAAATATTAATAATTCTAAAATATTCCTAATTGGCAATATAAGAAACCCTCCAAAGAAATTTAAGAATTACAGTAGTAGTTTAAGCACTAGATACTAGTAAACTTGCTAATAAAACAAGTAAAAGAAGCATCTTAAAATAACTTTTAGGCATTTGTTTTTCCATTATTTTTAAATTAGTTAATAATTATGTTTTGTGTGTATGCAAATTTGAAATTAAAAATTGTGAATTCATATACGTAGAAACCCCTGTTTTTTAGTTGATTATTATTGAATTACAAAAAAATAAAAAAACTAATATTTAAGCATCCACCAATATTTTAACATATTTTTCATTGAATTATTAATTTAATTAGTAAATTTATATCATAAAATTTAATGAGTATGGATAAACATTTACACACCTATGAAACTTTACTCAAAATAGTTGAAGATCAAAAAAATGACATAGAAAATTTGACTAGACAGTTAAATGAAAAAAATAATGAAAAATTCATAAATTACATTGAAAATGCTCCAGATGGTGTTTTTGTTTTAGATGAAAAAGGAAACTATTTAGAAGTAAATCCGGCAGCATCAATAATTACAGGATATACTAAGGAAGAACTTTTGACAATGAAATATGGAGATTTGGCTTCGCCAGATTCCGTTCACGATTACCATACTCAATATAAAATACTATTAGAGAAAGGTAAATATAGAGGCGAATTTAAAGCACTTCACAAAAATGGAGAAGTAAGATGGCGCTTGGTAGATGCTATTGTTTTATCTGAAAATCGTATTTTAGGATTCGTTAAAGATATTACAGACAAGAAAAGTGCACTTGAGGCATTAGATAAAAAAAAGAGATTATTTCGCGCTTTATTAGAAAATAATGAAAGCGTAATTTCATTAATAGATGAAAATTTAAATGTCCTTTTTAGAAGTGCCGCCTCGTCAAAAATTACTGGTTGGACGCATGAAGAATACGAAAAAATTTCGGCAGTTGACTATGTTCATCCAGACAATGTAGAAACCATAAAAGAGGCATTGCAAAAAGCCATTGCTAATCCTAGTAGTCCAATACCTTTTTTAATCCAAATTAAGCATAAGAAAGGACACTATATTTGGATGGAAGGAATTATAAATAATATGTTAGACGACCCACAAATAAAGGGAATTGTAACTAATATGCGTGACGTTACCGAGAGTAAAAAAGCCAAAGAATTATTGAAAGATGAAAGAGACAAATTTGCAAAAATTGCACAAACATCTCCAGGTCTTATTTATTCTATGCGACAAAATAAAGATAAAACGCTATGTTATCCTTATGCAAGTAATGCTATTGAAGAAATTTATGGTTTTACTTTTAATGATATTGAAAATGATGCCAATAAAATTTTCGCTTTAATTCATCCTAAAGATATTGAATTTATTAAGCAAAGTATAGTAAATACAAAAACAAATCTTGTACCGTTAAAAGAACAATATCGTTACTTTCATCCTACTAAAGGCTTGGTGTGGCATGAAGTAAACTCTTTACCAGTAGTTGAATCTGAAGGAACTGTAATTTGTCACGGAATTGTAACCGATATTACAAATAGAATATTGTCTGACCAAAAAATAATTAAAGCAAATCGTTTGTATGCCTTTATCAGTCAAATAAATCAGATGATTGTTAGAACTACCGAAGAAGAGGTTTTATATAGAGAAGCGTGCAATATTGCTGTAGAATTTGGCAAATTTACAATGGCTTGGATTGGAATGATAAATCAAGAAACCCAAGAATTAGTTCCTGTAATGGTTGCAGGAGATAATAAAAATTACTTGCTTAAAGCTAAAAAAATCTTTAAAGAAAATTCCCATTACAGTTTTTTTGGACCAATTGGTAAAGCCATTCAAGATGGAAAATACATTGTTTGCAATGATATAGAAACTGATGTAATAATGCTTCCATTAAAAGAAGAAGCGTTAAAAAGAGGTTATCAAAGTATGATGTCGTTGCCTATAAAAAAGATGGATAAAGTAATAGGAACCTTTACCTTTTATGCTACAGAAAAGAACTTTTTTGATTCGGAAGAAATTCTTTTACTTGAAGAAGCAACAGGTGATGTTTCGTTTGCATTAGACATTTTAGAAAAAGAAAAATTAAGAGAAAAAGCGGTTGCAGCAGTTCTAGAAAGCGAGCAAAGATACCATACCATAACAGAATATTCTCCTGTTGGAATTTTTAATACTGATGCCAATGGCGCTACAACTTATGTAAACCCAATGTGGTGTCAAATTTCTGGTTTGTCCTTTAAAGAAGCATTAGGATTTAACTGGATTAAATCTGTTCATCCTGAGGATAGAGCTAATTTATTGGAAGAATGTAAACAACAAGCACAAAATAAAAAAGAAATTGTACTTACAGAGTATCGTTTTGTTAGACCAGATGGTTCTATAACTTGGGTTATGGGAAAAGCAATACCTCAAAAAAACACAAAAGATGAAGTTATTGGTTTTATTGGTTCTATAACCGAAATAACCGATCGTAAAAATGCCGAAGATGAATTTAAAAAAATTAATAAAAAACTAGAAAGTATTCTAGATGCTATTCCCGATTTATTGTTTGAAATTGGATCTGACACTATAATTTATAATTATCATTCAAGAAATGAAGATTTACTTTCTATTCCTGCTAAAGAATTTATTGGAAAAAGTTACTATGATGTACTGCCGCCAGATGCTGCCAATATTTGTAATTTTGCACTAAAAGAAGCCAAAGAAAAAGGAATATCTATAGGTCATCAATATTCTTTAGAACTCCCAAATGGTGTTTATTGGTTTGAGTTGTCTATCTCACCTATGAATCAAGTGAAAGGAAATAACGTTCATTTTATTTGTCTTTCTAGAGATATTACAGCCAACAAAAATTCGGAAATTGCGCTCAATAAAAGTGAAGAACGGTACCGAGGTTTACTCAATAATCTTGATGCCGGCGTAATTGTTCATGCAGCAAATACCTCTATAATTCTAAATAATCTAAAAGCACTAGAACTTCTAGGTCTTACAGAAAACGAAATAACTGGGCTAAAAGACACCAATCATACTTGGAATTTTCTAGACGAAAACAACAAATCATTACCTGTAGATAAATATCCAGTAAACATTATATCGCAAACTAGAAAAGCAATTAAGAATATTATTATTGGTGTTAAAAGAAAAAAAACTAATGATGTTGTATGGCTTTTAATTAATGGTTTTCCTGTTTATGATTTAAAAGATGAAATTAATGAAATGGTTATTAGTTTTATAGACATTACTGAACAAAAGGTAATGGAAATGGAACTAATAAAAGCTAAAGAAATGGCCGAATCTGCTAGTAAAGCCAAAACCGATTTCTTAGCCAATATGAGTCACGAAATAAGAACTCCTTTAAACGGAATTATTGGTTTTACACATTTATTGATGGAATCTAATTTAAAGAAAAATCAATCTCAATATATGAATACAATCAATGAATCTGCTACTTCATTGATGGATATTGTAAATGATATATTAGATTTTTCTAAAATAGAATCTGGAAAATTAGATTTAATTCTAGAGAATATTAGCTTAGACAAATTAACAAATCAAATTATAAATTTATTTAAATATCAAGCAGATACTAAAAAAATAGCATTGCTCTTAACTATTGATAAAAATGTTCCAAAAAATATCTATGTAGATTCTGTAAGAATAAAACAAATATTGGTAAACCTATTGAGCAATGCCATGAAATTTACAAATTCGGGACAAGTAGAGTTACACATAAGCGAATTATCAATTGATGAAAACGACTATTCTAGATTGAAATTTTCAATTAGAGATACAGGAATCGGAATAAAATTAGACAATAATAAAAAAATATTTAGTTCATTTGTTCAAGTTGATAACTCTACAAATAGAAAATTTGGTGGCACCGGTTTGGGACTAGCAATTACAAACAATCTATTGGGATTAATGAAAAGCAAACTAGAATTAAAAAGTAAACATGGTGAAGGAAGTGATTTTTACTTTGTGATAGACTTGAAAAAAGCAAAACAAAAAAGAACGATAAGTACTAAAAAAAATGATGAGATAATTATAAACCAAACTAGACCTCTTGATTCATTAAAAAATAAAAATATTTTAATTGTTGAAGATAATAAAATCAACACATTGCTGATAAAAACAATTTTAAAAAAAATGCTGCCAAATGTTCATTTATTTGAAGCCTGTGATGGTAATGAAGCTCTAGAATTTTATAAAAAAGAAAAAATAGATGCTATTTTAATGGATATTCAAATGCCAAATAAAAATGGATATGAGGCAACTATAGAAATTAGAAATCTAGAAAAAGGAGCTGTAATACCAATAATTGCTCTAACGGCAGGAATAATGGAAGGCGATAAAGGAAGATGCCTTGAATGTGGAATGAATGATTACTTACCCAAACCAATTATAAAATCTGACTTAGAGAAAACTTTATTAAAATGGTTAATATAAAAAAAACTCTGTGACTAAAAATTAAAACTGTCACAGAGTTATTTATTAAACCAAACTAACTAAAGCAAAAGTAATGTTCACAATTGAATGCTATCTAGGTACTTTTACGTGTTTTTAAATAAAAATTATTGAGCAACTAAACTGCCAGACTGAATCATTTTATCCGAACTAAAAACCTTATAATAATAAAATCCAGAAGAAAAATCACTCACCTCAACTTGAGTTTCTAATGCAGATAAAATAATATTCTTTACTTCTCTTCCAAAAACGTCGTACAAAACTAAGCTAGTATTTTCTAAATTTAATGCGTCATTCAAAACTACATTTATAAAATTATTAAAAGGATTTGGATAAAAAACTGCCATTTTAATCTCGGAATTGTAATTGTTTAATCCCATTGTTGCGCAACCTGGAGTCATTATTGATGTTATTGATGCTGTACTTAAAGCGCCATTAGTTGTCATTGCGCGTCCATTTAATTGAACACCCAATTTTAAATCTATTGCACCATTATTGCAAATTATGGTTCCTTTAAACTCAGAATAATCATTTATTAAAACAGCGCCATCTACTTTCCAAAAAACATTTTTAGCTTGTGTACCATTTACTAAAAAAACTTTAGAATAAGTACTCGTAGAAAGTGCTCCGTTTATTTGAATCACAAAAACAGCATCGGGATTATTTTGAGCATTTAAATATAGATTCCCAGTAAGATTTGTTGCTGCATTTAGTAAATAAGTGTGAGGTGTAAGCACCAAATCGTTTCCAAACTGCGCTGGATATAACAATTCTATATCAAATGGTATTGTATTACAATAATTGTAAGCTACCAATAAATCAGCAGCAGCAGCAGCAGTTGAAGTATCTGGAATAGGATGAATAAATCCATTAACATTTAAAACATTAAAACCAGTAGTCAAGCCTACATTAGTACCTATATCGCCAGTTGCTGTTGTAATTCCGGCATTAGTTACCGATCCGTTAGAAGAAAATAAAGTATAACAAACAGCACTATTTAAATAGGGCGCAATTGGTCCGTTTAAAACAGGACTTGCACATCCAATAGGTTTTACAGATGAAATTCCGCTTACAGAAATAGCCCCAGATGTAGACAATGCTCTTCCTTCTAGATTAACGCCTGTATTCATAATTATTGCCGAATTGTTAGCCACAACTGTTCCTTTCATAATGGTTCCAGTTGCCATATTTACCATTCCTTCAATTTTCCAGAAAACATTACAAGCTTGTGCACCATTTACCAACTTTACCTCGGAGAAAGCTGTTGTAGAAAAAGCACCTTGAACTTGAAATATAAAAACCGCATTAGGATTATTTTGCGCATCCAGTGTCAAATCTAGATTTAAAGAACTAACGCTTGGCAAAGAATATATTCCAGGAGTTACTATTTGCCCATTTCCTAATTGTGGAGCAATAAAATAATTAGGAATAGCACTATTTAATTGATTGTAAGCTAAGTTCAAGTCGGCAGTTGCTTGTGCACTTATTAAATTACTATCATTCATTACACCATCAACATTTCCAAATCCGGTACTAGAGCCACTATTGGAACCTACATGACCTGTTAAATGTGATGTTCCTGTATTGGTAATAGCTCCAACCGATGTAAAAAGAACAAAATTAGCACTTGTACCAAGATTGGGTGCTTGCGCAAAATTGTTTATTGAGAAAAGCATTAAAAGTGCTATTACAAATTGTACTTGTTTTTTCATGATATGGGACTTTATTTAGTAAATTAATTCTTACCTCGCAAAGTTCCAAAATAAAGGTTTTAAATAATTACATAAAAGTTGTTATGATTTACATTTTTTTTGCTTTTGGAAGTTTACAATAAAAAAAAAGATGTCCAATTACTTGAACATCTTTACTTCTATTTGTTTACAAAAATTAAGCTTTCTTTTCTTCAGCTTTTTTATCTGCACAACATCCACCTTTTTTTTCTTTACCACAAGATTTTTCAGTTTTAGCTTTTTTCTTCTTCTGAGCTGGTTCTTGAGCATTAACATTCATTGAAAATAAGAAAGCAACTACTGCTAACATTGAAACTACTTTTTTCATTTTTTTATTGTTTTATTTATTAATTTCCAGTTTATAAGTCAAATATATAAAAAAAGTAAATTAACCTTCTTAAATTTAACATAATTATATTTTTGTCTTTTATTATTTTATAAAAAAATTATTTGATACTAGATTTTGCTACTATTGTTGCAATTATATCTTGCTTAGAAAGAACACCAGATTGACGCCACAATTGTTTTCCTGATTGAAAAAACATCATTGTAGGAACGCCTCGTACTTGATATTGTGCTGCAAGTTCTTGATTTTTATCGACATCTACTTTTATAATAGAAAGACTATCAGCAAAATTGTCTTTAACTTCTTTTAAAATTGGAGAAAGCATTTTGCATGGTCCACACCAAGTAGCATAAAAATCAATTAAAACTGGTGTATCAGAATTTATTAAATCTTGAAATTTAGTATTCATAATTACTTTTTTTTATCATCATTAACTGCACAACCAATTGCACCGCATCCTAAATTGAATAGTGCTTGTGTCAAGAAAAAAAAACCAAACACTATAAAAAACCATTGGCGTGTTTCATAGGCATTATAAAATAAAAAAAATGCTATGGCTACTCTTAAATAGCGCATAAAATGCCAATTGGTAAAAAATAATTGTTTCATTTTTCTATTTCAAAGTAGATGGACAAACGTAATTTGTTGTTTTAATACTTGTGCTTTTTATTGCCGAAAACCCACCCAAAACATTAATTACATTATGATAACCACGTGATTTTAAAATAGAAGCAGCAATCATAGAACGATAACCACCAGCACAATGCAAGTAGAAATTGTCTTCTTTTGGAAATTCTGCCAAGTGCTCATTTAAAAAATCTAAAGGAGTTGACGGAACATCCAAAATATGTTCTGCAGTATATTCTCCTGGTTTTCTAACGTCAAAAATAGCAATGTTTTCATTCATTCTATCTTCCATAACTTGAGCCGTAACCGACGTTACAGTATCATATTCCAATCCGGCATTTATCCAAGAATGAAAACCTCCTTTTAAATATCCAAGTGTTGCATCATACCCTACTCTAGCTAGTCTTTTTATAGTTTCTTCTTCTCTTTCTTCTGGAGTTACAAGAAGAATTGATTGCTTGTTGTCTTCAATTAAGGCACCAACCCAAGGAGCAAATTGTCCATCAATTCCAATAAAAATTGATTTAGGAATGTGACCTTTTTCAAAATCATCGTAATGGCGAACATCTAATATCAATGCGTTTGTTTCGTTGGCTACCAATTCAAATGTTTTAGCATCAAATGCTTTAGCATCATTAATTATATCTTCAACGTTGCCATAACCTTCTTTATTTAGCCTAACATTCATCGGAAAATAAGCTGGTGGAGGCATTAAACCATCGGTAACTTCGGCAATAAATTCTTCTTTGGTCATGTCGGCACGAAGCGCATAGTTGGTAGCTTTTTGATCGCCAATACTTCCTACAGTTTCTTTGCTTAAATTTTTTCCGCAAGCACTTCCTGCACCATGCGCTGGATAAACAATTACAGCATCTGGAAGTGTCATTACTTTTTCTCGCAAACTGTCAAATAATATTCCTGCTAATTGCTCTTGTGTCATTTCTACCGCTTTTTGAGCCAAGTCTGGACGACCTACATCGCCAAGAAATAAAGTATCACCGCTAAACAATGCATATTCTTTACCGTCTTTATCTTTTAATAAATAACAGGAACTTTCCATAGTATGTCCTGGTGTATGAAGACATGTAATTGTAATTTCACCTAGTTTAAAAACCTCGCCATCTTTAGCAATATGCGCTTTAAAACTCGGATTAGCATTGGGTCCAAAAACTATTGGAGCACCAGTTTTTTCTGCCAAGGTAACATGTCCCGAAACAAAATCGGCGTGAAAATGGGTTTCAAAAATATATTTTATTTCGCCCTCATTTTCATTAGCTCTATCAATATAAGGTTGAACTTCTCTTAAAGGATCTATGATAGCAACTTCTCCGTTACTTTCAATATAATAAGCTCCTTGAGCTAAACATCCTGTATATATTTGTTGTATGTTCATTTAATATCATTTTAAAGTGTAAAATTAATTTATTTGATACTATTTATAAGTATCAAAGGATACATTAACATAAATTTTAAGATAAAAAAAGTTCTTTTATGATAATATAAATTCCCATGGCTAGAACAAACCAACCAAAACCAGTTTTGAGTTTTTCTGAATCAATTTTTTTAGATAGATAACTTCCTATAAAAATACCAAAAATTGAACATGAAGTAAAAATAAGCATCAAGTTCCAATCTATATTTTGATCGGGACGTATGTCACCCACAAATCCTAATATTGATTGTGCTGAAACTATAAAAAGGGATGTTCCAACGGCCATTTTCATGGGTGTTTTGGCCAAGAACAATAAGGCAGGAATAATAAGAAATCCACCACCAGCACCAACAAAACCAGCTACAAATCCAATAAAAATACCTTGTAAAAGGATTGCAATTAAATTGAGCTTATCATCATCATTTATAATTTTATATTCTAGCGGTTTAATCATTCGCACAGAAGCAACAATCATCACTAAGGCAAAAACAAGCATTATCAACACCGATTTGTGAAAAACAAAATTATTAAAAGTAAATATGGTATTAGGAATGGCAGGAACAATAAATTTACGTGTAATAAATACAGCTGTCAAAGTAGGAATTCCAAATAAAACAACTTTTTTAAAATCGACCAATTTTTGTTTTGCCTTTTCAAATCCTCCTACCAAAGCTGTTATTCCTACAATAAATAATGAATAAGCAGTAGCCAAAATGGGTTCAATTCCAAAAACAAAAACAAGAATAGGAACCGATAATATAGAGCCACCACTACCTATCAATCCCAATGTAATTCCTACGAAAACTGCTAATATGTATCCAATAATTTGGTTGACTTCCATTTACTATTTTTTGGTACTACAAAAGTGTGCTTTTAAAACGTGACTAAATGCAACTTAAGTTACTTAATATTTAATAATTCTATTGATGCTCGATGCAATCTAATTTTACCTTCATTTTCTAAAACTTTCAATAATCTTGAAATTACAACTCTTGAAGTATGCAAATTGTATGCTATTTCTTGATGGGTATTTTGAATATGCTTTGTTTTATTTATTAAAGATTTATCCGAAAGATAGTTTAATAACCGTTCATCCATGTTCATAAAAGCCAAGCTATCAATGGCATTTAGCATTTCCTTAAGACGATTATTATAACTATTGAATACATAATTGCGCCAAGTTTTGTATTTGCCAAGCCAATCTTCCATCTTATTAATAGGAAGCATCACTAGCTGACCGTTTGTTTCGGCAACTGCTCTAATTTCGCTTTTGGTTTCGCCCATACAGCAAGCCATTGTCATAGCGCAAGTATCACCTTTTTCTATAAAATACAATAACAATTCTCCTTCTTCAAAATCTTCTCTTAAAATTTTAATAGCACCATTAATAAGAAGTGGCATTTTTTTTATATAATCACCAAAATCAATTAGAACATCTCCTTCAATAAAATTTCGAATTGTTGCTACTTGAGCTATTTCTTCAATTAATTTTTCTTCAAAAACATAGCCATAGGTTTCTTTTAATGTATCTATCATTTTTCACTATTTAAAACACTTTCATACCGTTCAACCCACTGTTCTACACTAACTTTAGTGAGTAACTCACCAATTAATTTATAGGGAATGTCGTCTAGTTTTTTAAATCTAACGCAGCTTTTTCCCATATCTAATTTAGATTTACAATGTTTTGGATATTCTTCAACAAACCAATCGTATAACTTTTTATCACTATAAATCATCATGTGGTATAAATTGATAGAATTCTTTTGCGAAGCTATATTAAAAAATGGCAAAGGCAATTGTGGTGAACAATGGTAACCATTTGGATAAATTTCGTGCGGTACAACATAGCCCAGCATTCCGTAAGACATTACTTCTTTAAAGCCACTAGGCAAATTTTCTACAGAAACTTTTCGAAGTTGCTCCATCACAACTTTTCTATCTTGGGGCAATTCAGACAAATATTCCTCGGGTGACAACGCTTTTGATTGCATAATATGACTTGCTTGTGTAACTTATTTTAAATTTAACAACTAAATTAGATGTAAACAAAAGTAGTAATAAAAAAATTTAATAGCTTTACAACATTAAATTATAAGCCCATTTTATGTCGCACAAAAATATAGTACGCAAAGATAAAACTTGTTTAAACTGCAATTATGTTGTAGCCGATCGTTATTGTCCTAATTGTGGTCAAGAAAACACAGATACTAGAAAAACATTTTTTCATCTATTTGTTCATTTTTTTGAAGATTTAACCCATTATGAAAATGCATTTTGGAAAACAATAAAAAATTTGTTACTAAAACCTGCTTCTTTAACTAAAGAATATTTATCTGGAAAAAGACTTTCTTACTTGGCTCCAGTTAGGCTATATATTTTTATAAGTTTTGTTACATTTCTTTTAATTGCTCTTTTTCCGAATGAAAAAAAATCTGATTTTATAAAAATTAAAGATAATACAGATAAAAAAGAAAAAAGTGGTTTTTACAGTTATGATGAAAAGCTAAAAAAAGATGAAGTGAAAGATTCTATAACATTAGATTCTATACAAAAAGCAAAACCCAGTAAAGAAGAATTAAAAATTGAAGAACTAAAAACCAAAGGAATTCTTAAACCAGTTGAAGCCGACTCTTTAAAGAAATTTATACAACAAGCACAAAAAGCTAATTATTCTGAAAAAAACAACTCTCTATTTAGCACTAGTTACAACTCTATTGCGCAAATGGATTCTATAAGAAAAATAAAGCCCGATGAAATTAGTGAAATTGAATATTGGTTGGCTAAAAAAACCATTCCATTAAATAAAAAATATTCAAACAAAGAACTTTGGGAAAAATTTGGTGAAGCAGCAAAGCATAATTTTCCGAAAACATTATTTATTTACATGCCCTTATTTGCATTTGTCCTATGGCTATTTCACAACAAAAAAAGATGGTATTACTTTGATCACGGTATCTTTACATTGCATTATTTTTCTTTTTTATTGTTGATAGTTTTAATATTATTTATGGTAAATAAAGTACTATCATACTTTGACGATTTTACGATAGCTTCAATAATAAAAGTTATAGTAAATCTTATAGGATATGTTTGGATGTTCTATTATTTCTTTCCTGCGCACCATCGTTTTTATGGTGAAAGTAGAACAATTTCATTCATTAAAAGTACCGGAATGCTCTTTATAAATATTATATTAATGGCAATTGTTTTATTGCTTTTTGTTATTTACACCTTCATAAACATACATTAAAAATGAAAAAAATAATTATTTTTGGTTGTGCAGCTTTAATAATCACTAGCTGTTCTAGCTCACAAAACGCGACTTCTACATCATCTAACAAAACAATTCTTGATGTTCAAAGCTATATAAATTCTATAACTCCAAGCGAACTAAAAACTCATCTTACCATTGTTGCATCAGACGAAATGGAAGGAAGAGATACTGGAAGTCCAGGTCAGAAAAAAGCCGGAAATTATCTAATTGAACAGTACAAAAAGAACGGAATTCCGTTTCCAAAAGGAGCAACAGATTATTATCAAAAAGTACCTGCAGCATTTTTAAACGCACAATATAACGAAAATTTACCCGATTCAGAAAACATCTGGGCATTTATTGAAGGTTCAGAAAAACCAGAAGAAATTGTTGTTGTATCGGCGCACTACGACCATGTAGGAATTAAAAAAGGTGAAGTTTATAATGGTGCCGACGATGATGGATCAGGAACTGTTGCCCTACTAGAAATTGCACAAGCGTTTCAAAAAGCCAAAAAAGAAGGTCATGGTCCAAAACGATCTATATTAATTCTTCACGTTACTGGAGAAGAACACGGATTGCATGGTTCAAGATTTTATTCAGAAAATCCTCTGTTTCCAATTGCCAATACTGTTGCCGATGTTAATATTGACATGATTGGCCGTCGTGATGAACTTCACAAAGACAGTAATAACTATGTTTATGTAATTGGTTCCGATTATCTTTCTACTGATTTGTACAACATTTGTGAGGCTATGAATACCAAATATACACACCTTAATTTAGATTATAAATTCAACGATAGAAACGATAAAAATAGATTTTATTACCGTTCCGATCATTATAATTTTGCTAAAAACGGAATTCCATCAGTATTCCTTTTCAATGGTGTCCATGCCGATTATCACAAAGCAACGGATGAAGTTGATAAAATTGAATTTGATGCTTTAACCAAAAGAACTCAATATGCTTTTACAATTGCTTGGGAACTTGCCAATAGAGAAGCAAGAATTGTAGTTGATAAAGATGGTAAATAAAAAATTATAAAAATAAAAAAATAGCGGTTTTCAATGAAAATCGCTATTTTTTATTTTAAAACTTAGCCTTATACTCTTTCAACAAATTTTCTGAAAAAAATAAAGACGAATACGATTCATTTGCTTTCTGATTACTTTTTTCAAAATCAGCTAATTTATCGAGATAATTTCAATTGTTCTATAGTTAATAAATTCCTATAATCTTCTTCTTGCCTAATTAATGTTTTAATGTACAAAGCCGTGTCACGTTCGTCTTCTGAAACATTCATTTTTTTGTAAATTATTAGTAATTCTTTATATTGAGAAATAAATAATTCCTTAAAAATTGGATTTTGCTCTTCAGTGTAATTGACAATTCCAAAAGTAATCTTTCCTTTTGTTTGCCAAAAAGCAGTTTCTCCTTGCTCACCCATTTTTACAAAATTTTGCATTACTGCTACTTTCAATTTGATAGATTTTTCAAATTGAGCTTGAACCAATATGGGAACCAAAAATAAAAATAACAACTTTTTCATCAATCAAAAATAGTGAAAACAAAATTAATAATAAATTAAAATTGACAACGCTTTACTAAAAATTAGCAAAAATGAAAACAATTTACTTAATTTGAAAACTATTAACAAACCAAATTTAATGAAAAACATAACTATTCATGACATAAATGCAATTCTTAATGGCGTTATCGTTGGCAATACAACCTACTCAATTACTGCACCAGAACAACTAGAAATGGCAACCGAAACAGAAATATCCTTTATTGGTAACAGAAAATACGAAAAATTGTGGGAAGCATCTAAAGCTTGTGCAGCAATTGTAAACGAAGATATATCAATAGAACCAGGCGAAAATAGGGTTTTTATAAAAGTAAAAAATGCCGACTTGGCAATGTCGCAAGTATTACAAATGTTTGCACCCGAACCTCCACAATTTAGCCATGAAATTCATCCAACTGCTGTTGTTGATACTTCCGCAAAAATTGGTGCAGGAACTAGAATTGGCGCAGGATGCTACGTTGGCCCAAATGTAATTTTAGCCGAAAATGTAACCTTATATCCAAATGTGACCATTTTAGACGAATGTTCTATTGGTAAAAATACAATAATCTGGTCTGGAGCAGTAGTTCGTGAGCGATGTCATATAGGTGCATTTTGTATTTTACATCCCAACTGTACTATTGGAGCAGATGGTTTTGGTTTTAGACCATGTCCCGAAAGAGGATTGGCTAAAATTCCACAAATAGGAAATGTGATTATTGGAAATAATGTAGAAATTGGAGCAAACTCTACTGTTGATAGAGGAAAATTTAGTTCTACGGTACTTGGTGATGGTTGCAAAATCGATAATCTGGTTCAAATTGGACACAACAGTAAGTTGGGCAAATTCTGTATTATGGCAGGAAACAGCGGACTTGCTGGTTCTGTAACCCTAGGAAACGGAGTTATTATTGGCGGAAGCGCATCGATAAAAGATCATTTAACACTTGGCGATGGCGTTATTATTGGTGCAGGTTCTGGAGTTGCTGCAGATGTAGCACCAGGAAAAACAATGCTTGGTTATCCAGCGGTTGAAGCCAGAACAGCACTAAAACAATGGGCAATTCTAAAAAGAATGGCTACCGAATAATAGATTTACCAAACTTTATATAACAAAAAAAGCCTTGAATTTCTTCAAGGCTTTTTAATTAAGGGTGGATGACCGGGTTCGAACCGGCGACTTCCGGCACCACAAACCAGCGCTCTAACCAGCTGAGCTACAACCACCATCTTACGGATGCAAATATAAGATGTTTTTTTTATTGTACAAACAAAAAAATAAAAAAATTACCTTAAATCGCCTAAACTATTGACTGCCAAAGGTCTTTCTACTGTAAATCCTTCCGCATAATCTACGTCTAC
>NZ_JAYWFT010000042.1:0-2363 GCF_043778725.1 Flavobacterium sp. | reverse complement strand
ACAACTCGTTCTTTAAACGATAATCGTTTGTGTTTTTTTTCCATAATTCAACAAAGATAAAATTTATCATTTGTTGCGTTAGGTTTTTGAATTCTCCAATTTTTGGCAAAAATATCAGCTAACGTTTCGCAGCTTGCAGAAGTGGCGGATTAAGGAAGCCTAAACTTTCGGTTAAACACTGACTTTGCAAGTACAAAACCAACTTTAAATTAAGCCCAAAACCCGCCATTTCTGCAAACTGCTGTTAGCTGATGTTTTTCTTTTTTCAGCTAAACGTTCTTTTAAATTATTTTTTTATAAATCTGTTTGTTTGTCCGTTTAGTTTGTAAATATAAACTCCGTTGCTTAATTCGGTTACGTCTAAATTAATTTCTCCGTTTTCTCCAACTACATTTTTTTGTATTACTTTTTTACCATTTGTATCAAAAACTTCTAAAGTTCCATTTTGTCCGTTTTCTAAATTATTTGTGATTGCAATTTTGTTTTCTGTTGGATTTGGAAAACCAAAAAATGAACTTGCATTTTTATTCAGCATTACAGTTCCTAAAGAAGTTCCAGGTAATGACCAAACATCATATAGATTATTTGTCGCATTTGGTTGAGAATCGTATAAATTCTTTATTGTAATTAATTTAAATTCTCCAGAAGTTCCTTTAATTATATAAGCATCACCTCTGTCGCCTAATTGTTGTAAAATTGCTCCGTTTTGGTTTATTAAAGTTAACTTATAAGTCATTCCGCTTGCGCTACTTATTTCTGTAAATATTAGAAATTCAGTTAATGCGTCAGTATTAAATAATTTGTCTGATGCTCCATAAATTCCATTTAATTCATAACCGCTATCAATTGGAATTGTTACAGTATTTGTCAAAGAATGTGAACTATTATAAATTTTCAAAACATTTGTTCCTTCAACTGTATAATAATTTAATCCAGCATCAGTTTTAAAAGCATTTGTTTGTTCCCAACCAATAATTTTGGTTGCATAAGAATGTTCTAATGTTGCTTGTCCAAATGACAAATTTGAAATTGATGCTGTGGCAATTAAGCCAAAAATAATTTTTCTCATAATTCTGTTTATTTTCCCGACACTTTTTGTGTTTTGGCTTTGGGATTTATAGCCGTTAAACGTTATCTTTTTATGATATTTCCTTTTTGCGTAATTTTTGGCAAAAATATCAGCTAACGGTTTGGGGCTTTGTGAAGTTGGGGATTTCAAGGCACAAATGTTCAATAAACCACTAATGTTGATTAGAATTACTAATGTTCAAATTTAGCACTTCTGCCCCAATTTCACAAAACCCTTGTTATCTGCCGTTCTTTTTTCGGTCGTTATGCTGTCAACCAATTTAAGGCTTCGTTTGTTATTTCGTTATACCATTCCACTTCACTTGTCGTTGTGTTTGCCAATTCGTTAGAACGCTCAAAAAATCGTTGAATGTGTCTTGGTTCTGGAACATACTCTGCATTATGTGAGTCTTCAACCATTTTTACAAATACGCTCAATGGTAAAGGAACGATTGTAGAAGTTCCACCATAATAGCTAATGTTCATTTTATGTAAAGCGTAAAAATGTGCAATACAAGCCTCGTTTATTTTCGGTGCAATGAATAAACAATACGCTGGTTTATTTGTTTCTTTTTTTACTTTTGCAAGATGTCTTGTAACAGGTTCGCTTTCTGTTTCATATTGTCGTTGCCCACCTTGCATTGTAACTTCAACAGTCAAACCAAAATCTCCATAATCACAAACAATATCAGCCATATTTCCTTGTGCTGTTGCCATTGGATTTCCAAAATCATCGAATTTTAAGTTTGCTTTTATATTTCCTCCGTCTAACATTGTCATTGCTCTCCAAGTGTTCCATTCTAACATTAAAGGTGTGTCATAAAGTGAGTTGTCAATGATTTGGTCAAAAGTTGAATTGATTTCTTCAAACAAACGATAGTCCTTTATGGCAGTAACTTGCTCTGAAATTATTTGCTCTTTTCTGCTTTCTAATTCGTCTGCAAAAATTTCTTTTAATTGTTGTAAACTGGTTTCTTCGCTAATTGAAATATGTGAAAATTCTGTTTGAATTTTATTGAAAAGCAACGCTCTGTTATCTGTTAATAAAGTTGGTGTTTCTGCATTGCCAAGATAATTTACATATTCGCTTTCATTGTCAATGAAGCAAGGTTCTCTGTCTGTATGTTGCAAGAAATAATCTACTTCTTCAATTTTTTCAGTTACGATTGAAACAGATTTTCCAATGTGTGAAATATTTACTAATCCTGTCGCTCTTATATACCTTATACAAGCATCTGCATAATCACGCAAATTACTTGCTTTTGTTTTTAAAAATTTGGCAATTGAAGCATCGT
>NZ_JAYWFT010000041.1:0-15670 GCF_043778725.1 Flavobacterium sp. | reverse complement strand
GAAGCCGCGAAACGTCAGGCTGTGAAAAAACCTCATTTTCATTTATTTCTAACTTCATATCGCTGCTATAAACTTATTTTAAGCAAAGCTAATTTTCGAAGTGTTTTGTCTTTTTAATAAAATATTTGGAGCTAAAAATAGCTTTAAATAGGTCGTTTTAATCAAAAACAAACCTTTTCTCTTATAAGGTGAGTTCCATGCTTTGAGTTTGGCTAATAAATCCGGTATACCAAGGATGTTGATGCTGCGTTTGATGTTATACACAAGCATAATCAAACTGTGTTCGCCGTTTACCTTTTCCAGTCCTATTAAATTGGTGTAGTTATATCCCCATTTTCGCTTTATTGTCCCAAAGATGTGTTCGTTTATCTCTTGCCTTTTGCGGTATAATTGTGGGTTGGCTTTGTAACGCGTATTGTTTTCTTCAACTGCATCGGCATATTGGCTTCGGTCTAGTTCTCTTCCACCTTTTCTACTGGTGCATTGCTCTTTTACCGGACAGGTTTTACACGCTGGTGTACGGTATTTCTGGAATAGATAACTTGTGTTTTCACTATCTCTTGTTTTCTTGTGCCATCGTCCTGTCGTGGTTAGCGTCTGACCTTGTGGACAGGTATAAGTATTTTGTTCTTTATTGTAAATAAATTTCGATACCAGATACGCAGCTTGTGTGCCGTTTTCGTTGCTCTTCCCTTGATCGGGTTGCGCCACAATAGTTGTAATGTTATTGTTTTTACATGTCTCTATTTCTCTTCCATTGTGATAGCCTTTATCTACTAAAACTGTCAAAGTTTCCACATCCAAATTTTCTTTGGCTTCTAAGGCTATGGCCGAGAGCGCATTTTTATCGTTTCGGTTGATGGTGTGCGTGGCAACTACCAAATTGTATTTATCATCTACAGCCGCTTGAATATTGTAGGACACTTCCACTACCTGACCTTGAACCAGCAATGCTCTGGCATCGCAATCGGTGGTGCTTAACTGTGGTTCGCCACTTTCTTTGAGCTGTTCTTCGAGAAGTTCGTACTTGATTGTGTTGTGCTTTAATCGTTCGATTTTTTGTTCAATATTAGTGATGGATGTAGTGCTTTCTTGAAAATCATTTTGATCTAAAGCATCAAGATACTCTTGGGTTTTGGCTTCGATGTATGCTTTGTGTTTGTCGATTTTCTTTTGGTTGAAGTTAGACTTCTTGCCGTTGTGTGCTCTGGATTTTGTACCGTCTATAGCGATGGTTTCTCCCGATATTAAGTCGGCTTCTTTTAAAAACGAGACAAACAATTTGAAGAGTTGTTTCAGTGCTTTGGGATTTTCGCTTCTATAATCTGCAATCGAGTGGTAATTGGGAGTGATCGCTTCCAAAAGCCATTGCATTTCTAAATTGCGTTGACATTCTTTTTCTAATTTTCTAGAAGAGCGAATACCGTTTAAATAACCGTATAAATATATTTTAAGAAATATTTTACTATCAAAACTCGGGCGACCTTCAGATTTTAAAACTTTGGCAGTAAAGCCTATTTTCTCCAAACAAATAGTATTTACAAAAGCATCGATAAATCGAACTGGATTGTCTTGACTGATAGTGTCCTCTAAACTCGAGAACTGCATTTGCTGACGAGAGATTCCTTGAATGTGTTTCATGTTTAAAAATAAGAAATCTCTATTTTTCTTACAACAATTTCGGTATATTTGTTTGTTGGATGGTGAAGTTTTTTCACAGTCTGACGTTGGTGGTAATGCTTCGTAAAAACCTGAAATTGAAGATGAAAACAATTATTTACTTACTATTATTTATTTCTTTTTCTTGTTATGGAAAAAGAATTTATTCAATGGACAAAAATGATTTTACAAATCAATTTAATGACTCAATAGCATTACAAAAAATCTATTGCTATAATGAAAAAGGAGAAAAAATTTGGTTGAATTGTAATGAAAATTTCCAGTTAACTATAAAACTATCCAATAACAAAGAATATAAATTGATGCTTCAAACAATTAGATACAAAAGCGGAAAAATTAAGGCAAGCGAATATAATGCTTGGTGGCCAAGTAAAAAAATAAGTTCATATGATATTGACAATGTGGTAAGCTTTAAAATTATAAATTTAGCTGCTTTATTCGCAGAAAGAGAAGTGCCTTATTTTGACATGAATAATATCAAAAAAAATATTAAATTCAAAAATGATTCAGTAAGAAATAATTTTCAAACAGGAACAGAATTTGTTATCAATTTAAGGAAAAAAGATGAAATTAATAATGACTTGAAAATTTTAGAAAATTTGAGTTATAATATTAAGTTTAAAGATAACAAAAAAACAGAATATGGTATTGTTCAGAAAATATCTAACGATAGCATTTATATATCTAACGATTATAATGAAAATATGTCGCTTGCTAACAAAAGAAAATATGAAATTTATAAGTATTCTATAAGTGACATTTCAGAATTAGAATTATTAAAATCTGGAGGTTGGACTTTAAAAATTATTAAAATAGAAGACTTTGCTGTAAATATCGAAAAAACTACTAAAGATTCATTAAAAAATTATCAATGTTGGTATGCGATGAATCCAGCAAACGGTAAAATTAATTTATATAGATATTGGTTAACAAATAGAGGATTCGTTGGAATAACAGAAAATAATCAAAACATATTCTGGTATGAGGGAGAATAAATTAAAATCAAAATTAGCACTACCACCAACAAAGAACTGTGCTAAAAACAAATAAAAATTAAATTTATTGTCACTAGTTTTAATTAGGAAAACAACTATAGTCTTGCAAGGAGAAAATGAAATAGATCATTTTTATAATCCAGCACAGCAAAGTGTTCCCATAAAAAGCTCCGCAAATGTCTCCTGACTTTGCGGATTTTTTATACTTTTGGATATATCCAATAAACTCAATCACACAAAGATTACAATTATATGTACGAAAAATTAATAGCTTACATAAACCAATATATTTCTTATAATCTAACAACTGAAGAAGAAGATTTGGTTAAAGCATATTTTAAATACAAGAAAATTAGAAAAAAGCAATATTTTTTGCAAGAAGGCGAAGTTTGTAAAAATGTTGGCTTGTTAAGAGTGGCGCAATGCGTCTTTAAAGCGTTGACGATAAAGGAATGGAACATATTGCACAATTGTATATTGAAAATGTTGCCATTGCTGAATGGAGCGCATCTGGAGTTGTAATAGGAAACGGAAACCCTTATGAAATGAGTTACGCAGCATTTTTAACTTTTAAAGATGGACTTATTGCAAACTATAGAGAATATTTGAATCCTCAAGCATTCATCAAAGCAATGAGTGGAGGAAGTTTTGCAAATGAATAAAACTTTTTATCCATAACTTACTAGTAAACAATCTGCAAACAGCTACTGATTTTGCAGATTTTTTTATACTTTAGCATAAACCAAATAACCAACAAACCATGGCACTAATCAATCCACATTTAAACTACAACGGAAATGCCGAAGAAGCATTTACTTTTTACAAATCTGTTTTTGGCGGTGAATTCTCTAAAATTACACGTTTTAAAGATTTAGCAAGTCCAGAATTCCCTATTGATGAGAAAGAAGAAAATAAAATAATGCACATTGCTTTACCAATTGGCAATAATACCTTAATGGCAAACGATGTTCCAGCAATTTTGGGAATAACTAACGAAAACGAAAACCGATCTAAAATTGCAGTTTCTGCCGAAAGTAGAGAAGAAGCCGACAAATTATTTATAGGACTTTCTGCCGGCGGAACTATTGAAATGCCTATTCAAGACAGTCCTTGGGGTTCTTATTTTGGAATGTTTAGAGACAAATATGGCATAGAATGGATGATAGATTTTGATTCGAATTCTAAATAACGAATTTGTTTACTATTGTTAGAAATAAAAAATTTATATTTGAAACATCAAACAATTCTTAAAATTTTAGAATCATGGCAACAGTAAACGCATATTTAACTTTTAACGGAACTTGCGAAGCTGCATTCAATTTTTATAAATCAGTTTTTGGAGGTGAATTTACCTATATGGGAAGATTCAACGAAATGCCACCAGCAGAAAATTGCGAACCAATTTCTGAAGAAGCAGGAAATCTAATCATGCACGTTTCGTTGCCAATTAGCACAGAAACTGTTATATATGGAAGTGATACTTCTGAAGCTTTTGGTCAAACAATAACTGTTGGCGATAATATTTCTATTTCGATAAACGCATCGAGTAGAGAAGAAGCCGACAGATTATTTACTGGTTTATCTGTTGATGGAGTTATAAAAATGCCTTTGTCAGATACATTTTGGGGTGCCTATTTTGGAATGTTTGTTGACAAATTTGGAATTCATTGGATGATGAATTTTGACGAAGATCCACAATAAATCTTTTAATGAAGAACTTCTATTTATTAATTTTTAGTTTGCTATCCACAATTATTTTTGCACAAGCAAATGATACTATCAGATACGCTTCCTTTTCAGATAATATAAAAACACCTTTCAATCCTGATGGATATGGCAATACTTATGCATTAAAAGCTAGAGTTTTGCCTTTTCTTTTAGGAAATGGAAGCGGAATAAGTACTTTGCTTGGAACCGAAATTGGTTTTTTAAAAAGAAATTCAATTGGTGTTGAAGGAATTTATATAACCAAGCACGATACACAAGATAAGGTTACCGACTTGGATGGTGTTTTTCACGAAACTGGAAATCGTTCGAAGTATTTTGAAAGAGCTTTTTTGGTTGATTATCGTTTTTATTTTAATTTTCAAAAATACCGACGCCAAAACGGATGGACATTTTACACTTCGTGTTTTTTCAAAAAAGGTCAAATTGACGAACGAAATGATCCCAATTTTAGAAACGATTACATCAATAGAAAAGAAGTTTATAATTCGTATGGAATTGTTTTAGGCTCGATTTTAAATTTTAAAAATTCAGAGCATTTTGGTTTTGATCTAAGTCTAGGATATTTTAGAAAAGACAAAAATATAACTACTGATTATAGAGAAGTGACTTTAATTAAAACTAGAACTAATAACGAAATGGGAACTGGTCTGCGAATTGGTTTAACAATTGACTATTGGATTTTTGTAAGCAACAAGAAGAAGAATTAATTTCATAAATTTACAAAAAAATAAAAGTTATTATTTCCTACCAAACCCTAAACCATGAAAGTAATCGCCGTAATACCTGCTCGTTATGCCTCAACACGTTTTCCTGCCAAATTGATGCAAGATTTAGGTGGGAAAACTGTAATTCTTCGAACCTATGAAGCGGCAAAAGAAACTAATCTTTTTGATGATGTTTTTGTAGTTACCGATTCCAATTTGATTTACGACGAAATAGTTTCAAATGGTGGAAAAGCGATTATGTCCATAAAAGAACACGAATCTGGAAGCGATAGAATTGCCGAGGCTGTAGCCAATATAAACGTTGATATAGTTGTAAATGTGCAAGGTGACGAACCATTTATTAACAAAGAACCTTTAGAAAAAGTAATTGAAATTTTTAAAAATGATACTGATAAAAAAGTAGATTTAGCTTCTTTAATGCGAGAAATTTTTAATGAAGACGATATCAATAATCCTAATAATGTGAAAGTTGTTGTAGATCAAAGTAACTTTGCTTTGTACTTTTCACGATCGGTAATTCCTTATCCAAGAGAGAAAAATGTTGGTGTTCGATACTTTCAACACATAGGAATTTATGCTTTTCGCAAACAAGCACTTTTAGATTTTTATTCACTACCAATGAAATCGTTAGAAGCATCAGAAAAACTAGAACAACTTCGCTATTTAGAATTTGGTAAACGAATAAAAATGGTAGAAACTACTCACGTAGGAATTGGAATTGATACCATTGAAGATTTAGAGAAAGCTAGAAAGATGATTTAAATATTAAATGAATTGGGATATTAAAAATTTAATTTTCATAATATTCAAAAGCGTCAATAATGTCTAAATAAACTCCATCAAATCCAGCATTTAAGATCTTTTTTAAATAGGAAGTATCATTTCCGTAAATAATATTTTGCCATTCTGGAATCCAATATTTTACTTTAAAATTACCTGCCCAACTTGGATTTTCAGCATCAAGAAAATTTGGTTTATTGCTACCATTCCAGCTTGATTGCCAGTAATATCTGTAACTTTCTGCTTCACCAATTGACATATAGGATATTACAATTCTTTTGCCGCCATTGGCTTTGTTTTTCAATTGTAAAACTTCTGAAGCCGTAAATGCTGTTCCGTCTTTAAAGTATAAATCCATAATTAATGCGTCATAATTAGTTGCAATTACTGCATTTATAAATTGGGATTTTGTAGTAAAATTTTCAGCATTTATAAGATGTAAAAAATTTTGAGCCTGATTTAAATTAGTAATAACATTAGTATTTTCATGATAAATACTAGAGGGAAAATTAGGAATTACATTCAAATTTCGTTGGTTAGCTGCAAAAGAAATATAGCCCAAATTGTTATTCTTAATATATGACGATGTCATCTTAGACTGTGTTGAGCAATAGTCTGTTGAGAGAATTTTATTTCCACTATTATTGGATAATTGTAAAAAATTGTTTAGGTAATTGGAGTCTTCATTACTAGTTGCAACATCATCAGTATCATATCCATAAAACAAATCTTCTTGTCCGTTTCCATCAATAGCATTGAGATAAGTAGTGCTTAACTGCCCATCGATTTCACCATTTTCAGTAACTAATTCAATTCCATTTTGAGGAATTATAGCAAAATTTGGATTGATGGCTTTGGCATAACTACTAATTCCAATCACAAAATTTCGCATTTCGTTTCTGTGTGTTAGATCGACTACAACACTATCATTGTTAAAATCATTAGAACATCCAAAAAGAAATATAATTACAGATAAAAAAAGATATTTTTTCATGTTAGCTGTTTTTTTAATAACGTAAAAATTATTAAAAAATTACACTAACTTCTTTATGGTAAACAATTCGTTATGTACTTCAACTTTTGGATACATGCGCAATGAATAATTGCCGTCAAATTTCTTTTTGTAATCTAAATTCCTTATTCGATCTTTTTCACTGATTACCATAGTATTAAATAAAATAAAACCTTGATCATTCAATAAATAATTAATTCGATTGATGAAATAATCTTCAAATAAAAAATTGGGCATTGTGGTATCTTGAAAAATATCAATAATAATTAAATCATACTTATTTTTGGTTTTTAAGACAAATTCGAAAGCATCTTCAACAATTAATTCAAGGTTTTTTATTTCGTTTAATTTGAAATATTTATTCGCGATTTCTACAATTTCATTGTCAATTTCTACACCAGTAATTTTTCCTGTAAACTTTATTTCATTGGTTAAAGTCTTAATTACACTTCCGCCAGCAACTCCAAGAATTAAGATGTTTTCAAATTTCCTTATGCGATCAAATCCTATATATTTTAGTCCTTTTCTCAATATACGTTGCAAACTTCCATACGAATAATTGGTATTTTTAGAGTCTAAAACAAGTTCGCCATTGTTCCAAGTTACTTCTAATGTTTTACTTACAGAGGAATTTTTCTTAACTACATTTATAGGAATGAAATAACTAAAGAATTTTGCCAGCATAAAAAAATATTTTCTAATAAATTGTAGATTAATGCTAAATTTACGCAAAATATTTTAAATGAAGAAGCGACTGTACGAATTTATTTTCTTTAGACTAATGGGTTGGAAAATTTTAGGAACAATTGATAACGATATTAAAAAATGCGTTATGATGGTTATACCGCATACAAGTTGGCACGATTTCTATTTAGGAATTTTTACAAGAGGAATTACAAAAATACCCATGCACTTTGTGGGAAAAAAAGAGTTATTTAAGTTTCCGTTTGGAATTTATTTCACTTGGATGGGAGGAAAGCCTTTAGATCGTTCCGGAAATTTAAATATGGTTGATGCCACTGCCAAAACATTTGAAAAATATGACGAATTGCGCTTGGCGATTTTTCCAGAAGGTACAAGAAAATTGGTAACCGAACTCAAATCGGGATTTTATTACATTGCTCTAAAGGCTAATGTACCCATAATTACGGTAGCATTTGATTTTGGCAAAAAAGAGGTAAGAATTGGAACTCCATTCAATCCATCAGGAAATTTTGAAAACGATATTAAAGTATTACTTCCATTCTTTAAAGGCGTAAAAGGAAAAGTTTCCAATAAAGGATTTCAGATATAAATCCAAACATAATTTATTTTCGTAAATAACTAAGTAGTAGAAAATCATAATTTTAGACTTAGTAAATGTGCTTTATAGATAAAAAAGTATAGTAAAAGATATAGAAGAAAATAATTTTGTTTGTTATTGTTTTGTTAGAACCTTCAATAAAGTTAGTTATTGAAGGTTTTTTTATGTTCAAATAATTCAAGTTGCTTACATTTGTATCAAATATATTTTATGAATTATATAGAATTACATAAGCAGTACAAACAAAACTCACTTTTTGGCAGATACATTACACTTACAGATGTTGAACCAATTTTATCAAAGTTACCTTCGCAAGTTATAGGCACGTCAGTTTTGGGAAAGCCAATCTATAAATATACAATTGGGACAGGTAAAATTAGAGTTTTTATGTGGTCACAAATGCATGGAAATGAGAGTACTACTACTAAAGCATTGTTTGATTTTTTTAATATAATTCATTCCGATGAACCCATTGGCGAAACATTACTTAATGCATTTACTTTTTGCTTTTTACCAATGTTAAATCCCGATGGTGCAGAACGTTACACTCGCGAAAATGCAAATACTATAGATTTAAATAGAGATTCTGTAAATTTATCACAACCAGAAAGTCAATTGTTGCGCAAAGCTTTTGATGATTTTAAACCAGATTTTTGTTATAATCTTCACGACCAACGAACTATTTTTGGAGCTGGCGACAAGGGAAATGTTGCAACAGTTTCTTTTTTAGCTCCATCATTCAATGACAATAGAGACGTTAATGAGGTGAGAAGTAAAGCGATGAATGTTATTGTTGCTATGAATGAGGAATTACAAAAACATATTCCAAACCAAGTAGGACGATTTGATGACGGTTTTAATTTAAATTGTATAGGTGATCAATTTACTTATTTAGGTGTACCAACAATTTTATTTGAAGCAGGTCATTTTCAAGATGATTATTACCGCGAATATACCCGAAAAATGATTTTTATTGCGCTTGTTTCTGGATTACGACATATTTACGAAAACGATGTAGTTGATAATAAAAATGCACTTTATTTGCAAATTCCGCAAAATAATATCGTTTTTTATGATTTTATTTATAAAAATGTTAAAATAAATTATGATGGTAAAGAAATAATTACGAATTTTGCAGCTCAATACAAAGAAGAACTTATTGATAAAAAGATTCTATTTAATGCCTACATCGCAGAAATTGGAGATTTAAAAGGTAAGTTTGGTCATTTTCAGTACAATGCACACAAAATGACCTATTCAGATAATGAAGAGAATTTTCCGAAAACAAATCAAAAAGCTATTTTTTGTTTAGGAAAAGATATAAAATTTGTTAATGGTTTAAAAAAATAACATTATTTTTTGTTTTTTATTAAATAAAATGTATTTATTTGTATTGTAAAGTAAAACAATAATAAAAATTAGTAATTATGAGTAAGTTTCGTTTAGATGAAGTAGATCACCAAATCCTTGATATGTTAATTGATAACACAAGAGTTCCGTTTACAGATATCGCAAAAAAATTATTAATTTCTGCAGGAACTGTTCACGTAAGAGTAAAGAAAATGGAAGATGCAGGAATCATTATGGGTTCTTCATTAACGTTAGATTATGAAAAACTAGGATATTCTTTTATCGCTTATGTTGGTGTTTTCTTGAACAATACATCACAAACAAAATTTGTTTTAGAACGAATTAATGAAATTCCTTTTGTAACGGTAGCTCATGTAACTACAGGTAAATTTAATATTTTTTGTAAAATTCGTGCTAAAGATACTAAACATGCCAAAGATGTGATTTTTATGATTGATGACATTGAAGGAGTTTATAGAACAGAAACTATGATTTCTCTTGAGGAAAGTATCAACGATAAAAAACGTTTAATGCATACAATATTTAAAGATATTTAATACTAGCATTATATCATTTATATAAAAAACTCGTTCATTAATTTTGAACGAGTTTTTTATTTAATAGCCCTTTTTAGTATTCACTAAACTGTAAATTACTCAAATTTTTATATATACCATTTTCAATTTCGAGTAGTTCTTTGTGAGTTCCTTTTTCGGCAATTTTTCCTTCGTTTAGAACTAAAATTGCATCGGCACTTCTTATGGTTGAAAGTCGATGCGCAATGATAATACTTGTTCTTCCATGCATTAAATTTTCTAAAGCTTCTTGTACTAATTTTTCGCTTTCACTGTCTAATGATGACGTGGCTTCGTCTAGAATTAAAATGCTAGGATTTTTTAATAAGGCACGAGCAATTGCTATTCGTTGGCGTTGTCCACCAGAGAGTTTGATACCGCGTTCGCCAACCAAAGTATCGAATTTTTCTGGAAATCCGTTTACAAAATCGAAGGCATTGGCTTGTTTAGCAGCAATCATAATTTCTTCTTCGGTTGCATTTGGTTTTCCGTAGGCTATATTTTCGCGAATGCTTCCGCCAAATAAAATTACATCTTGCGGAACGATACTCATGTTTCCTCGAAGATTTTCTAAATCATAATCGTAAATGTTTTTATCATCAATTAAAATTTGTCCGCCATCAATATCATAAAATCTTAATAGGAGTGAAGATATAGTAGATTTTCCTGCGCCACTTGGGCCAACAATTGCAATTTTCTGACCAAAATTTGCAGTGAAATTTACATCTTTCAACACTTGAATTTCTGGTCGAGATGGATATGCAAAAGATACATTTTTGAACGTTACATTTCCTTTAATTTTTTCGGTTATTGTTTTTTTATCACCAGAAATTTTCTCGGGAATTTCTTCTAATAATTCAAAAATTCGTTCTGTAGAGCCAATCGCTTTTTGTAATTGAGAATATAATTCGGCAATTCCTCCAAAGGATGCGCCAATAAATGCTGAGTAAAGTACAAATGAAATTAACGAACCTACATTCTTCATTTCGCCAGTTATAGTTAAAGTTACACCATACCAAACGACTGCAACCACAGCACCAAAAAGACATACTATAATAAAAGATGCAAAAAAACCTCTATATTGTCCACCTTTTATTGCGATTTTCACAATTTCATTTATCTTGCTTTTATAACGTTCTATTTCATACCATTCATTAGCAAACGCTTTTACATTGGTAATTCCTTGCAATGTTTCTTCAACTACAACTTGGCTTTCGGCTACTTTATCTTGTGTTTTTTTACCATATTTTCTAATAAATCTCCCAAAAATAACTGCTGCAACTGCTACTACTGGAACAATTGTCATCATCATCAATGTTAACTTCGGACTTATAGTTGCTAGAATTATAAATCCGCCAATTATTAGAATAAATTGTCTAAGAAATTCGGCAATTGTACTTGTCAAAGTATCTTGAAGTTGCGAAATATCGGCACTTAATCTACTGTTTAATTCGCCAACTCTTTTTTGAGCATAGAATGACATTGGAAGTTTTATTAAATTCTTGTATAGTGCAAAACGAATGTTTGCCAATGTATTTTCGGTAAAATTGATAAATAATGACAATCTAAAAAATGAGAATACAGACTGAAGCACTAATATTAAGAATAAACCTAAAGCAATTTTATTGGCTTTATCTAAATTTTTATTTGATACACAATCTACAAGTAATCCTAAAAACTTAGGAAAAGCTAATGCTGTAACACTCGTAAGCAGTAAGAAAAACAAACCAACATAGAATTTCCATTTATGGTTATCTGCATATTTAAATATTAAAATTGCTTTGCTTAAAGAGCTTGCGCTCAGTTTTGCTTTTGGTAAATCGTTTTCTACAAATCGAGCCATTATAGTTTTATTTTAATGCAAAAGTAAAGAATAATGCTATGTTAATTTCTTATACAAATGGTAAATTTTTGTAAAATTAAGTTGCCAATAGTATTCTTAAAATTATGTAAAAAGGCAAGAGCACAATTCCAATATAAAAAATCATTTTTCCATGTTGTCTATCGTTTGCATGATAAGAATAAATTCTCTGACCATTAGGCAAATTTTTCTTTGAAGTCATAAGGACATAGCCAATTATTATTCCGAAAAAGCCACCCATTATAGCAAAAATATATCCAGTTATTATCCACGGTTTCTGATTTTCTTCTGGCTTTGATAAATCGTTTAGGCGTTGCTTCTTTAATGATTTAATCAATGCCTCATCAATAGGCTTTCCTCTTTCAGATAATAATTTTTTAGCGAGTGAATAATCAAATTCGTTCCATTCATCTTGTTTTAAAATGATGTCATACAACTCTTCATTTGAAAAACTAAAAAGATAATGGTCTTTATTAACTTGATTTATTTGATCTTCAGCAATATTTTCTAGAAGTTTAGTAGCCGTTTCAAAATCAGTAATTTTTATTTTTATTTCAAATTCAGGAGTTATATTATTTCCTGTTAATAAGCTATCAACTGGCGGAATGTTATTTCCAATTTCGGTTTCAATGTTATTTGAGTTTAGAAAAGTAATAATTTCTTGAGTTTGTTCAATTGAAGAATATTTTTTAAATATTGAAAATTGGTTTTTCATTGCCTATTTATATTTTTTCACTAAAGTACAAAGTAAATTCTAAATAAAAAGTCCGCTTTGCTTTCATAAAACGGATTTAAATTAGTTTAGAATTAAGTATTTCTTTTCATATTATTTAGTTACGCCTGATAAAATAATTCTTTAAGCAATTTATAAAACTATCTAAGTTTGCTTTTTTACTTTCACTATGTAGGTACAGATTGGCTGAATTCCCAAATTAATGTGTACATCATAGCAACCAAGGCTCGTAAAAGTATATTTTATTTTTATAGTATCATTTTTTAAGCGTTCTACTGTTGGTTTGATAAATTTACTACTAGTTCCGTAATTAATTTGTAGAAAAATACTAATAACATCAATTTCCTTTAAATCTTTTAAGATAAATATAGCTTCTTTGTTTTTTTCAACTTCCAAGCGCATCATTGATGGTTCAATTGGAAAAACAGCATATTTATAGGCATTATAATAGACTAATGGAGCTTTTAAGAACTCTGAAAATTGTGGTTTTTCATTTAATAAAAGCCACGAATTATCATTAGGAAAATGATCTTTTGCAAACAATTCAGGATCTGCTAAAAAATACCCATTATTATAATTAAATTCAAATGTATGGGTATTTAAATTACAAACACCACTAGACCAAGTGGCATCACACAAATACCATTTATTATTGAGTTGAACCGCATTCCAAGAATGATTTGGAAATTTTAATTTAGAAGTTTCTGTGCTCTCATTTCGACCAAAACCATCAATAATTTCACAGTTAATATTTGCTAGATTAGCTAAGTTCTTAATCAAATAAGCATACCCAGTGCAAATCGTTTTTTTTTCTTTTGCTAGTTTTTTAAAAACTTGATTACTAAACGATTTATTCCATTTATGTTGTTCTAAACTATCGTTTTGGTGTTTAGTTCTTTTAGCACTATTTTTTCTAAAACCGTCATAGTCGCCTGCAATATTGGTGCTAACCCAAAAGTATATAGCTCTAAATTTTTCGACATCAGAAGATAAATTATGGGTTAGATTATGAGCAAGTCCTGGCAGATTAGATAAATCATTACCTTTATATGCAAAGGCAATTTTATCAGCATTTTTAAAGTTGATATTTTTAAAATCTGAAATTTGTGCCTCAATTTTTACCTGACTTATCAAGGTAAGGACCAAAAAAATCCACTTAATCATTTGTAAATAAATATTTTATTTTATGAAATATCGTTCGTTTAGATTTATAAATTTTATTTGTAGCAACTTCTCCCATCATAACCATTTGACAATTATTAAGCTTAACATCATAATTCATAGTTATTGATTCATTTTTACTTTTCACTTTAATTTCTTGTCTAGTATAACCAATAAAAGACACAATTAATACATCTCCAGTTTTCAATTGTTTTGGAAAGGTAAATTTTCCATCAATATCAGTTTGTGTACTAATATTATAATTTTTCAAAAAAATGTTTGCTCCGGGTAATGGTCCAGATTTATCAGAAACAATTCCGCTAACAGTAATTTTTTCATTTATATCTAACGAATCAATGTTTTTTTTAGTAGCAACATTTTCTTCTTTTATGATTGTAGTTGTATTGGTCTTTTCTTGTGAATAAGCATTAGTTAAAGATAAAATTGAGACAAGTGAAAGCCCAAAAATACTTGAAGCCAAAGTATTTGACTTTTTTATATTGTTAGAAAGGCTTAGATTAGAATAATATTTTAATTGAGATTCAAGAAATAACCCACAGGTTTTACTTTTTTCATTACTAAAATAAGTAAGAATTTCTTGGTCACTCATTTTAGTAAAATCTACAACAGTTTTTTTACATGAATTACAGAAGCCACCATTATCTGTTTTTTTAAAGGTTTTAAAGTCCTCAGAGCAAGGTTTGTCAATTTTAATGTTAAATTTTTCCATCTTTATAGTATTTAGGTTTCTTATAAAGAGTAGTTTTTTTTAATAAAGGTTGGGATTAGTATAAAAAATTTTTTTTTAAGAAAAACGATTGTACATAATTCTTTATTTACACCAAATAAAAATCCGCTTTGCTTTCACAAAACGGATTTAAAATTTAGGTATTAAAATTATTTTTTAGTCGACGATTTATCATTTTTGGTATCCATCATTTCCATAAGTTTTATACCAAGCAATCCGCTTATTCCTCCTTCAGAACCATTTGATCCAGAAATTAAAACGTCTGGAATTACTTTAATGTTTCCCTTACCAATTTCTTCGGTAATTTTATATTTAGCAAAATTATCTTCGCCCATTGCAGAAACTTGTAACTGATATGCTTCGGCAGTCGATTCTGGAGTCCAGACTACTCCACGAGTTTTGCTATAATCAGTCAAAAGCTGGTGGAATGGCTGTGAGATTGTTGAATAATCTCTAACAAAATCTCTGAGATAGTTCACTGTTCCCAAAAAGCTCTTCAGCTGTTTGCTCACAGTGGGTAACGGAAAGCCGAGTACAGACTTTAATTTCGTACGGGATATTTGTAATCCCTTTTCAGAAACAACCTTACCAACAAACTCATGTTCAGAGTAGCCGAAAAAGCATTTAGAAGCTTTTAAGTAAAGATTGTGTATTCTAAAACGTTCGAAGATTGATTTAAGTGTGGAAACAAATTCGATATTAGTATCGCCAAAAATAGTGCAATCATCAATGTACATTTCACAAATCATATAAATGAGTCCTATAAGTACTACAGTGGCCGTGATTTCTTGGAAATAAGATGGAGCCCGCCTTGGTCCAAAGGGCAGTCGTGTGACCTGATATACCCCAGTGTGGCTGAAGTGCACTCTCTGAATCAGTGTTCAAAGTGTTAAGGGGTGTACTATGGATATAGTTATGGTTAGTTACATGTGGTTGGTATGCTAACAGGCATGACAACTACGATCATAAGTGGTGCTTGTTGTATTGGCATAAATGCAGGACACAGAACTAGTAATTAG
>NZ_JAYWFT010000040.1:0-6245 GCF_043778725.1 Flavobacterium sp. | reverse complement strand
GATTTTTACTGGATGTTATATGGAATTTGGTTATTGGATAAGACAATCTAATGGACAATTAAAATATACATCGCTCAGTAAATCTATAAAAAATAAATTACTAGATGATGAACAGTTTTGGAATATCATAAACTACGAGCAATGGGTAGTTTTTCAATCCTTGAGCCGAATTTATATTTATGATACAAAGTCTAATACTTTTACAATAATTTCACCTAAAAATAGTATTACCAAATCATTTAAAATTAATAATTCAATTTATTTTCAGGTTTTAAATGAAGGTTTATTTGAAATTGAAAACGGTAAAAGTAAATTGGTTTCAAATAATCCAATTTTAAAGCAAAATAAGATTGTAACAATTATTGGTAAAGACGATAGTTTATATATAGAAACTCAATCTAATGGTTTTTATAAGCTTACAAACACCAATTTGACAAAATTTGTAACCGAAGCCGATACACAATTAGAATCGAGCACCATATACAATTCGCAAGTATTATCTGATGGAAGTTTTGCGATAGGTACAGTGTCTAATGGGATATACATATTGTCAGACTCTGGGAAAATAAAATATCATATAACTCAAAATAAAGGGTTGAGTAACAATACAGCTTTGTGCTTGTTTGAAGATTTAGATAAAAATCTATGGATAGGACTAGATAATGGTATAAATTGTATTAATATGCAATCTCCTGTTAAAAGTTATCTTGACGATACAGGGATTTTTGGAACAGTTTATGCCTCAATTTTATACAAGAATAATCTTTATATAGGAACCAATCAAGGCTTGTTTTGTAAAAATTATTTCAGCAATGACGAGTTTAAATTTATTGCAGGAACTAAAGGGCAAGTTTGGTCATTGTTTGAATATGACAACACTCTTTTTTGCGGACATGATTCGGGTACATTTTTAATAGAAAATCAATCGGCTAAAAATATTTTTTCGCAATCGGGAACTTGGAAATTTGAATTTGTATCAAACAATCCCAATTTAATTCTTCAAGGTAATTATTATGGAATTTCAGTACTTGAAAAAATAAATAACCAATGGAGGTTTAAAAATAAAGTTTTGGGCTTCAATTATTCATGCAAATACTTTGAAATTACTAATAAAAACGAGGTGTTTGTTAGCCATGAATACAAAGGCGTTTTTAAATTTCAATTAAATACTACTTTTGACAGAGCGTTGCATTGCACTACTTTTTCAAATCCTAAAAAAGGAAAGAATGCATCACTTACCAAATATAATAATAGTATTTATTATGCCTACAAAGAGGGAATTTTTAAATATAATGCGACAACTAAAAAGTTTCATAAAGATACATTATTGAGTTCGGTATTTGAAAAAGATGAGTTCACATCGGGTCAATTGATTGTCGATAATTCTAACAAGATATGGTTGTTTTCTAAAAATTACATACATTATTTTTCTTTAAGTAAACTTAGTTCGCAACTCAAGCAAAATACGATTCCCATTCCGTCATCATTAACTAATTCTATGTTGGGTTATGAAAATATTTCGCAATTATCTAATTCTGTTTATCTTATAGGAACAACAGATGGATATTATACTATAAATATTAACGATTTAAGTTTTAAAAACTATAGAATTTCTATTTCAAATGTAAGTACAAATAAATTAAATCAAAAATTTAATAATTGTTCTATATCACAAGCAGGAAAATTTGAATATGACGAAAACAATATATCGTTAACATACACTGTACCAGAATATAATAAATATATAAATGCAGAATATCAGTTTTCTCTAGAGGGTTTTCAAGATGAATGGAGCGAATGGAGTGCTAAATCTAACGTTAATTTTAAAAACTTACCTCCAGGAGATTATGTTTTTAAAGTTAGAGCAAAAATTGCAAATTCAACTCCAGAGAATATTGCAATTTATAGTTTTAGAATTTTGAAGCCTTGGTATGCCACTAATTTTGCAATTATTCTATATTTAATTTTGGTAGTCATAGTAGCTTATTACATCAATAAAGCCTATAAAAATAATTATCTTAGGCAAGAACAAAAATTAATAGAAGAGAACAATTTACTATTAGAAATAAAAGAACTTGAAACAGAACAGCAAATAATGAAGCTTAAAAATGAGCAACTTACACAAGATGTAGATAGTAAAAGTCGTGAATTGGCTGTTTCAACTATGAGTTTAATTAAGAAAAATGAACTTTTAGCATTGATTAAAGAAGATTTAAAGAAAACTTCAGATGAAAGTGGATCTAGAAGCATAAAATCTGTTATAACTACAATCAATAAAAACATTACAAACGAAGACACTTGGAATGTCTTTAAAGAAGCATTTGATACAGCAGATAAAGATTTTCTTAAGAAAGTAAAAGTAGCCCATCCATCATTAACGCCAAACGATTTACGACTGTGTGCTTATCTTAGATTGAATTTATCTTCTAAGGAAATTGCACCTTTATTAAATATATCTGTTAGAAGTATTGAAATAAAACGATATCGTTTGCGTAAAAAAATGGATTTACCACACGAACAAGGCCTTGTAGAGTATATTCTTTCGATATAGTAACACTACACAAGGAGTATATTTACCTATACATTACCACAACAAAATCGTTTTCGATTTTTAAATGACTTTTAAATTAGATTATGTTTTTAAAATATTTTCAGTCTTAATGATTTGTTAATACTGGTTTTTTTAAATGGAATACACAAAAAAACAGAACAATTATTACATTGTATATTTTTTGTTGTAGCACATTTTATCAAATTATCAATTTTTACCAGCTAATTTTATCATTAAATAAAACCAAACAAAATATGAAATCTAAAATTTTATTATTTGCTTTATTTCTCACATCATTTGTTGGATTCTCTCAAACAAATGAAATAAGTGGTAAGGTAATCGATGCCACATCCAATTTACCTTTACCAGGAGTAAATGTTGTCATCAAAAATTCCACTATTGGAGTTGTTACAGATCTAGACGGAAATTTTAAAATCTCAAAACTTTCCAATGATGCCGTTTTAATATTTTCCTATGTTGGATACAAAACGTATCAATACAAAGTTACTAAAAATGAGAAAGTAGTAATTAAACTTACTGATGAGGGTAAAACTCTTGAAGAGGTTGTTGTAGTTGGATATAGCACAAAAAAGAAAAAAGATGTAACAGGTGCAGTTGCTGTAATATCTGCCAAGACTATTGAAGACTTGCGTCCTATTAAAGCAGAACAAGCCTTGCAAGGCACAGTTTCGGGTGTTGTTGTTTCCTCTTCTTCAGGTTCTCCTGGTGCAGGATTTGATATTAGAATTAGAGGAATATCTACTAATGGCGCAAATGGACCATTAGTATTGATTGATGGTTATGCTGGTTCAATGGATTTGTTAAACCCTTCAGATATTGAATCTTTGACGGTTTTAAAAGATGCTCAAGCTGCTGTTTATGGTGCAATTGGTGCAAATGGTGTAGTATTGGTTACAACAAAACAAGGAAAGAAAAATAGTAAAACTAAAGTTTCATTTAATTCTAGCACTGGTTTTCAAGAGACAACTAAGAAGATGAACTTACTAAATGCAACAGAATATGCTTTGTTATTGAATGAAAGTTACTCTAATGCTGGTTTGTCAAATCCTTTTCCAGTTGTTTCTGGATTGGGTGACGGAACTAATTGGCAAAATGAAGTTTTTCAAAAAGCGGCAATTATTAGTAATGATATCTCTGTTTCTGGTGGTTCTGATAAAGTAACATATGCTTTAAGTGGTTCTAATATAAAGCAAGACGGAATTATAGGATTAGATAAATCAGGTTTTAATAGAAGCACTCTCAGATTAGCTTTGGGTGTAGATTTGTCTAATAAATTTACCCTTAGATCTAATTTTATATATACAGATTTTAACAGAAATAGTTTAAGTGAAAATGGGTTGGGTTCTGTTTTATTCAATGCCATTAACACTCCTTCAACATTATCAGTCTATGATGTAAATGGTAATTATACTTTAGTTCCTGCAGCTCAAGGTTTTGGTAACGAAGTTATAAATCCGTTAGCGCAAATTGACAATACTTACAACGATTATAATCTTAAAAAATTGAGCGGAAGTATTAAGTTAGATTATCAAGTATTTAAAGATTTGAAATTAACTTCAAGAATAGGTTTTAATTCTGCCAGAAGTACAGCTAAGTCGTTCTCGAAACAAGTTGATTATGGAAGTTTAAAAGTTTTTAATGTAACACGCAGTAGTGTGGGTCAATCTGCATTTAATTCTGGAGATTACACTTTTGATTTATTTGCTGAATATGAGAAAAAAATAGCTCAAAATCATAAAGTAAAACTAACTGTAGGATCAACGGCTTATGAATATACAGAGAAAACTTTGGGAGGAACAGGTTATGATGTGCCTTATAACTCATGGGAATTTGCAGATATTTCTCTAGCTCAAGGAACAGGTGGACTTGGCGTTAAAGATGTTTATTCTTATGGTGGAATTTATAGAAGATCTTCTTATTTTGGTACTTTAGATTATGACTATAAAGGAAAATATTTACTTTCAGGAATAGTAAGAAGAGATGTCTCTTCTCGTTTTGGACCAGAAAATAGAGTTGCCTATTTTACTTCAATACTTGGTGGATGGGTTTTATCTGAGGAAGAATTTTTAAAAGAAAGTAAATTAATAGATTTTTTAAAACTTAGAGCTAGTTATGGAACTTTAGGAAATGATGCGATAGGAGATTTTAGATACCGATCTTTGTTAAATGGCGAAGCAACTTATGTATTCAATAATGCTTTGTCTAATGGAACTGCTAATGGTGTAATTGCCAATACTAAAATTCAATGGGAAGCAGATAAAAAATTTGATGTTGGTTTAGATTTAAAAATACTAAATAATAAAATTGATATTACAGCAGACTATTTTGACGATACTCGTGCAGAACTATTAATTCAAAATGTTCCTGTTTCTGGTATTACAGGTTACAATGCACCAGGTTCTGGAGCACCAACAGTTAATGCTGGAACTGTAAGTAACAGAGGTTTTGAATTAGCGGTGAACTACAAAACAGATTTGTCTAATGATTTAAAACTTGGATTAGGTTTTAATGCTACAACTTTAAAAAATAAAGTGCTCGAAGTTAATAATGGAACTGGATACGTAGAGGGTGGTTCTTTTGGTGTTGGACAATCTCTAAGACCGACACGTATGGAAGTTGGGCAACCAATAGGTGTTTTTTATGGATATCAAACGGATGGAATTTTTCAAAATCAAGCCGAAGTTGATGCCCATCCTTCACAAGTTGCTTTAGGTGCAATTTCAGTTCCTGGTGATATTCGTTATAAAGATGTTAATGGAGACGGAATTATTAATGCAAGTGATAGAACATATATCGGAAAACCAATTGCAGATTTTACTCTTGGGTTTAATTTAAATCTTACATACAAAAACTTTGATATTGTTGCTTACACTTATGCATCTATTGGAAATGATTTAATTAGAAACTATGAAAGAACTGAAGCAAAACTTAATAAATTAAACTATGTTTTAGATAGATGGACAGGTGAAGGAACAAGTAATTCTGTTCCAAGAGTTACTGCTGGAGCTTCTACTAATAGTGTGTTTTCAGACTATTTTGTTGAAGATGCTTCTTTCGTCAGAATTCAGAATATTCAATTAGGATATTCAATTAAAGGAAAGTTAATGGATAAAGCAGGAATAACTAAATTAAGACTGTATACCTCTGTAAATAATGTTTACACTTTTACAAAATATAGAGGTTTTGATCCTGCTGCTAACAGTGGTGATCCTATTAGTGGAGGAATTGATTATGGATTTTATCCTACTCCAAGAACATTCTTAATTGGTCTAAATGCGAATTTTTAAAAAAAAATAAAATGAAAAAATATATTTTAAAAACAAGTTTAATAGTCACATTGTTAACAGGATTAACCATATCATGTTCAGATAATTATTCTGATGTAGAGCCGATATATTCTCTAGATTCTGAAAGTTATTTTAACTCTCAAACTGACTATAATAATGCACTTATAGGCGCATACGATTTATTGCATTCTTCATATATTAATGTAATGTTAGGAGAAATAGCATCAGACAATACTCTTTCTGGAGGTGAAAGTGCAACCGATACACCTGGAATTCAGCAAATTGACGAAATGACTCATACACCAGTAAATGCAAACCTAAAAAACATTTGGGATTGGATGTTTGCAGGAGTGCAACGTTGCAATTATATCATGGAGTTTAAAGAC
>NZ_JAYWFT010000039.1:0-52228 GCF_043778725.1 Flavobacterium sp. | reverse complement strand
AAAAAAAAATAAAATAACCTTATATCTTTTAAAAAATATATATGTGTCGTGATGAATCATAACTCATAAACCATCAACCCACTACGAAACTTCGGTTCAATATAAGTACTTTTCGGTGGCATAATTAAATTATTGTCTGCCAAAGCTTTAATTTCTGAAATGTCCGATGGAAATAACATGAATCCAACTTCAAATTCACCTTCGTCAACCAATTCTTTTATGGTTAAAATAGATTGTTTTCCAGGAATGTATTCAATGCGTTCGTCGTTTCGTAAATCTTCAATTCCTAGAATGGGTTGTAAAACTTTATCATATAAAATTTGAGCATCGAGATTTTCTAATATTTTATTTTTATTTTTGACATTGCCATTGAAATTGTCATTGCTTTCTTGTTTGTAAAATAATGCATAAAAACTTTCATCAAGATACATTCCAAATTCAAATTTACTTTGTGGTTTCCACAATTCTTGTTCTTTTGGCTTAATAATGAAATGATTGGCTAATTGTTCAAGAAAATCTTCTTTTGAATGACCATTTAAATCTCGAATAATTCGGTTAAATTCATAAATTTTCACATTACTTTCTGCTATTAGAAAGCTCATAAAATTATTCAAGTTCTTATTTCCTTGAGCTATATTTTGATCGTATAATAATTCTGCCGAAGCCGAACGGTGGTGTCCATCGGCAATATATAATTCTGGAATGTTCTCAAATTGATTTTCCAACCAAGCAATTTCAGCTTCGGTTTCAATTTTCCAAAGTGTATGTTTTTCTTTGTTGGTTGTCGAAAAATGATAGATTGGCTGTTCCTTTTTCTTTTCAGAAATCCACGAATTTATTTCAAGATTATCTGGATAAGTAATCAAAACAGGTTCGGTATTAAAACCAGTTTGTTGTAAATAATCCTTAAAATATTCCACACGATATTGCAACGTATCTTCGTGTTTCTTGATGATATTATTTTTGTAATCCTCAATCGAAGTTCCGGCAACTATTCCAATAAAAGACTGATTTTTAGTCTGAATTTCATACAAGAAGAAAGCCGATTTTTCATCTTCTAAAAAAACTCCATCGTTTTTAAAATCTTGATATTTATGAGCTACACCTTTAAAACGCTTGTCTAAAGTAATCTTCTGAGAATGTACATACGCAGGATTTATTACGTGTAGAAACGAATAAGGATTGAAATCCAACCATGAAGCTAATTCAGCAGGCGAATAATCATCATAATTACGACAAGTTACCAATGCTACTTTATCAGGAGTTGGTCTAACGGCTTTGAAAGGGATTATTTTGCTCATTTATAGTTTTTTAGTACTTAGTAATTAGTCCTTAGTTGGTAATAGTTTTAACTAAGGACTAAGTACTAACGACTTTTATTTGCTAAATTGTTTAGAAACTTTCTCTGCTTTTTTACTTTCAGAATAATCGTAGAAACCTTCACCAGATTTTACACCCAATTTTCCAGCCATAACCATATTTACTAAAAGTGGGCAAGGAGCATATTTTGGATTTTTGAATCCGTCGTACATAACGTTTAAAATTGAAAGACAAACGTCAAGTCCAATAAAATCTGCCAATTGCAATGGTCCCATTGGATGCGCCATTCCTAGTTTCATAACTGTATCAATTTCAGAAACTCCAGCAACACCATTGTATAACGTTTCGATAGATTCATTAATCATTGGCATCAAGATTCTGTTGGCAACAAATCCGGGATAATCGTTTACTTCTGTTGGAGTTTTCCCCAGTTTTATAGATAATTCCATGATAATTTTAGTCACTTCATCCGATGTCGAATAGCCACGGATAATTTCAACCAATTTCATTATTGGCACCGGATTCATAAAATGCATTCCGATTACACGTTCAGGATGAACTACTTGTGCGGCAATTTGAGTTATTGAAATAGATGAAGTATTGGTTGCCAAAATCACATTGTGGTCGCAAACTTCACTTAGTTGCTTGAAGATATTTAGTTTTAATGTTACATTTTCTGTTGCAGCTTCAACTACCAAATCGGTTCCAACAACGCCATCTTTTATGTCGGTGTAAGTGATTATATTTCCAATGGTTTTGTGTTTGTCTTCTTCGGTGATTGTTCCTTTAGAAACCATTCGATCAAGGTTGGAAGCAATTGTTGCCATTCCTTTTTCGAGAGATTTTTCGGAAACATCAATTAATTTTACGGTAAAACCGCTTTGTGCAAAAGTGTGAGCAATTCCGTTGCCCATTGTTCCTGCGCCTATTACAGCTATTGTTTTCATTATGTTTGTTTAATTTGTTTTTTCTTTAAATAATAGTTTATTGAGAATAAAGTAATCATAATAATCAAAGTGATTAATGTAGAAATCGTATTATGATTTATTCCTCTAAATAAAAAAACGAATATCCATTGAATTACTGATATCCTAGTTAAAAAAGTTAGCGTTTTGGATTTAATATTAAATAATGATGTAAATAAATTGAAAAAGAATAAATGTAAAGTTGAAGTTAATATGCTGCCTGTAAAATCGTTGTGACTTTTGAACATATAAAAACTTATAATAACACAATAAATTACAAGTGCTATTATGAATGATTTTTTATTGTTTTTGATTTCAAGAAGTACTTGCTTCATTATGTTTGTTTAGTTTGTTTTAGTTTTTTTGATAAGATTTCCATTTTCAAAATATAAATCTAACTTTTTTGTTCCATTATCATTAAATTGTTCCCAATGTCCATCGGGTAAACCATTTTTAATTGAGTAAGTTCCTTTGGTTTTTCTATTATCAAAATAAAAAGTATCAATTCCAGTATATTTTTCGCTACTATGTATTTCGCAATCTCCCACATAATATACTCCGTTTTTTTCAATTATATAATCACCAAGAACTAATTCATCTTTATCTCTTTTTCTTTTAAATTGACAAGAAATAATTGATAATATTAAAATAGAAAAGATAAGATATAGTAATATTTTCATTTATTTCTCGTTCATAGAATCAATAATCATGTAAGCAACTCTTAAAGCTTCTGTTCCATCTTCTAAAGTTACAATTGGAGTTGTATTATTTACTATTGCATCTGCAAATGATTCTAGTTCATCCAAAATAGCGTTGTTGGGTTCAACTTCTGGATTTGCAAAATAAATTTGTTTCTTTTCGCCTTCTGCATTTTGCAAAATCATATCAAAATCTCCTGGAATTTCTGGTGCATCTTTCATTTTTACAACTTCGCAAATCTTGTCTAAATAATCCACAGAAATGTAAGCGTCTTTTTGAAAAAAACGAGATTTACGCATGTTTTTCATTGAAATTCTACTTGAAGTAATGTTTGCTACACAACCGTTTTCAAATTCAATTCGAGCATTGGCAATATCTGGCGACTGACTTAAAACAGAAACACCACTTGCATGAACGGCTTTAACTTTCGATTTTACAACGCTTAAAATTGCATCAATATCATGAATCATTAAATCTAAAACTACAGGAACATCTGTACCACGCGGATTGAATTCGGCCAATCGATGTGTTTCAATAAACATTGGACTATCAATCATATTCTTGACAGCAGTAAACGCAGGATTAAATCGTTCTACATGACCAACTTGTCCTTTTACATTATATTCTTTAGATAAAGCAATGATTTCTTCGGCTTCTTCAACTGTTGTGGCAATTGGTTTTTCTATAAAAACGTGTTTACCAGATTTTATAGAAACTTTAGCACATTTATAGTGCGAAAGAGTAGGAGTTACAATATCTATAACATCTACAGCGTGAATTAATTTGGCAATTGTATCGAATTGTTTGTATCCAAATTCGGCTGCAATTTTAGCTCCGTTTTCGTGATTTTCATCATAAAAACCTACTAATTCATATTTTTCTGATTGATTTAATAATCGTAAATGTATTTTTCCGAGATGACCAGCACCTAAAACGCCAACTTTAAGCATAGAATTAAATTTTATCAAAAGTACAAATTATTAAAGAAATTCCAATATTGAAATTCCAAATTCCAATTCAAAAAAATCGGAGAGAATTTGTAATTCATAATTTGAAAATTCAATTATTTAATGTTATTTTACGAAAACTAATTTACTATAAAATTGAACAATACTAACAAGCATCAAGGACTTAGAAATCAACTAGCTAAAGTTTTAGAAGAGAAAGGAATTACGGATAAAAATGTATTGGAAGCGATTAAAAAAATTCCGAGACACTTATTTTTGAATTCTAGCTTTGAAGATTTTGCTTATCAAGACAAGGCATTTCCTATTGGTGCTGGACAAACGATTTCGCAACCTTATACTGTTGCTTTTCAAAGTCAATTATTGGAAGTTAAAAAAGATCATAAAATCCTTGAAATTGGAACTGGAAGTGGTTATCAAACTGCTGTTCTATGTTTGCTTGGAGCAAAAGTTTATTCCGTTGAAAGACAAAATGAATTGTTTAAAACAACGTCATTATTATTGCCAAAATTAGGAATTCGACCAAAGCATTTATCGTTTGGCGACGGCTATAAAGGTTTGCCAAATCATGCTCCATTTGATAGTATTATTGTAACGGCTGGCGCACCAATTATTCCGCAACCGCTTATGGCTCAGTTAAAAATTGGAGGGAAATTGGTAATTCCTGTTGGAGAAAAAGACCAGATTATGACCATGTTAATCCGAAAAAACGAAACCCAATTTGAAAAACACGAATTTGGTGATTTTAAATTTGTACCCTTGTTAGAAAATAAAAATTAGTATATTGTAGCGTCTAAAACTATTCAAAAAATAATTAATGAAAAAAATAATTACCATTTGTATTCTGTTTGTCAACATTGCTTTTGCACAAACTAGTGAGAAAAAAGTTTGGGATTTATTGTTGTCCAATAAGCGAGAAGAGGCACGAAAATTATTTGACAAGGATTTAAAATCTAAAGAAAATTCTAATGTTGATTATCTAATTTTGGATGCAATGATAGATTATGAATTGGGCAAATTAGCATTTGACGATACTTATTTGCAAAAATTTATTTTGGTTTGTAAACAAAAAGAATACTTGTATCCTTTATGGTACAAACCTTATATTATGGATAATGCCAATTCTAATGGATACAATGATTATACCTATAAAAAAATTGATTTATTAGCAGCTTCTTCCTTTGGAAACGATCCTTTAGTAACTTATTTTAAAGCAATTTGTGATAGAAAAAGAAAAAACTATGAAGGTTTTAATTCTCAAATAAAAAAATTAAATGCTATTGAAGATTGGCAGTATTGTGGCGTTTTTGAAAACTTAAACGATAGTGGTCTAGAAACCGAATATGAACCTGAAATTTATGCCAATAATGATAAATTATTTGACGCTAATAGTAATGGAAAAATAGGTTGGTATGTTCCAGAAATAAAGCAAAATGAAGGCTATCATTTTTATACAAATGAATCTGAGTATGGTGATGGAATTATCTATTCGCAAGTTTTTATTGAATCACCATCTGATAAAGATGTTTTTCTAAATTTTGGAACTAGTTCTTCCATTAAAATTTTCGTTAATGATACCGAAATTTACGCCAATAATATGGCACAACATACAGATTTGAATGCTTACAAACTGAAATTCAAATTAGAAAAAGGAATAAATAGATTGCTAGTAAAGTTCTCATCTACTGCAAGTAATGATAATTTTTTCGTTTCACTTACTGATGATTTAAATAATAAATTTTCAGATTTAATTTTTTATAATACTTATAAACCTTATAAAAAATCTATATTGGAGCAATTGAATGTAGTTGAATTAAATCCTTCATTTGAAGATTTTTTCAAAGATTTGACAGTGAAGAATCCAGATAATATACTTTATAAAATACTGTTATTTAATGCATATTCTAACAACAGTAAAAATGAATTGGCTAATGATGTTATTGAAGAATTAGTAAAAAAATATCCAAAGTCATCAATGATTCAAGTAATGCAAATGACCAATTACTCTAATAAAAAAGAGACACAAAAGGTAGAAGAAATTGCCAAAAATTTAGAAATCAATGATGAAAATTATTACTACAATATATTAAACAAAATTCAGGATACGAACTGGATGAAAACTGCCAATATTGTAGATCTTGAAAAATATAGAGATAAAGCGCAAACAATAAAATCGGATATGGTTACTATATTGTATGATTTTATTTTGGCATCAAGAAAATCTGACATTAACTTAATGTTGCAAAAACTAGAAGAGTTATTTTCTAAATCTGATAATAATGAATTTTATATAACTTCATTTTCATCCGTTTACCAACAATTAAAAAACGATAAAGCCAAAGCCATTTCTATGTTGGAAGAATTGGTTGCTAAAAAAGAAAATTTAGTAGCTCTAAACCAGCTGAAACAATATTATATAGCTGCAAATAGAAAAAGTGACGTAGAAAAAATGGTGCATGATGTAAGTGATAGATTTGCCTATTCTAACGATTTAAGAGTTAATTATATTGATATTTTAATTGATGATAAAAAATATACTGAAGCATTGGTAGAAGTTGATAAAGCACTTGCTAATTTTCCGTATTCTTTTGATTTAATGCAAAAAAAAGGAAGTATTTACAATAATTTGAATAATGTTAAAGAAGCTGAAAAATTCTTTAGGCAATCATTATCACACAATTCTGGAAATAGTTCTCTTAGAAAACAATTGTATGATATTACTAAAATTCCTGATGAAATAGAGGAAGTTGCTACCAAAGATATTTATAAAGTTATAAAAGCTAGACGAAATTCAACTCTTAAAGGAGATTTTGGCGTGACCACATTATTAGATGAATATATTGTAAATATTCTTCCAGAAGGTGGAAGAAAATCTAAAGTTACATTTCTATATGAAATAACTTCTGAAAAAGGAATTGAAGAAATGAAAGAATACAACCTTCAATCTAACAGTAATTCAGTTCTAAAATCGGAAATTGTAAAACTTGATGGTTCTATAGTTCCTGCCGAAGAAGGTGATGGAACGTTAGTTTTTACTGATTTAAAAGTAGGTGATGTTATTTTTATTCAATACGAGCGATATGAAAATTCGTTTGGAAGATTTTATAAGGATTTTGATTTATCATGTTATTTCAATAGTTATTATCCAACATTAGAATCTATTTTTGGATTTATTTATCCTCCAAATACCGAATATATTTCAGATTTTATAAACGGATCAATAACGCCTTCCACAAAAAAAATCAATAATAAAACTGTAATGATCTGGAAAAAAACCAATGTTCCAGCAATGGCTTTGGTAGAATCTTATGCACCTAATTTTAGTGATTTGACAAACACTATTAGAATAAGTACCATAAAAACTTGGAAAGAAATTTCTAATTGGTATTCTGATCTAGTAAAGAAAAATTTAAAATTAGATAAAATTACTAAAAACACATATGATGAAATTTTCCCTAATGGTGTAGCAGGAATTTCTCAAGAAGAAATAGCCAAAAAAATATATACATATATAGGAACGAACATCAATTACAGTTCATTAGATTTTAGACAAAGTGGTTATGTACCACAAAAACCTTCTAAAACTATAACTACAAAACTCGGCGATTGCAAAGATGTATCTACACTTTTTGTAGCGCTATCGCAACTTGCAGGACTAAAAGCAAATTTAGTATTGGTATCAACAAACGATAACGGATTTACATCTATGCTACTTCCGTCTAACGATTTTAATCATTGTATAGTGAAAGTAATGCTAGACAATAAAGAGCAATTTCTTGAATTAACAGACAAATATTTGCCGTTTAAAGCATTGCCAAGCAGTTTATTTAATGCTAATGCTTTAGTAATTTCATTTGATAAAGCAGAAAACGAAAAGTCTAAAATAATTGCAATACCATTTGACAACGCATTAAAAAACACTGCAACAACTAGAACAATAATGACAATTGATGATAAAGCTAAAAGTTATAAAAGTACATTTAATGTTCAAGGTGCTAATAAATCATATTATAACGAAATGTTTTCTGAGGCAACAACAGAGGATGTTCGCAAGAAAAAATTTGAAGAAGATTACAATGCTAAGTTAAAAAAAGTAGTAACTGTACAAAGTTCTAAAGTAATTACCAATCAAATGTATGATAAAGATATTACATTTGAAACAGAATTTATGGTATCTGAGCGAATTCAAACAGTTGGAAATTTGAAAATTACAGATGTACCTTTTCTAGACAAAGTTTATACTCGTGACATAATATCATTAGAAACTAGAAAATATGATATTGATTATTTTAATTATGAAACAAGTAATGATTATTTATCGGAAGTAATAATAGATATTCCAATTGATAAAAAAATTACTGAAATTCCAGAAGGAAAAACATTTGTTTTTAAAGGACATAAATATGTAATTTCTTTTGAATTATTGAAACCAAATTCATTAAAAGTAGTTAGAACTGTCACCTTAAATTGGGATAAAATTACAACATTAGATTATCCTGAATTTAAAAAATATGTAGATGATGTAATCGCTGCCGAAGAGCAAATTGTTGGATTTAAATAAAAAAATATGAAAATAAAATTATTATTTTTCCTCTTTCCTATAATGACTTTTTCACAAGGATATACAAGCTATTTTACAGGAAATACAACTAATATATCGACCAATCCACAATTTGGGGTTTGTCTTATGGGTGGTGCCACAGAGCACGATAATGCAATGGCGTGGTTGTTACAAAAAGCTAATGGTGGCGATGTAGTTGTATTACGTTCCACTGGAAGCAATGGATATAATGATTACTTATATTCTCAACTTGGTGTTACAGTAAATTCGGTAGAAACTTTAGTAATTACTTCTGTTGCCGGCGCCACAAATCCTTATGTTTTAGATAAAGTTGCCAATGCCGAGATGATTTGGTTTGCAGGTGGAGATCAATATAATTATATTTCATATTTTAAAGATAATGCACTTGAAAACTTAATTAATAATCATGTAACTGTAAAGCACGCACCAATTGGCGGCACAAGTGCAGGAATGGCAATATTGGGAGGAAGATATTTTTCTGCCCAAAATGGAACGGTCACTTCTGCACAAGCAATGGCAAATCCTTATGCAAATAATGTTACTTTAGGAGGATATTCTGGAACAACGCTGCCTATGACAGATTTTTTAAATGTACCTTTTTTAGAAAATGTAATCACAGATACTCATTATGATAATCCAGACAGAAAAGGAAGACATGCAACTTTTATAGGACGATATAGAGCAGATTATGGTACAACTGTAAACGGAATTGCATGTAATGAATATGTAGCAATATGTATAGGAACTGACGGAATTGCACATGTTTATGGTGATTATCCAAACTACCAGGAGTTCGCATATTTTATTCAACCCAATTGTAATTGGACTAATGGAAATCCTTATTGTGTTGCTAATCAACCTTTTTCTTGGAATTTTAATGATGGCGCATTAAAAGTTTATAAAATTCCTGGAACAATGAACGGAACGAATACATTTGATTTAAATAACTGGCAATTTCCAAATGGAGTAGGTGGAAGTTGGGAAAACTGGTCAATTACTAACGGAGTTTTTTCATCAGTTGCAGGAAATGCACCAGATTGCATTTTAAACAATTCAGATTTTGAAAATAATAAAATATCATTATATCCAAATCCTGTAAAAAATATTTTAAATATCGATAATTTAATAGTAGGCAGTTGTATAATATATAATACGCAAGGTAAAATTGTTAAAGAAATCAATAAATTGTCAAATCAAATTGACGTTTCTAATTTATCAAGTGGAATTTATCTTATAAAAATCACATCAGATGAAAAAATTATAACCAGAAAGATTATCAAAGAATAAACTAGAAAATCCATTTCATAGTATTGAAATGGATTTTTTTATTTACTTATAATGTTTAAATAGCGCTCTAAACATTCTTTTTCTATTTGTGCAATAAACACTAAAAAATCTTCTTTATTGCCCAATGTTTGTGCTGTTTCTAAAGATTGATAATAAGTCATTCTAGAATCATAATCTCCTTTAATATTGGCAATAACATAGCCATTTTGCAATAATATAAGATTCATTATTAAACGTGAAGTTCGTCCATTTCCATCTATAAATGGATGAATTGTAACCAAACGTTCGTGCATTTCTGCTGCTAAAATTACTGGATGTATTTTACTTTTATTTTCTTCAAACCAAAAGAAATAATCTTCCATTTCCTTAGCAACAATATAAGGTTGTGGTGGCATGTGAGCACTACCTTTTATCATCACCTGAACCCTTCTATAACGACCAGCTTCTTCAGGAATAATGCCTCTAAGGATTAAATTATGAACCGATAATAACTCTCTTTCATTTAAGGGAAAATTTCGTTCCATTAATTGTTTTATGTAGGCAATTGCTTCAACATGATTGATGGCTTCAAGATGTTCGCGCATACTTTTTCCAGAAATAGTTAATCCCTCATTGATGACCAAATCTGTCTCACGAAGTGTTAATGTATTTCCTTCTATTCTATTACTTTCAAATGTATATTCAAGTTCTAGTGCTTGTGCAATTCTAAAACTGTCAAACTCTCTAAAAGTATCAAGTTTTTTCTTCAAGACATCTATTTCATCAAGAATAGTTTGCAAGCTTTTTGAAATAGATTGTTTTGCTTTTTTATAACTATTTTCTATTTCTTCCTGAACTTGTTGCATGGCTTTTACTGCAAAATCATCATCACCAATTTCATAAAGAATTCTTTCTTTTAACCACGCAATCATTAAAGTTTCGTAGTCAATCTCAAGTAGCGATGCTAGTTTGGCTACTTGCTCTTTGGTAGGTTTTCTCGTGCCGTTTTCAAATTTACTAATTAAGGCTTGATCAATTTTTAGTAATTGAGCCACTTCTCTGGTCTTTAAACCTTTTTGTTCTCGCGCATTTTTGAGTAGTGTTTTCATTTTTTTTTATGACTTTTTATTTCATGACAAATTTAGTCATTTTTTTGAAGAAAAAAACAAAAAAACATTTTTTTTAAAATTTAATTAAATTCTTTTTTAACTCGTGCCAAATCGCGCTTGGTATCTTGTTCTTTTAGATTTTCGCGTTTGTCATAAGTTTTTTTACCTCTGCACAGTCCGATTTCTAGCTTTGCCAATCCTTTTTCATTGGTAAAAAGGCGCAAAGGAACAATTGTTAAGCCTTTTGTATTAACATCTCTTTCTAGCGATTTTAGTTCTCTTTTGTTAAGTAAAAGTTTGCGCTCGCTTCGGGCTTTGTGATTAAATTGATTTCCAAAAGCATATTCTTCTATAGAGGTATTGATGGCAAAAAGTTCTCCACCATCATTAAATTCGCAAAAGCTTTCGGTAATATTGGCTTTTCCTAATCGGATGGATTTTATTTCAGTACCAGTTAAAACAATTCCCGCCGAATAGGTTTCGATAATTTCATAATCGAATCTAGCTTTCTTGTTAAGTATGTTAGCGGTTTTAATCATATTGGTGCAAATGTAGTAACAAATTAATGAAAGAAAAAAGAAATTATTTAGTTCGAAATAAAAAATCAAACTATGATTTATATCAGTTTTTCTAAGAAGTAATGACGATAAATTTGCCCTATAATTTAAAACTATAAACAAAATGAAAAATTTTTTATTAGTTGCAGCAATAGCTTTATTTGGTTTAACTGCAACTTCACAAGAGAAAAAAGAAAGTCAAGGTTTACTTGGTACATGGTGGATTGCTGGTCAAGTATCATTTGCATCTGAAAAAACTGGTGATGCAAAAACTACATCAAACATGATTTTGCCAATTGTTGGAACTTTCATTACTCCTTCTGTAACAGTTGGTGTTGGTGTTGGAAATATCAGTTCAAAAACGGTTAATGGTGCAGGAGCAACGACTGCCAATGCAAGCACTTTTGTTGTTAAACCATTAGTTAGGAAATACTGGAACGTTTCTGGAGGTTTATTCTTTTACGGTCAAGCAGCATTGCCAGTAATGATTGGTAAAGACAAAATTTCTGACGCAAAAACTTCTTCATTCGCTTTAGAATTAGCACCTGGTTTTGACTATATTGTTAATAAATGGATTACTGTAGAAACTTCATTTACAATTTTTAATGTTGGTACAATAACCGAAACTCCAAATGTTGGTGATAAAACAACAACATTTCAATTCAATGCAAACCCAATGAACTCTGTTGGAGATAGAACTTTAGGTAATTTACAAGTTGGAGTTAAATTCTTATTTTAAGAACAAAATTATTTTTAGTTATTGGTTAGTTTCGATTAATTTCGAACGGAAAGGTCATCAATTTTTACGGTGACTTTTTTTTAATTTTATATTTAAAAAAATATTATATTCGTAAAATTAACCAATAAAAATGTTTAACATGACAAAAAATATCTTAAAATTGATAGTTTTATCTGTGTTTGTTTTTGTGTCTTGCTCTAAGGAGGATTCTTTTAATGAAATTACAATTGATCAATCACAGAAAAATCCGCTAACAATACAACAAATTAACGCTAAAATTAATGAGTCAATGACTTCTAATGGTGCTTTTAATTGGAAAGATGCTTCCAATCATTTACTATGGAGTGCTTCTTTTAGAGGAAATCACATTGTAACTATTGGTTTTGGATCTTCCTCAACAGATTTTGACAGAAGTAAATCTCCAGAAAACACCAAACTTCAAGCTAGTTTACTAAATATTATTGCACATTATGAAGGAAAAACAAAAGAAGAAATTGTTCTTTCTAGTGATACTTATCTTAATTTAATGGATGTTTACATTGAAAAACAAGAAACAATAATTGCTCTAAGAAATAATAAATTTATCAGATATATTGAACCTGGCGATTATAATTATTTTGCAAATTCTGAAGTTGAAAAACCTAATGCGAATACAACAAATTCTTCGGGTTCTTCGGGTTGCGGATATGAAGCAGAAACTTTAAATCCTGCCGATTATACTACAATATCTCCTGGAGCAAAAGTGCCTTGGACTTTTTATCAACACAACATTCCTAGTGCTTGGAACGTTTCTACAGGAAGAGGAATTACTATTGGAATTATTGATACCGGTGTTTCTCCAAATCAAACTTTATTGGGAAGCAACTTCAACGATGGATTGTCAACTGGAAGAACAATTCAAAAATTTGGAGTATATGTAGATTCTATTTGGCCATGGAGTACTGGTACTGATGGACCAAATGACCAATGCGGACACGGAACAAGTATGTCATCTGTGGCTGCGGCACCAAGAAATGATAATGGCTTGCCAGTTGGCGTTGCCTATAATTCTAATTTAATAGTTTATCGTGCAGCTTCAAATGTTGTTCTTGACGGATATCATGAGCAAAATGGTGTAAAAAATGCATTTACTGCTTTAGCAAATAATGTAAATGTTAAGATTATTTCAATGTCAATGGGTCATATTTTCTCTGTCGGAAAGATTGAAGATGGTGTAAAATATGCTTACAGCAAAGGTAAATTAATTTTTTGTGCAGGCGGAACTTCTACAAGTTTCACCAATTTTGTAGGCGTTATTTTTCCTGCTTGGATGCCAGAAACTGTTGCGGTTACTGGAGTTATTGAAGGAACGTCCAATCAAAGATGTAATGTTTGTCATTCTGGAAGTAAAATAGATTTTACAATTCAAATGCAAAGAAGTGCATCAGGAAATACAGTTCCAGTTGATAGTTATTATGATAATCAAACAGACTATGTTGGTGGTTCGTCTGTGGCAACAGCTACTACTGCTGGAATTGCTGCTTTGGTTTGGGCTAAAAATCCTACTTGGACAAGAGATCAAGTTTTAACTAAAATGAAGCAATCGTCTACTTATTATCCAACAAAAAATGCAGATTATGGATATGGAAACATCAATGCTTTTTTAGCCGTTCAATAGTTTAAAAAATAAAGAAAACCATCATCAGGAAACTTTTGATGGTTTTTTTTATGCTTACTAGTTTCATAATGTTACTTTTGTGTCATGGAAAAATCAAAAGATCCACTTCACGGCATTACACTTCAAAAAATAGTAGAACAATTAGTAGATTTCTACGGATTTGATACATTGGGTGAACTTATAAAAATTAAATGTTTTACAGATAATCCAACAATTAAATCTAGTTTGTCTTTTTTAAGAAAAACAGATTGGGCACGAAAAAAAGTTGAGGAATTGTATATAAGAACTTTACCAAAATTAAAAACCCTTTAAAAATTAATTTAAAGGGTTTTATTTTTTTAACCTTCGGCAATACCGCGCCATTGTTTAATTTTTCTTGATAAAAAGCACATCATTATAAAGATGAATAAAACATTAAGCCAAAGAAGTTCCATACCATATTCCTTTAAAAAGGTTATAAACGGAAATTGTTTTTCTCTCAATCCAATATCGACTACTAAATTGTAACCGCTTACTTCTTTAGCTATTTTTAAAACTAAAGCATATAAAAGCGGACCAAAAAATGGTAAAATCCATAACAATGCATTAAGTGTTATGCCCGAAATTCCCTTTCCTTTTTTATTAGAAATTACTACCAAAAAGTAAATGAAAAGTGCAATAAATAGCAACAAAATTATTCCGAAATAAAAATATTCTGACGATGCAAATGCACTTATAATTCCGACAACAATATTAATTATACCCAATGAAACTACTGCAATCAACCAGTTTTTTCCCGAAGTAACTCTAAAAGAAAATAATAAAAGTGATAAACCAATAGAGACAAAAAACGCAATTAGAAAACTTTCCAAATTGGTTGAAGGATTATTCCAACTTTGTGCAATTTTGTCGTAGGCATAATTCAATTGCTTTTCTGGAACATAATATCTATTGAACAGCATAGTTGTTCCTTTTACGGTTTTATAATATTGTTCTGTAGAATCAATTTTTATTTGACCGTTAGAATTATAATCATAAGAAACTTCAAACTCTTGGTTTCCAACATTTTTATATTTTTCAAATTTTGGATAATCATAAATTAAATCCAACCACTTATTTTGGTCAATGTTAGCTTTTAAATTGTGTTCTTTTGCAATAGCCAAGTAGTTTTTGAAAATGGTTCTAATTTCTTCTTTTTTATTGTCAATCAACCAATCTTTAATTTTTATTTTTCTTAGTGAATCTTCTTTAAAATCAAAGAAACTGTACGAATTAATATTCTTATCAATTAATGAAAAATTTAAATAGCGATTTCCTCTATAATAAAAATGATCTTTTGGTTTTACACTATCAACAACTGCTTCTACGGTTTCAGTTGTCATATCATCAGGGTAAGCTACAGCATTATCATTATTATAATGTTGGCTGTAGGAACCTTCAATAAAAAACGAACCTTGACTTAACGTTTCACATCGTTTTTTAGCTTCGCTTTCGGTGTAATAACCTCTTACTCTGGTATCTTTTCCAAAGTTAAAAGCAATAATGTAGGTACAATTTAAAAAGCAAATAAGTAAAATCAATAACCATTCTTTAAACAACGAAAAATTATTTTTAGGATAAAACGATTTTAAAGCATTGTTTTTAAAGTAGTAAACAATCCAAATGATGGTACTTAAAATAGAAACTAGAACGCTAAAGAAAATAATTATGCCTTCGTTGGTATTGCTACCATAACTGTCGTTAGTTTCGTGAAAGTCAATAGAGCCATTCAAATATCCTAGAATGAAGAAAATAATATCAATGGATAACAGAATTAAACTTGCAGGTACAATCTTTAAATTCCACAAAAGTGGTTGATTGATGAGTAAATATTTTTGAATGTTTTTGAACATGATTTATAGTTTTAAGATACAAAAAAGCGACGTGTTGAATTGGAAATATTTCTGAAATAGTGCAACGGAATTTTATCTTCAATTACCAATTGCATAAAATCATAAACCGAAACCGAGTCAGGAAAATTAACTATAAAAGTTCCTCCATTAAATTGAAGTGAAATCATGTTTAGTTTTGCAAATCGTTCGCCAAGATCACTTTGAGACCATGAACTTTCAAATTCTATGACCAAATTATTAGCTACTTTAACTTCGTTTTCTGCAACTATTTTTTCGTGTAAATTTTTTTGCGTTCCGTGTTTTAAGAAAATAACTTGATCTGATGTTTTTTCAACTTCATACAATTGTTGTGAACTCAACACAATTCCGATTGGTCTAAAAGGTGATTTTGCAATAGCTCTAAAATCTTCTAAAACAGTTTGTTGTGCTAATATGTCTAGATTTGCTAGTGGTTCGTCTATCAATAATATTTTTGGTTTTCTAAGCAACATTCTTGCCAATTCAAAACGCATTTTATATCCAGATGATAAACTTTTCCAGCTGTGATTTCTAAATTTTCGTAAGCCCAATCGAGCAATAATTAATTCTACAATTAGCTCATTTTCTTCGGGTTTATAGCCATAACTAGAAGCCGTAAATTGTAAATTTTCAAACATAGAACCATACCAAGTATCTGTTCGTTGCGGAATATAAACCAATTTTGTTCTTAAATCATAGTTATCATCATACTTGAAATTATAATTTACTTTACCCGAAGTAGCGTATAATTCGCCACATAAAGTGCGTAATAAAGTTGTTTTTCCGTTTCCGTTTTCACCTACTAAACCTAGAATTTCTCCTTGATGTAGTTCCATTTCAATTGGCCCAAGTCCAAAACTTGCACTTCCATAATTTTTAACCAAACCAGAAGTTGAAACTAAAACCAATTTTTCTGCAAGAGGTTTATGGATCAAAGTGGCATGCAAATTGGTTAGAATTTCTTGATATTTATCTTTTTTGGCTTCAATGTTGGTTTCGTTTTGATCTAGCCAAATTAGAAATTCATTGGTTTTTTTGTACTGATTTACATCTTCTGTATCAAGCGTTAAGTCAATAATTCTTTTGGTAAGAATAGAAAAGTCTTCAAACTTTAGAAAGTTTTGTAACTCTTGATATTGTTTTTCAAATTCGTTCATATAGTTGGTTTATCTTTTCAAATTTCTTTTTAATAACGAATAAATAACGGTGTCCCAAAACTTACCTTCATAAAGTTCGTTTTCTAGAATATGTGCTTCTTTTACAAATCCATTTTTTTGTAAAACACGTTCCGATGCAACATTATCTGGATCAATTACAGCTTCAATAGAATGCATTTGCAAATCATCAAATCCGTATTCTAAAACTATTTTAATGGCTTCGGTAACAATTCCTTGTCCATTATATTGTGGTAAAATCATGTAACCTATTTCACATCGATGATTTTCGGGTTGAATTCTATAATGACCAATAATTCCTATTAGTTTTGGGTTTCCTTTTAAAGTTATTCCCCAATTGATACCTTCATTATTGACGATTTTGTCGTCAATCATTTTAATGTGTACCAAAGCTTCATCCTTAGTTTTTGCTAAAGGACGCGGAATATATTTCATAGTTTCTGGATTTCCTCGAAGTTCTAATACTTCATTTACATCGTCAGCAGAAATTCGGCGAAGTAATAATCGCTCAGTTTCTAGATTTTTAAAAGGATGAAAATTGATTTCTAACATGGAATATTTTTTGTGAATTTATAAAATTTCAATCGAAAATTGACAATCAAACGTTTTGTTTTCTTTAACAATTTTTATGCCATCTTTTTCTGATAAATTTCCGTTAGAATGAATGGTGTCAGAATATCCCAACCAAGGTTCGATGCATATAAAAGGCGCACCTACTTTTGTCCAAATTCCTAAGTTTTCAAAATCTGAAAAGGAAACTTTCAAAAAAGGTTTGTCGTTTTCTAATATTGCTATTTCTTTAGACTGTAACGTTTTAAAAATTAAAGCATCCTTATTGAAGGTAGCGTAAGTAAGTGGTAGTTTTTTGTCTTTAAGTTCTATTTCAAATGTTGTGTCTGATACTAAATCGTCTTCTAATGTGAAACATTTTAAGGTTTCCTGTTCTTGAAACTCTAAAGAATAATTTTCAAAATTTAATGGCAATGCAAATGCTGGATGTGCTCCAATAGAGAAAGGAATAGAGACATTATCCTTGTTGATTATTGAATATTTAATTTCTAATTTGTTTTCTAAAAGGGTGTAAGTAAGTATCAATTCAAACTCAAACGGATATATTTTCTTAGTTTCTAAAGATGCTTTCAATGAAAACTGAACTTGATTTTGTTCTTGTTTAACTACATGAAAATTATTATCTCTAGCAAAACCATGACGCAATAATTGAAATTGTTGATTTTTATAGGAATAAGAATTATTTTTTAATGTTCCCACAATAGGAAAAAGCACCGGCGAATGTTTTGCCCAAAACTTTGGATTTCCTTCCCACAAATACTCTTTATTGGGCGCAATTGATTTTAGCGAAAAAAGTTCGGCTCCGTTAGAGTTAATTTTTGCTAATAATTTTGAATTTGAAAGCGTTACAATCATCGTCTAAATGAAATTATGTTTAAAAAAATAGGTAGCGTAAATATATTTTATTAATTTTATTCTGCCCAATAAATCTAATTTAAAATTAAATCAATAATTATGGTTACACAATTCGAATTAATTGAAAAAGAAACGATAGCACAATTATCATTTCCAAAAACAGATGTTCTTGAAAATGATGTTGATATTGCACAACGATTTTCCGACCTCAATCGCGCGCTTTCTTTAGGAAATCTTGAACATTCTAAGATAAAAATTTACTTTGAAGACAATCAATCTAGGAAAGTTGTAGAAACTACAGTTTGGGGTTTAACAGATCAAAGAGTGATTTTAAAACAAGGAAATGTAATCCCAATTAATAGAATTTATAAATCGGCGTAACAAAAACAAAATTTGTAATACATATATAAGTGCTTTTGAGTGATTCAGGAGCATTTTTTTTCTTTTATTTGCTTTATCAATTAACCCTATCAATTTATGAAAAACATTTTTTTTAAAGCCTTTACAATTAGTGCTTTAATTTTTGGAATTACAACAGTAGTTGCTCAAGATTCAAAACCTACTTCAATTTATAATTACAGTGAAGCTTTTGGCAACAACTTTTATACTAAAAACGGAACAGATACACGTTCTGCAAGTGGTCAACCTGGTGCAAAATATTGGCAAAACAGAGCTGATTATTCATTATCGGCAACTTTAAATGATGCTAATAATGAAATTATAGGATCAGAAATTTTGACTTATACCAACAACAGTCCAGACAAATTAGGTTTTTTATGGATGAATGTAGATCAAAATTTATTTAAGAAAGATTCTCGTGGTAACGCAATTATTCCAATTAAAGGAAGTAGAAAAGGTGCTAAAGGTCAGGACTTTGATGGCGGATTTAAAATAAAATCGGTTAAGGTAGTTTCTTCCGTTGGAGGAAAATCAGCCGAAAAAGAAGTGAAATTTACTGTTGTAGATACAAGAATGCAAATTGACTTGCCACAATCATTAAATGCAAATGGCGCAAGTGTAAAAATTAAAATCGATTTTTCTTATATTTCCCCAGAGTATGGTTCAGATAGAACAGGAGTTTTAGAAACCAAAAACGGAAAAGTATTTACTATTGCACAATGGTATCCGCGAATGTGTGTTTATGATGATGTACTTGGCTGGAATACAAGACCATACCTTGGTGCAGGAGAATTCTATTTGGAATATGGAGATTTTGATGTTGCCATTACTGCACCTTCTAGTCACATTGTTGTTGGATCGGGTGAATTAGTAAATCCAACAGAGGTATATACTACTGAGCAACAAAAACGTTGGGCTACAGCTAAAAATAGTGATAAAACTGTAATTATTAGAACAGCAGAAGAAGTGACTAATGCAACTTCTCGTCCAGCAGGAAAAACTACTTTAACATGGAAATTTAAGATTAAAAACTCACGTGATTTTTCTTGGGCTTCATCTGCTTCATTTATTATTGATGCTGCTAAAATTAATTTGCCAAGTGGAAAAAAATCACTAGCTATTTCTGCTTATCCTGTTGAAAGTAATGGTAATGATGCTTGGAGTCGTGCCACAGAATATACTAAAACATCTATCGAAAATTATTCTAAAAGATGGTTTGAATTTCCTTATCCTGCGGCAACAAATGTAGCTGGAAATGAAGGCGGAATGGAATATCCCGGAATTGTTTTTTGTTCTTGGACAGATAAAGGAGCTAGTTTATGGGGTGTAACTGATCATGAATTTGGTCATAATTGGTTTCCTATGATTGTTGGTTCTAATGAGCGTTTATTTGCTTGGATGGACGAAGGATTTAATACTTTCATAAACGGATTGAGTTCGCAAGATTTTAATAACGGCGAGTATAAACAACCAGTAACCAATATGCATCAGGCATCTTACACACTTTCTAACCCAGATATGGAACCAGTTATTGCTGCACCAGATAATTTGAAAGAGGCAAATCTAGGTGTTTTGGCTTACTTCAAGCCAGGTTCAGGACTTGATATTTTGCGTAATAATATTCTAGGTCAAGAACGTTTTGACAAAGCTTTTAGAACTTATGTAGAGCGTTGGGCATTCAAACATCCGCAACCAGATGATTTTTTTAGAACTATAGAAAATGTTGCAGGTGAAGACTTAGGTTGGTTTTGGAGAAGTTGGATCATGAACAATTGGGCTTTAGATCAAGCAATAACAAAGGTGAAATATGTAAAAGGTGATGCTAAAAATGGCGCTGTAATTACAGTTGAAAATCTTGATAAAATGCCAATGCCTGTAGTTCTTGAAATAAAAACTAAAAGTGGAGCTGTTTCTAGAAAAACATTGCCAGTCGAAATTTGGCAACGCAATAAATCTTGGACATTTAAAGTAGATACTAATGAAGAGTTAGATAGTATTACACTTGATCCAGAAAATGCTTTTCCTGATGTAAATGATGAAAATAATGTATGGACAAATGCTAAAAATGGTGTAGAAGCAACAGTAAGTTTAGATGCCTATTTAGGGAATTATTCAAGCGCTAAAATTCCAATTAAAGTAAACTTTACAGAAGAAGACGGTAGCCTTGTAATTAATGCAACAGGTCAACCTGCAGCACCATTAGAAGACAAAGGAAACGGAAAATTCACGATGGATGAAGCAGGATTAATAATTCAATTTAATCAAGCTAAAAATGCTTTTACACTTGCTGTTAGCGGACAAAATTTTGACTTTACAAAAGATAAATAATAATTAAAAGCTTAGGTTTACAAAAAAAAAGGTGCGTTTTGCGTACCTTTTTTGCTTTAATATAAATTTTAAAAGATTATTTAAAAGTCATTTTTTTTATTGCTGTAGTGAATCAATAACTTGCAAATTAATTGGTTTAATTTTAGATTTTTTTCTACTAAAAAAGTAGTATTTATAACGAAACATTGATTTGATATTAAAGTTTAAATGGATACCATTTGTCGTTCGAAAGTGAAGAATTTACAACATTTTCAATAAACTGCATGCCACGAACACCATCATCTTCATTAGGATAATCAAGCATAATTTCGTTTGGAACTTCACCATTTAATTCACAAAGAAGTGTTTGAGCAAAGTTTTTGTAAATATTTGCAAATGCTTCAAGATAACCTTCAGGATGTCCACCAGGAGTTCTACAATTGGCAGTCATAAACGGACTCAGAGTTCCATAGTTACTTCCGGTTCTCAATATTTGCGTTGGTGCGTCAAGCCATTTTACTTGCAATGAATTTGGTTCCATTTGATGCCATTCAAGACCACCTTTTTCACCATAAATTCTAATTTTTAGAGCATTTTCTTCTCCAGCAGCAACTTGCGAAGCCATTAAAACACCGTTTGCACCATTATTAAAACGAAGTAAAACATTGCCATCATCGTCAAGTTTTCTTCCAGCAACTTTAATGCTCAAGTCGGCACATAATTCTGTAATTTGTAATCCTGTAATGTATTCGGCTAAATGTGCTGCATGAGTTCCTATATCACCCATGCTTCCACTTTTTCCGCTTTTTGTTGGATCTGTTCGCCATGCAGCCTGAGCATTTCCTTCACTTTCGGACAAGTTAGTTAACCAACCTTGCGGATACTCAATCCATACTTTTCTTACCACACCCAAATCGCCATTTTTAAGCATTGCTTTGGCTTGTTTTACCATTGGATATCCAGAGTAGGTATGTGTAAGGCAAAGGCGTAAACCAGTTTCTTTAACTTTAGCATTTAATAATTTGGCTTGTTCTAGAGTTAGCGTCATAGGTTTTTCTAAAACCACATTAAAACCCATTTCCAATGCCATCATTGCTGGTTCAAAATGAGCAAAATTGGGCGTGACTATGGTAACAAAATCAATTCGTTCCTCTGGAGATAATTTTGCTTCATTGGTTAGCATAGTTTGATAATCTTTATAAGTTCTATTTTCATCAAGAAACAAATCTTTTCCAGATGCAATAGCAAGTTCAGGAGAAATGCTTAGTGCGCCACATTTAATTTCTATTAAACCGTCCATCAACAATGCATGGCGATGAATTGCCCCAATAAAAGCACCTCTTCCGCCGCCAATCATTCCCATTCTTAATTTTCTTGCTTTCATAAACTGCTGTATTTTAATAATTGTATTGCAAACTTGCATAAAAAAAATAATGTTTACAACATTTAAATAAATTAAATGTCATTATTGCTTGAAAATGAAGCAATTGTTTTTTTATTCAATTTTTTAGTACTTTTTTTTTATATTAAATGAAATTAATTTGTAAGTTTGATAAATTAAACTAAATTTTGAGGAACATTTTTTACATATATAATAATAATTTATCAATAATTACAAGATAATAAATATGAAAATTAATACAAGAATTCAGCTTTCTGCCATGATGTTTTTCAATTTCTTTATATGGGGAATTTGGTTTGTAACCATGGGTACATTTCTTACTAAAGGAAATATTGCAGCGTCTGGTACACAAACAGGCTTGGCTTATGGAACTCAATGTTTAGGTGCAATTATTGCTCCTTTTATTGTGGGTATGATTGCTGATAAATTCTTTTCTGCTCAAAAAATTCTGGGCGTTCTCCATTTGGTTGGTGCTGGTTTACTTTACTTACTATCGACCAAAACAGAATTTGATTCTTTTTATACCTTATTGTTATTTTACATGATATTGTTTATGCCAACATTAGCATTAGTAAATTCAATTTCTTTAAATCAAATTAAGGATGCCGAAAAAGAGTTTGCCAGTATTAGAGTTTGGGGTACAATAGGATGGATAGCATCAGGATTAACAATAGGTTGGATGGCTTGGGAAGCTTCTCCGAAATCACTTAACATTACTTTTTTAGTTGCAGCAGCAGTTTCTGTAGGTTTCGGAATTTATTGTTTCTTTTTACCCAATACGCCTCCGCCAAAAGCTGGTAAAAAAGTGAGTGTTGCAGAAACGTTAGGTTTGGACGCTCTAAAAGTATTGGCCGATAAAAATTACTTAGTTTTCTTTATTGCATCAATACTAATTTGTATTCCGTTAGCATTTTATTATGGTCAAGCCAATCAGTTTCTTAATGAAGCAGGTTTAGAAAGCGCTGCCGCCAAAATGACTTTGGGACAAGTATCAGAAACTATGTTTTTATTGCTTATGCCTCTATTTTTTGTTAGATTTGGAGTTAAACAAATGCTTTTAATAGGCATGATTGCTTGGGTTGTACGTTACTTATTGTTTGCTTACGGAAACATTGAAGAAAACAGTTGGATGTTATATCTAGGAATAATTCTTCACGGAATTTGTTATGACTTTTTCTTTGTAACTGGACAGATTTATACCGATCAAAAAGCAGGTGAAAATGTGCGCTCTTCTGCTCAAGGATTAATTACTTTAGCAACTTATGGCGTTGGTATGTATATTGGTTTCTATGTTGCCGGAATGATTGCTGACCAAAATGTAACTGGAACGACTCACAACTGGAACGCAATTTGGATTTTCCCTTGTCTTTTTGCAGCCGGAATTTCATTATTGTTTTTTGTTTTCTTTAGAGAAAAAACTAAAGTTAAAACTGCTTAATTACTTTTAAAAAATAACACAATGAAAAGAAGAGAAGTCATAAAAAATTTAGCCTTGGGAAGTTTGGTCTTGCCAAGACTACTTAATTTTACTTCTTCGGAAACGTTAGAAAAATCAAATAAATCTTTAAAAGGTACAATTAATCATTCGGTTTGCCGATGGACATTTGACCAATTAACAATTGAAGAACTTTGCCTATTGGTGAAAAAAATAGGCTTTTCTGCAATAGATTTGGTGGAACCAAAAGATTTTCCAATCCTTAAAAAATATGGTATCTATTCCTCCATGTGTACTGGCGCTTTAATAAGCCTTACAGAAGGTTGGAATGATTTAAAAAACCATCCTATTCTTATAGATAATTATTCAAGACATATTGATTTAGTTGCAGATGCAGGTTATAAAAATCTAATTTGCTTTAGCGGAAACAGAAACGGAATTTCAAACGAGCAAGGATTAAAAAACTGTGTGATTGGATTGAAACAAATTATTAATAAAGCCGAAAAAAGAGGTGTGATTATTCAAATGGAATTGTTTAATAGTAAAATTAATCATCCCAATTATATGGCAGATTCCTCTAGTTGGGGAATTGAGCTGTGCAAAGCATTGGGCAGTGAAAATTTTAAATTATTGTATGACATCTACCACATGCAAATTATGGAAGGCGATATTATAAATACCATTCTAACCAATCATCACTATTTTGGTCATTATCATACAGCTGGTGTTCCTGGTCGTCATGAAATTGATGATTCACAAGAATTATATTATCCAGCAATAATGAAAGCAATTGCTTCAACTGGATATAAAGGCTATGTTGCACAAGAGTTTATGCCACTAGCAATTAATAAAAATAAGGCTTTAGAACAAGCTGTAAGATTGTGCGACATATAAAAAAAATATAATATAAAAAATAACTAAAAATGGCAGATAATCATTACGATGCAATTGTTGTTGGATCAGGAATTTCGGGCGGTTGGGCAGCAAAGGAGCTTACAGAAAAAGGACTAAAAGTATTGCTTTTAGAAAGAGGTCATAATATTGAGCATATTAAAGATTATGCCGAGCAAAATAAACCAGTGTGGGAATATCCGCACCGTCATTATAGACCAACCAAACAAATGATTGAGGATTATCCTGTTCTAAAACGTGATTATCCATTAAACGAGAGAAACTTGTCTTATTGGGCAAGCGATAAAGAAAATCCATATACAGAAACTAAGCCATTCGATTGGTTTAGAGGTTACCATGTTGGTGGTCGTTCTTTAATGTGGGGAAGACAAACCTATCGTTGGAGCGATTTAGATTTTGAAGCCAATTTAAAAGACGGAATTGCAATAGATTGGCCTATTCGTTACAAAGATATTGCGCCATGGTACAGCTATGTAGAAAAATTTATTGGAGTAAGTGGATCTAAAGAAAATTTACCACAATTGCCAGACAGTGAATTTTTACCACCAATGGACTTAAATATTGTTGAAAAAACAGTTGCTTCAAGAATTAAAGAACATTATAAAAATGCTCGTACCTTAATAATAGGTAGAGTTGCACACGTAACTAAAGCTATAAAAGATAGAACTCCATGTCAGTTTAGAAATATGTGTTGGAATGGTTGCCAGTTTGGTGGTTATTTTTCTACTCAAGCATCTACTTTGCCAGCTGCTGTAAAAACAGGAAATTTAACCTTGCGTCCGTTTTCTATCGTAAAAGAAGTGAACTATGACAAAGCCACTAAGAAAGCAACTGGCGTAACCGTAATTGATGCCCAAAGTAAAGAAGAAATGATTTTTACAAGTAAAATTGTTTTCTTGTGTGCCTCTTCTTTTAATTCTACTTGGATATTAATGAACTCTGCTAAAGATGTTTGGAAAGAAGGTTTGGGTAGTAGCAGTGGCGAATTAGGACACAACGCTATGGATCACCATTTTAGAGTTGGTGCATCAGGAGATTTTGAAGGTTTTGAAGATTCTTACTATTATGGTTTCCGTCCCAACGGATTTTATATTCCAAGATATAGAAACCTTAACGGTGATGAAAAACGCGATTATAAAAGAGGTTTTGGTTATCAAGGTAGCGCCTCTAGAAGCGGATGGGAAAGCCAAGTTGCCGAGATGAATATTGGGAAAGACTTAAAAAATGTTATTGGTACCGTTGGTGGATGGAATATTGGAGCAACAGCGTTTGGCGAAATTTTACCGTATCATGACAATAAAATCTCTTTGGACCAATCTAAAAAAGACAATTGGGGTTTGCCAGTTTTAAATTTTGATATCGAAATTAAAGAGAACGAGCAAAAGATGAAAATCGATATGAAAAACGACATGAAAGAAATGTTGGAAGCTGCAGGTGCTAAAAATGTTACTACATTTGAAAGTACCTATACTCCAGGAATGGGAATTCATGAAATGGGAACTGCAAGAATGGGATTAGACCCTAAAACTTCTGTATTGAATAAAAACAATCAAGTGTGGGATTGTCTTAATGTATTTGTTACCGATGGAGCTTGTATGGTTTCTGCAAGTTGTGTAAATCCTTCATTAACTTACATGGCTTTAACTGCAAGAGCAGCAGATTTTGCCGTTAGCGAATTAAAATCTGGAAATTTATAATAGCTATTCAATTAATTTTAAAACATAAAAAGTATGAACCGTAGAGAATTAATAAAAAATATAGCAATTATCAGTGGAGGCTTGTTCATTGGTTCTAATTTTCTTTTAACTAGTTGTAAAAGAGATGATGCTGGAAGTATGGTATTGAGTGAAGATTTACTAAAATTATTGTCAGAAATTAGTGAAACTATTATTCCAGAAACAGAAACCGTTGGTGCTAAAGCAACTAATGTAGCCCAATTTATAAGTAAAGTTTTTCAAGATATTTACAGTGAAGAAGAACAAAGTCAATTTATAGCTGCACTAACAATGATTAATGATAAGTCTAAAGAACTTATGGGTGACGATTTTGTAAAATTATCTTCAGATAAAAGAGCCGAATTAATTAACAAAGTAAAAAATCCAAAAGACAAAGGGTTTTTAGCTATGTATCAAATTATTTTATTTAGTTATTTATCATCAGAAAAAGGATTGCAAGCTTCGTTTAGATACACTCCAGTTCCAGGAAAATTTATTGGCGATGTACCTTACAAAAAAGGAGACAAAATGTATGCTGGATTAAATTTTTAAATCAATAAAATAAAAATGGATAGAAGAAAATTTGTTACTCGAAGCGCTCAAGCAGCTGCATTGTTAGCTATATTTCCAAATATTGCTTGCGCATCTACAAATGAAGATTATAAAGGAATTTATACACAATTTGGAATTCAATTATGGACTTTGCGTGATATAATTAATGCCAATCCGCAAAAAACAATTGCTGAGGTTGGAAAAATGGGATACACACAAATTGAGAGTTTTGAAGGTGAAAAAGGAATTTTTTGGGGTATGAAACCCAACGAATTTAAATCTTTTCTTGATGGTGAAGGTTTAAAATTAATTAGTTCTCATTGCGATTGGAAAACTGATTTGCAAAGAAAAGCCGCAGAAGTAGCTAGCGTTGGTGGAAAATATTTAATTTGTCCGTGGCTTGGACCTCAAAAATCAATTGACGACTTTAAAAACTATGCCGATTTATTTAATAAAGCTGGTGAAGTTTGTAAAAAAGAAGGTATTAAATTTGCCTACCATAATCACGATTATTCGTTCAAAGAACTAGACGGACAAATACCGCAACAACTTATGTTGGATAGAACCGATGCGGGTTTAGTAGATTTTGAAATGGATATTTATTGGGTAATTACAGCTGGTATTGATCCAATAGAATACATGACAAAATACAAAAATCGTTTTAAATTATGTCATATTAAAGATCGATTAAAAAATAATTCAGAACCTTTTGCATCGTGTACTCTTGGTGAAGGTGTAATACAATATCCTGCAATTTTGAAAAAAGCAAAAGCTTTAGGAATGGAATATTTTATTTATGAGCAAGAAAAATATGATGATAAAGGTGTGTTATTTGATGCACAACAAAGCGCTGATTATTTAAAAAAAATGAAAAAATAGTTAGAAAATAAGTATAAATTATAATGAAAACAATTAAAGGTCCAGCACTATTTTTAGCTCAGTTTTATGGTGAAAAAGCACCTTTTAATACTATAGAAAACATCTGTCAATGGGCAGCAAATCTTGGTTTTAAAGGCGTTCAAATTCCTACTTGGGATTCCAATTATTTTAATTTGCAACGTGTTGCAGAAGATAAAATTTTTGCGCTAGAATATAAAGCTATGATAAATAGCTACGGACTAGAAATAACCGAATTATCTACCCATTTGCAAGGACAGTTAATTGCAGTTAATCCGGCATACGATTTATTATTTGACGGTTTTGCACCTCAAGAATGTAAAAACAATCCATCTGCTAGATATAAATGGGCCGTACAACAATTAATGTGGGCAGCCAAAGCATCAGAAAATCTTGGTTTAACTGCTCATGCCACTTTTAGCGGTTCTTTACTTTGGCAAAATGTGTATCCTTGGCCACAACGTCCTGCAGGATTGGTTGACGAAGGATTTACAGAATTAGCCAAAAGATGGACACCTATTCTCAATAAATTCGATGCTTCTGGTGTTGATTTATGTTATGAAATTCATGCTGGTGAAGATTTGCATGACGGAATTTCTTATGAAATGTTTTTGGATAAAGTAAACCAACATTCAAGGGCTTGTTTATTATACGATCCGTCACATTTTGTTTTACAATGTCTTGATTATGTTACTTATATAGACCATTATCACGAACGAATTAAAGCTTGTCATATAAAAGATGCCGAGTTTAATCCTACAGGAAAACAAGGCGTTTATGGCGGATTTCAAAACTGGACAGACAGAGCAGGACGATTTAGATCGCTAGGTGATGGTCAAGTAGATTTTAAAAAAGTTTTTAGTAAATTAGCACATTATGATTTTCCTGGTTGGGCAGTTTTAGAATGGGAATGTTGTTATAAAAACCAAGAAGATGGTGCTAAAGAAGGTGTAGAGTTTATAAAAAATAACATTATTAAAGTTACAGACAAAGCCTTTGATGATTTTGCAGGAGTAGCACAAGACAAAGAATTTAATAAAAGAGTATTAGGAATTTAAAAAACACAAAGAATATTTTTATGAAGAAATTAATTATAGCAGTAACTTTTGTAACGATTTTGGCATCATGTGGTGATAAGAAAAAAGAAACAACAGAAGATGTAGAAATTAATCCAGCAGATACCTCATTTACCAAAACAGAAGCGGTAAAACCAGAAATTGCGGCCGAGTTTAAAAAAGGAGCCGATCTAATTGCAAGTAACGATTGCTTGGGTTGTCATAAAATAGATGAAAAACTTGTTGGTCCATCTTACAAAGAAGTTGCAGCTAAGTATAGTGCTAAAGATGAAGCTATGTTGGTTACAAAAATAATTGAAGGAGGAAAAGGAAATTGGGGTGAAATTCCAATGACAGCACACGAAGGTATTTCTAAAGAAGATGCAACACAAATGGTAAAATATATTATATCTTTAAAATAAAGTTACATGAAAAAAATGATTCTAATGGTAGCAATTGCAATTGCATTGTTATCTTGTAAAAAAGAAACCAAATTGCTTGCTGTAAATGAACAACCAATGACAAGTGAAGTTGCCAAAGAAAATACCTTAACAAGTAAAGAGAAAGCCGAAGGATGGAAATTATTATTTGACGGAAAAAGTTTAAAAGGTTGGCACAAGTATGGCACAGATTCTATAGGAAAAGCATGGGTTATAAACGATAAATCTATACATCTTGAAGTTTCAGACAAGAAAGATTGGCAAACAAAAAATGGTGGAGATATTTTATCTACCAATGAATTTGCAAATTTTCATCTTAAAGTAGATTGGAGAATATCTAAAGACGGAAACAGCGGTATAATATTTAATGTTCATGAAGATCCAGCACAATATAAATATCCATGGATGACAGGACCAGAAATGCAAGTTTTAGATAATGATGGTCATCCAGATGCAAAAATTATTAAACATAGAGCTGGTGATTTGTATGACTTATTAACATCTATAGAAACTGTAAAAAAATATGGACAATGGAATCATGCCGAAATTATATCTGATAATGGAAGTTTAAAATTTTATTTAAACGGAGTTAAGGTTGTAGAAACAACAATGTGGGACGATGCATGGAGATCGATGATCGCCAAATCTAAGTTTCATGAATTCCCGGGATTTGGAACCTATAAAAAAGGAAAATTATGCCTGCAAGATCATGGAAATAACGTGTGGTTTAGAAATATAAAAATTAAAGAACTTAAATAAATAAAAAAAATCTGAAGTAAAATTCAGATTTTTTTTTGTAATTTTTATGAGTTTTGACATATTGAGTTATTCAACTTGTCATTTTTTTAGCATTTTATATGTCTGATGCAGATTTATTGAAACTAAATTTACAATACTACATAAATCTAAAAAATACAAAAAAGTATATTAATTAAGCACAATATCAGCAATGATTTAAAACTAGTTTTTAGCTGTTTATCTTTTCCTTTTTTAGTTGTTAATTATTTTTAAAACAATTTTAGTAACTAATCTTTTTATGGTTTTTGTTCTTGGTCAAACCCAAAAAGTAGTGCTGCTTTAAGTACATCAATATTAATGTCTTTTAGCGTTTTAAACTTAATGCAATATCCAGTAACGCTTGCTTTACCTATTAATTCTCCGTAGGTTTTGGGTAAGTATTTCTTATCACTAATGCCAAGAATATAGACAGATATTCCGGATGTGTTTGCGCTTAAACCAATTTTATAAAAGGCTTTGGTTGTACCATCTGCATATTTTATATTGTGAAGTCCATAGCCTATATTGGGATTTGAAACAATTTTGTTTTCGCTGTTTTTGCCATCCAAGAACCATAATTTACTTTCAGGTTTTATTTGTAAAATCATGCTGTGCAATGTTTGCATGTCGCTGCTTTTTAGCTCGGGTTGACTGGCAATGTATTCTTTAATTTGTGCTGCTACATTCATTTTAAATATAAAATTAGGAGTTGTTATTTTACCTATTTTAAATTTTCTTTTTTAAAATATTTTCTAATTCTTTGGTATTATTTTTAGAATTATTGCTCAATTTTCAGGCAAAAAATAACGGTATTATTGTAAAAAAATCTAAGTTGTTTTGGATAATACTGTAAAATACAATTCCTATAAGAAATACAATTAAATCGCATTGATGATAGAAGCCGATTTTAGTTTTTTAGCTACTTGTAATAATTCTTGATCAGTTAATTGTGATGGCTTTTTTCTTCCATTTTTATTATTTTGGTTAGGTTTTTTTAATGTTTAATTAGGTTTTTGAAAACAATTGTTAGCTTTTGGAATTAATTTTCTTCTTCATCACAATAGTCGTTGTAGTAGTAGACAATTTCTACAATGTTATCTTTTTTAAATTCTTTTTTGTTTATTTTCTCAACTAGTATTTTGCAGTCAGAAAAATATTTTACTGAATTGATTTTAAAGCTAAATGAAAGGTCAGTTGCATTCTCTTCATTTTTTCTTTTTACATAGTAAGTACTTTCAAAATCATAAACGTAAATTTTTCTATAATTAAAATAAGTTAAAGATTTAGTCGGATCAACATAAGCTTTTTGAGTTATAAACGACTTTTTATAAAGGTTAACATTTCCTTCTTCCATAACCTCCATTATGATTGGTTTCTTTGAGTATTTGTCAGGTTTAATGTATAAATATTTTTCTGAGAAACCATAGCCAGAAAAAATTAATCCAGAAGCCATTTTAAAATCCCATTCCTTTATTTTAGCATCTAAACTTACTCTAAAATATATTTTTTCTTTTTTGATTTCACCAAAACCTTTGACTGAAGTGCTGTCATTGAAAAGTATTGTCGCTTCTCTTTCTTGACCGAAAACATTGGTACAAATAGTGATAACAATTAGAATTATTATTTTTTTCATTAAATTATTGAATTCGGAGATTTGATTTTTACTAACTTTTCACTAACTTATTCTTGTATAACAACCGTCATTGGAATTGCATACCTACAATTTACATTTTTTCCGTTTTGAATGGCTGGTATGAATTTATCATTGGCAAATTTTTCAGCAAAAACCCTAATAAGTTCCATATCGTATTCGAAAAAGCCGCAACTACTAGAATTAGATGCAAAAGCAATTTGACCTTTTTTAGAAATGATAAATTGTACTACTGTTTTTAATCTTTGATTTCCAAGTTCTCGCAGGTCAGGAGTTTGATAATTATTGGCTAATTTTTTTCGAATAAAATCGAATGTACACGTTTTTTCATCGGGCGTGCCTTTGCATAATTCATATAGTGGTTGAATTTCAAGACCACTATCATTAACCGATAAAACTGTGCTTGTTTCGGATGGAACTTTTTCTTCAACTCTTTTAGAAGTGAAAATTGCATATAGGCTATCAATAGTTTTTAAGCGATTTACTGTATAATTTTCAAGTAATATATATTGATTTTTAGATTGTGGAGCCAAATATGACTTGGCGGAATTTCTGTTCAACAGATAATAAAACCCCATTAGTTTTGAAAACTTTGCGCCATTTATAGAATCATTTATAGATTTGAAATCCTGCTGGCTAATTTCTTTTAAATAGCTTTCAAGTTCTTCAAAAACCTTATCTTGACGCTCCACATACTCAATTAGTTTTTGGTTGTTTGTTTCTTTTATTTCTTTTTTAATGGCATTGGTTTGTGCTTTACCAAAGAAAACAGACAAGAGCAGTAAAATGACAATTTTTGATTTCATGGATTTAGTTTTGAAGAGTAAATATATAAAAAAACTGCAAGATTTTGGATTGCAGTTTTTGATTTTGTTTATAAGCACTGATCACAAGTTTACACCATCAGGTTTTTAAAGTCCTACTTCTTAGCAACCGTTATTTTTGCTAAAGTCACGTTTAAAAAGTACTTTATTATTTTGCGCAATATAATCGCCTGATATAATCAAGTAAGGATGATTATGCGAATAACCTGCGCTGTGGCTTCTTACAATTATTTTGTCATTAACTTTCAGGTTTTTTAATTGTTCAAACTCTTTAGGAATAAATTGCATCATGTATTCATCGTCATTAATTCTGACTATTAGCCATTTTGGACCTGATAATTTTGCGTTTTCACGCCGAAAAGTAACAGAAGTTACAACGGCTTCCATATCGGTAAAAGCGTTTATGGAAGCTCTTATTTTATCATGACTGGCATATACCTTTTTACCTTCAGGAGAAACTTCCCATTTTTTGTATTGAATACCATCTGGTGAAGCTTCCCATTTTTTTCTTTTATCCAACATGACTTTCTTGTCAGTAATGGACAAAGGTTTTTGGGATGGCTTAGTTTCGTTTTTAATTTCATGATTTGCAAATACTAGTCCGCTTACCACAACCAGTGATACGATTAGCGCATAGAAGATTTTTTTCATATGTTTCTTATTTTTTTAAATTGATTTAGCGAAATTACTTTGATATTTTTTGGCTTTAGGGATTTAAATTGTAAATAAAAATGTAAACTTTGTAAATATAAACTTTACACTATGCATTTTAGTCGAAATCTCCTTTCTGGAAAACGCATGTGCCTGTTTCCATTGATGGTACTCTTGTTTATTGCGATAATCTGCATGGCTTTTAGTAGCGAAGAAAGTGACGAATTTAATTTTGCCAAAAGAGAAATTTTACTCCGCAGAATCGGACACGAACTACTTTTACAATCTGGCGACAGCACATCAAGAGTTCTTCCCATAAAAAATATAGCCGAAAATGAATACCAAATCAGTTTTGAGAATCAGCTTACTTTTCAATCTGATTTTCTAGTAAATAGCACACAACGTTTGTTAACCAAAGACGCGTTTGCAGGTGATTATGTCGTTAACGTACTTAATTGTGTTACTTCGAGTATAGTCTATGGATTTGTTATATCCAAAAATAGAAAAGAGGATATTATAAGCTGTATTGGAAGAAAGCAACCTAAAGCATGTTATGTAATTAACGTTAAATTTAAACCTGTAGGAAGATATACTGCAAAGATTGGCTATATTCTAGGTAGTCTTTCATTTTTAGCAATTTTTGGTTTTGTTTTTAAGAAATCGGTTAAGCCCAAGAAAGATCTACCTAAAGAGGAGGAAAGCAAGATTTTTACTTTTGGTTCGGTTTTATTTGATGCGCCAAAGCGGCAATTGGTAATAAATGATAACACCATAGACCTAACTGCAACCGAAACCCGAGTGCTGCTCATTTTTGCATTGTCTCCCAATGAAACTATAGCGCGCAGCCGACTGCAAAAAGAAATATGGGAAGATGAAGGAGTTATTGTAGGACGTAGCTTGGATATGTTTATATCAAAACTTAGAAAGAAACTGGAGCTTGATCCGAATAGTAATATAGTTGTTATTCGCGGCAAAGGATATAAGCTTGAAGTTAACTCTTAAAGAAACTCTAACTAAGCAACGTTTTCTTTATAGTAGATTGCAAATCCGCACTATCCGTTGTGGATATATTTGCACTATATGGTTTACAGAAAATGGAAACAGCAAGAAATTAGCATTTATTGCTGTTTGTAATAAATTGTTAAAACAAGAGTTTGCCAAAGCAAAATCGGGAGTGGAGTACAATGAAAATTATAGAAGTGCAGCCCAAAATGATTTAAATTTTCTTTTAAAGAGAAAATGAAATAAATTACTTTCTCCTGGCAAGACTAAATTTGTTTTTCCTACCCAAAAATAGTGAAAATAAATCTAATTTTATTTGATTTTAAGCACAGTTCTTCGTTAGCATACGTTTTTATTTGAATAATTCTTTAAATACATTTCTTTTCTTCTCATCAAATAATTCTCTGACAGAAACTTTTTTCTCTTGCTTAATCCAAGTGTTATTTTTCAATTTAAAAATGTATCCATAGAAATTATTGTCCGTATCAACTTTTAAGTTATCATATTGATATTTTTGATGGAAATAGGAATTTCCTTTTGAACTTTTAGAAATATATAATAAGACATATTCAGATTTTTCAAAATTTGGTCTTCTATAATGATCATATGCTACAAATTCAACGGTGTCATTTTCCACACGATTATAAACATTTTTGAGAACCAAATATTTACAACGAAAACCAGAATCCATTATATATGATTTTTGTACGATTTTCTCTCCAGTTAAACTATCAGTAGATATTACTTCTTTTTCTTCAGCATTTGGATCAAACTGTGTTACGGATATTTTCTTGCCAACAAAAGCAAAAAGATTTACATTTTTATCCTCAGAATAGAAATTGTCTGTCATTTTCTTTGCAGAAGAACAACTTATTAGAATACATACTAAAATTGTAACGAAATATTTTTTCATATTACGGAATTCCAAAATGACTGCTAAGGTTTCGGCACTACATGCAGTAGAGAGCTTCGGAACTGATTATTTTCTACTAAGATAATATTTCTTGCGAAACGCAAACGTGAACTTACTACAAAATTCGTAATTGTGAGAAACGGCTGTTGGCAGATTCCTTTATTTTTCTTTAAAATTCGTTTTCTTATTACGATTGGTTTTAAACATAAAAAAAACAGGTTTGGCTACGCCAAACCTGTTTTCTAAACTTAGTTTATGGCAATTTTGTAAATACCATATTCATTGGCATTTCGGGTGGAGAAGCTGTATATGAATCTTTTGGCTCATATTTTGCTACCCAATTCAATTGTGGTTGTCCGACATTTACTGGTATATATTCAATATCAACGGTTTGATAAATTCCAAATCTATCTTGATTAGGTTCCCAGTATCTAAAATGATGTTTATTAAAATTATCTATTTCCCAAAATCCTTCCCCAAAAATATAGTAGTTAATATTAGAACTTATAGTATCAAAAATGACAACATTATTTTTGGTATATTTAAATAGAATGTTAATTACATCTTCATAGTAATTTTGCCCATTTACCATTTCAACTTTAACTATTAATAGCTCAACTTTCTCTGTTGCTGTTTCATATTTCCAATTTCCAATAAATTTATCAAAAACTCCATTAACATCTTTAAAATAATGATTTTGTTCATTATTATTTCTAATGAAAGTCATCATTTGCTCAACAGGAGTTGTAGTTTGAGCGTTTAGTTGCAAACTAATTATAATCGTTATTATTTTTATAATATTTTTCATTTATTTTATATTTAGCGTTTAATCCAAGTTATATTTCCTTGAGCATCAAAGATTGCTTCAAATATTGAAATACCCATTCCATGTTCATTTTCTTGTCCTTTATGTACAACATATGTTTTTATGAAATTGATAAATTCATTTTTCATTTTATCCACATCAAGAGGGGATTGCTGATATAAATCAATAATTTTTTTATCATATTCTTGAGTAAACAAAGTCCATTCTGAAGGTGAATTAAATAAAGCATTCCAAGCATCCTTTGCATCATCTTTGTTGCTAATTCTTAATGCAAAAGTACCAGCACGAGAAACAAAAAGATCGGTTGTATTATTGTTATTTGTGTAATCAATTAGCTTTAAAAAATTTGCAACATCCATATCTGATTCTACTGGATTTGTTGGAGTCAAAGTATTACTTCCAGCTGGAATATAATTGTTTTGATGGCGATGCAACTTAATATAATATTCTTTTGGAACATTAGACCAATTTGTAGATATTCCTGTTGTTACATCAGGATTTATTGGAGTTTGACTTGAATTATACATTGCACCGCCTTCATATAAACCTGATGTCAATGTTGTTCTTTGTCCATCAATTTTTGATTTTATAGATGTTTTTGTTCCATCAGACTTATTATCGGTTAATTTTTGCAATTGTCTAATGTTAGACGCATCATCAATAGTGTTAGGATTACCATCGATATCTGGTTCAATATTTTCAAGATTTGGTAAAATAGCAATTTCGTTGTCACTTGGTGTTGTTGGAGTGTTGCCACTAGGAGAAGATCCATCACTTCCGCCTCCGCCTCCGCCTCCGCTAGAACCACCAGCTTCTATATGCAAATCTGGATGTGATGATTCTGTACCACATAACGTGTACATATCATAACTAACGCACCAATGGCATTGGTCGCATGTCCCACTTGCACATTGACCTGTTCCTGTACAATGCCAAAATTCTATAGTAATAAAAGTACACGGAGAACCTATTTGACGATTAGATTGATAAAGATTAGCAACTGTTCCTTCAAATTTTTCAGTTAAACCTTGTTTTAACTGAATTAAATTTTGTTCAGTAGGTTTTAATTCAAGAATTGTTGATTGCCAACCATCTTTATAAAACATTGTCAAATTAAAAATACTTTTATTTATTCTTTCTTTTGGTTCAATTCTAAAAGTGTAGGTTATTTTTTCATTATTAACACACTTTTTAATTATATCAGTATCAATATCAAAATCACTCAACTCATAACTTCCATCTGCTGTTCTTGCAGATGAAATGTTTGTGTTTTGTTTAATACTAATAGAGCTTTCAAAGTTAATTAACCCTGTTTCCTTTTTAAATTGTTCAAATGATATATTGTTTTTGTCATTTGAATTTTTAATGTTTTCTACAAATTCATCTTTTGAACAATTGGTTAGCATAAAAAATGCTAATACTCCTAAAAGCTTTGGAATAATTTTAAATTTTTGTTTCATAATTTAATTTTTATTATTTTATCTCATTTCGCAAAGTGCAAGGCTGTTATTTAAATCCGTTTTAGAAACTGTTTTTTGTTTAACGCTTTTTTAACATTTTTATTATGCGTAATTTTCGTCAAAGGTTTCTGCCAACGTTCCCAGGCTTTATGTCTGTTGCTGTTTTTGTCACAGACCAAAGCAAATATACCGAAAACTTTTGGAAATAAAACATGATGAAAAAGAAAAAAGATAAGAGACCAAGCGTCCAAAAAAGCCCAAGCGCAGCAATAGCATAAAACCTGTGTTATGCAACGTTATTCTTCAAACTTTTTCCAAATAAAATAAAAAACATCGAGAAAGTTGTTTCTTTCATTTTCGTCAACCGAATTAGCAGATAAACTAATTGTATGTTTTCCATCGCCAAAAGACAAAGAGTATGTAATTCCGTCCGCAATGTTGAAGTCTATTTCTGGCTTTTCAATATCTAGTTGGTTTAGTTTTTGAACAAATTCGTCAAAAATAGAAGTTTTTATTTCAGAAGGTATTTTATTAAATCTCTCTTGATCAGAATCAGTGTTGTAGATTTTAGTAATGTAAGAAATACTATCATTCTTTCGAGTAAAATTCAAGCTTATAAGTTTGTGATTTCCATAAACAGCTTCTTTCACTTTAATCAGATCGATATATGTAATATTAATTTTTTCAGCGAGTTTATAAGAATTATTTTGGCAAAATGTTAAATTACAAGTTGCAAAAAATATTATCAGAAGTATGTTATTTCGTTGTGGTCTCATATAATGTTGCATAACGTTCCGGCGCTTGGCGAGGTTGCGAACTTCGGAACCGATTATTTTCTGTTAAAGATAATAATTCTTGCGAAATGTAAACGTGAATTTACTACAAAATTCGCAATCTTGCCAAACGCCTGTTAGTGGCAGTATTAATACCATTCCTTAATTTCAGTGTCAAATTCTTTCAAGTTGTGATTTAAGAATTTAAGTTCTAAAATATATTCATTTTCTAGTTTTTTATAGACTATTTTGTCAGCAATATATTTTTCAATTAAGTTTAAGTTTAGTTTTTCTTTTAACGTTTTTATTTCATTTGGATAATTTCCATTTTCAGTTTTATAAGTTTCTATTTTATTGGTCAATTTAATTCCAATATTATTTGCTGTGTAATCATAAGTTTTAAAAATAAGTACAATTAAAACCATATTAGTAAATCCTAAATAAGCTAATCGTTCAGCGTATTTTCTCAAGTTGGAATTATTATTTGTTCCTCTATACCATCTTGCTATGAAGCCTCCAATTCCCATTGTTATCATAATAACCCAAAACGCATAAAAATTAGCTAAAGAAGCAATTAGCATACAAATTAAGATTAGCAAATAAGTAATGTATTTTTGAGTATTTGAAGCTTTATTTAATGTTAAATTAGAATTGAAGTTTTTGATTTGATTATTTCGAAGATTTTTATCTGACATTCTAATATTGTTGATAAAATCTGTCAGTTTGTTTTCGTCAATTTTTATTTGACTTAAATTTATATTCAACTCTTGAGCTCCAACATATTTATTTAACTTGTTTAACCAACTAAAAGCATTTTTTTTGAACACAAATGTTTCGTTGACAACTATAGATATGAATTTTTGATTATAAATATCTATCAAATAACACTCTTTAATTTGTTCCCATTTGATTTCTTTCTGTTTTGTTGTTCTGTCCCAAATTCCATTTTCATTTATTATAATTTGAGGTCTTTTGTCTAATAAAGTAAATATGCTAACTGGAATTCCCAAACCAAAAAAAGAAGCAATAAACCAACCCATATAATAATCAAAAGTTCCATTTTGCTTTTCAGAAATCATCCAAACTCCAATTAACACAAAAGGTAAACACAAAGCAAGAATTTTTATTCCTTTCGAGTTAGATTTGTATAATTTTAGTTCTGTCATTTTTGATATTGTCTTTTTTTCTGCGAGTTCCGAAAATATTGCCACTAACTAGTATATAGGCGCTACATCATAGCGTCTATACACCCATATTTGGTATGATTAACGCTACTCAATAGCGTATTTTAATCAAATATATAAAAATAAATTGCAAATCATCAAATGGACTTTTTTTTTACTGAATACTATTGGTGCTTACATAGGATAGATTTCGGTAGTTTTACTACTGCTATGTCCTAGTAAATCTTGTATGAAACGCACAAATAGGTACTACTTGCTAATAAATGGGTTGCAAAATTGTAGCGTAGCAAACGTATGGTTATTGGTTTTTTAATTTATCTCTTGAAATACTGTATTTATAAAAGACCATCACCGCTTAGCCCAGATGGGAGCAACTACCGTGTAGTGCGGACAGCAGGAAAATGGTTCGCAAAAGCTACCAAACTATTCGCTCAAAAAAAAGAGATTCCTACGGTATGACAAACATTGTAGCATTGAAATGCAGAGAATGTGAAACAAGTTAAGATTTAAAAAAAAGACTAGACAAGTTCTAAAACCTATCTAGTCTGATCAATTAAAACCAAATCTAATTAAATGGTATCAATTAGTAATCAATTCTTCGCTTTGGTTTCTAAACACCAATTGTCCGTCAAAACTGTCTAGTAAAATAATGCTGTCGGTGGTTACCTTTCCCGACAAAATCTCTTTAGACAATTGATTTAGTACTTCTCTTTGAATGACTCTTTTTACTGGTCGCGCTCCATATTGTGGATCGTAGCCTTTTTGTGCTAGATAGTCTATTGCTTCTGGTGTTGCGTCCATTGTGATGTTTTGCTGTGCTAGCATTTTGGTTACGCTTTTTAGTTGCAAGCCAACAATTTGCTTAATATTGGCCGCTGTTAATGGCGTAAACATTACAATTTCGTCAATTCTGTTGATGAACTCTGGTCGAACGGTTTGTTTCAACAATCCCAAGACTTCTAGTTTGGCTGCTTCGGTTGCGGCTTCTACGCCACCTTTGAGGTTTTCAAATTTCTCTTGAATTATTGCGCTTCCCATATTGGATGTCATGATGATGATGGTGTTTTTGAAATCGGCAACACGACCTTTGTTATCTGTCAATCGTCCTTCATCTAATACTTGTAATAAAATATTAAAAGTATCGGGATGTGCTTTTTCAATCTCGTCTAACAAAATCACAGAATAGGGTTTTCTTCGCACGGCTTCGGTTAATTGTCCGCCTTCGTCGTAACCTACATATCCTGGAGGCGCACCAACCAATCGGCTCACACTGTGGCGTTCTTGGTATTCGCTCATGTCTATACGCGTCATTGCGTTTTCATCGTCAAATAAATATTCGGCCAATGCTTTTGCCAATTCGGTTTTTCCAACGCCAGTTGTTCCTAGAAAAAGAAAGGTTCCGATAGGTTTTTTCATGTCTTGCAATCCGGCACGACTTCTGCGTACAGCATCGCTAACAGCTTCGATAGCTTCTTCTTGACCTACAACTCTGTGGTGCAATTCTTCTTCTAGTTTTAATAGTTTTTCTCGATCGCCTTGTAGCATTTTCATTACCGGAATTCCTGTCCATTTGGCCACTACTTCGGCAATATCTTCACGAGTAACTTCTTCTTTAATTAACGATGTTCCCGATTGGTTTTCGATTAATTGTTTTTGTAAAACGTCCAATCGTTGTTGTGCTTCTTTTATTTTTCCGTAACGAATTTCGGCTACTTTTCCGTAATCGCCATTGCGTTCTGCTTGTTCTGCTTCGGTTTTGAAATCTTCAATTTCTTGTTTTATGTTTTGAATGTTATCGACAACGTCTTTTTCTGATTTCCATTTGGTAAAAATTTCGTTTCGGTCTTCTTTAAGGTTTGCCAAATCCATTCCTAAAACTTTCAGTTTGGTTTCATCATTCTGTCTCACATTGCTATCTTTTTCATAGGAGTTCGACGAATATTCTATTTCTCTTTTAATGGCTTCAATTTCTATTTCCAATTGCATGATTTTTCTATCCAAAACGTCTAATTCTTCGGGTTTTGAATTGATTTCCATTCGCAATTTGGACGCAGCTTCGTCCATTAAATCAATGGCTTTATCTGGTAAAAAACGATTGGTAATATAACGTTGCGAAAGTTCTACCGCTGCAATAATAGCATCGTCTTTGATGCGTACTTTGTGGTGTGTTTCGTATTTTTCTTTGATTCCGCGGAGAATAGAAATGGCACTTTCGGTATCGGGTTCATCGACTATTATTTTTTGAAAACGTCGTTCTAGCGCTTTGTCTTTTTCAAAATATTTTTGGTATTCGTCTAGTGTTGTTGCACCAATAGCACGAAGTTCGCCACGAGCCAAAGCAGGTTTTAGAATGTTGGCAGCATCCATTGCGCCTTCGCCACCGCCAGCTCCAACAAGCGTATGAATTTCGTCAATAAACAAAACGATATCGCCTTCGCTAGAAGTTACTTCTTTTACGACTGCTTTTAGACGTTCTTCAAATTCGCCTTTGTATTTAGCACCAGCAATTAATGCGCCCATATCTAACGAATAAACAATTTTATCTTTTAGATTTTCTGGTACGTCGCCGTCAACAATTCTGTGGGCTAATCCTTCGGCAATGGCAGTTTTACCAACACCAGGTTCACCAACTAGCATTGGATTGTTTTTGGTTCTACGCGTTAAAATTTGCAATACTCTACGAATTTCTTCATCACGACCAATTACAGGATCGAGTTTACCGTTTTTGGCTAATTCGTTGAGGTTTTTAGCGTATTTGTTTAGCGAATTATAGGTTTCTTCGGCAGAAGCAGAGGTTACACGTTCGCCTTTTCGCATTTCGGCAATTGCTGTTTCAAGTCCTTTTTCGGTTACACCTTGGTCTTTTAATATTTGAGCAATCTTACTTTTAGATTTAAAAATTGCTAGTACCAAATGTTCGATAGAAACGAATTCGTCGTTCATTTTTTTGGCAATACTTTCTGCTTCGTTTAATGTATGATTGGCTTCACGAGAGAACATGATTTCGCCACCAGAAACTTTAGGAAAGCTTTGAATGGTTGCATCTAGTACTTTTTTAAATAGGTCAACATTTACGTTGAGTTTTTTCAATAGAAACGGAGTGACGTTTTCATCAACTTCCAAAATTCCTTTGAAAATATGTTCGTTTTCGAGCTGTTGTTGCCCAAAACTTTGTGCAATTTGCTGTGCTTGTTGCAAAGCTTCTTGCGATTTAATGGTTAAAATTTTGAAGTTCATATTGTTAACGTTGTGTTTTTGTAATTTTTAGTTGTATGTTGTTTTTCATGTTTTGGTCAATAGTTATTCCAATCGGTATTTTAGGTCAAAATGACTGATTTTGAGAAGAAAACACTATTAAAGTTACGACAAAAAGTCGGGTTGAGCGACATAATTTCAGTTTTTCTATACTAAATTTAAAAAGATTCAGTTACTTATAAAAAGGACTTTATGAAAGTAGTTAGTTTTTGTTTGCTGTTTTTGTTTTTGATTTCTTGTACTACAGTTGATAAGCAAAATCCATTGGATAAATTGGCTAAATTAGATGTGAAATTAAGTGTTCCAAAAGAAGGTGAGTGGCTTGCTGAACATCCAGAAGACGCGCAAAGTTTTGAAAAATATTGTTCTATAAAACCCATTTCAATTTCTGATAAAAGAAAGGTAATTTATATTCAACCCATTGGAATGTTTACTTCTGAGGAGAACCAAATTGTTGAAAACACAGTAGCTTATATTTCGTTATTTTTTAAATTAAAAACCTTGGTATTGCCTACAATTTCAGAAAATTATATTCCTGCAAATAAAAAAAGAATTAAATACGGAATTGAACAATTGGATGCTAGTTATATTAATAATAAAATTTTGCCTAACAAGATTCCCAAAGACGGTATTGTATTGATGGCAATTACGGCTAAAGATTTATATCCTAGTCCGAGCTGGAATTATGTTTTTGGCTTGGCAAATTATGAAAAGCGAACCGGAATTTCATCATTTAATAGGTTTCTTACAAATGATGATTTTACACTTTGTTTGGATAGAACTATAAAAACGGCTGTTCATGAAATTGGTCACATGTTTTCTATGAAACATTGTAAGCATGCCGTTTGCCTGATGAATGGCGTTAATCATATTGTGGAATCGGATAGTAAGCCTAATGTTTTGTGTTCGGAATGTTTGAAAAAATTATCTTGGAATTTAAAATATGACGATAAGCAGCGATTGAAAGGATTAATAAGTTATTTAAAAGAACACGATTTAGAAAAAGATGCTGTAATATTGCAACAACAATTAGACGTACTACTAAAAAAATAAAAATGAGTTTATTTAAAAATATATTTGGAGGTTCAGAAGAGGAACCAAAAACTTCAAAACTGAATTGGAATCCATTGACTGATTTGGGTCAGTTGAATGAAATTAGTGAATTATCAAACACAAAAGCGGTAGCTATTTTTAAACACAGCACGCGTTGCAGTATTAGTAGAATGGCATTAAAGCAATTTGAAAACGAATTTCTTTTAGACGATAAAATAACGTTGTACTTTCTGGATTTACTAAATTACAGAGCGATTTCTAACGAGATTTCAAGTCGTTTTGACGTTGAACATCAATCACCACAATTGATTGTAATAAAAAATGGAAATGCAATATATAATGTATCTCATGGCGATATTGATGCTAATGATTTAGAACGATATTTATAAAAAAAACTAACAAAAAAATGAAAATTCTATACTCAACTGCCTTTTTTTTAACTTTATTATTAGTAGGATGTTCGGCAACAAAAGAAACTAACTTTTTGGTTGGAACTTACGCCGATACTTCAAGTCAAGGCATTAACGTTATTAAATTTAATGAAAAAACTAAGGATATTTCGTTGCAATCTGTTGTTGCCGGAATTGCAAATCCATCGTTTGTTATTACCAATAAATCCAAAACAATTGTTTTAGCGGTAGAAGAAACGGCAGGTGATAATGGCGGCAAAGTAACTTCTTATTCTTATACTAAATCGTCCAAAAGTTTTGAAAAATTAACGTCTTTTTTTACTAAAGGAAATCATCCGTGTACGGTGGCTTTTAGTCCTAACGAAGATTATGTTTTGGTAGGAAATTATTCGGGCGGAAATCTTAGTGTTTTTTCTATTGATAAAGCTGGAAATCTTTCGGATAACAATCAGTTGATTCAATATGTTGGTAAAAGTGTAAATACTGAGCGTCAAGAAAAACCGCATGTGCATTGCATCGTTTTTCATCCAAAAGAATCTAAAATTGCGGTTGCCGATTTGGGAACGGATGCTATAGAATTGATTCCGTTTGACAAAAACTCGACGCCTTTTTTGAAAGAAAACGAAACTATTTCTACTAAAGTTGCTGCTGGTTCTGGTCCAAGACATTTGGTTTGGAATAAAGCTGGAAACCATTTGTATGTTACTTACGAGCTGACTAATGAAGTTGCGGTATTTGATTATAAAGACAATAAATTAACGCAAATTGAGACAATTGCTTTGACTGCTCCAACCAAAACTGGTTCGGCTGCTGAAATTAGATTGAGCAAAGATGAAAAATATCTGTATGCTTCGGTGAGAGGAAATGACAATCAAATTGTAGTTTTAAAAATTAACGAAGGCAGAAAACTTGAGGTTGTTCAAACTATAAAAACAGCCAAAACACCAAGGAATTTTATAATTACTACCAATCAAAAGAATGTTTTAGTGGCAACACAAGGTTCTAATTTGATTTCGGTATTTGATAGAAATGAAGAAACTGGCTTACTAATAGCAACTACAAAGGAGTTAACAATTAATAAACCAGTTTATTTGTTTGGTTTTTAGATTTTTAAGAGAAAAGAAAATTATCTTCTAAATTTATTTCTAGTAATAATCTCTTTTAGCTTTGCTTTTAAGTCTTCACCTGAGTCATAAACCATTTGCTCGTTACTAGGAAATGGTACAGCTCTTCTATCAAAATTTGGATAATAGGTTTCTTCACAAGCGCGTTTGTCGCCATTGTATTTTGCATAGATATAATCAAAAATAAATTCGCTAGCAAGCGGAAATGTCTCAATAAGTTGGTTGGTCTTAAAATCTATATAATCTACTTTGGCAGTTACTTGAGCCGATTTATTTTGTCTAAATTCATAAATTGTTGCACTAATGGTTTTAAAATTATCAACCATAATAGTGTGACCTAAACTGTCTTTTACTGGTTGACCTTGAGCATTTAACAAGGCTTTTTTACCATCAAGAATTTGTTTTTCTTTAATTAATTCTTTTTCTTTTATTTGTTCTGGAGAAATATTTATTTGTCTAAAACCTACTATTAATCCGTAATCGTAAGTAATTCCTTTTTGCTTATTACTATGATAAACCGTCCATTTGTCGTTCAATCCAAAAGTACTAAAATCTAGTAAGTCGCTTTCTAAACGAACCGGAATTACCATATTGGTTTCGTTTTTTGTATAAACACTCACAAAGTCAGTTCCTTTTAATTGCGCTTCGTTAGTTAAAGCAGCAACATCTTTGTAGTTTGGGTTTAACGTATTCAAATACACCAAATCATCATAAGCACGACGAAAACTCATTTTGTCTTTTGTTGCCAATAGTGCTTTAGAATTGTCATAAAGATGTTTTGCAAGAGCATTTTTACTGCTAATTATCTGATCGGAATAATCTTCAAATGGAAAAATAGCATTGCGTCCTTCTTTAATAAGTTTCAACGGAAGAATTGGTTTAATTAATTCTTGACGGCTGTTTAATTGAACAAAAGTTGTGTAAATTTTCTCGGCATTACTAGGATTTGCATCTTTAAACCAAACATTGATGTTTTGTAAATCGCGCTCTTTAGCTTTTGCAAAAGCTTCTTCTAATAAATAAATATAATCTTGTTTACCTTTGGCGTCTTTTCTATTTCTTAAACCTTCTACAGCAGTTTGAATCGCCGTGTCGTAGTCGCCAGAAGTTAATGATTCTCTAGTTTGTCTTACACCACAAGAAGTGATCAGCACAAAAAAGGTTACTAGTAAAGTAATTTTTTTACTCATGCGCTTTTATTTTTTTGAATTCGTGAATCTTCGATTTCATGATTTATAGTTTTATGGTTTTTATTTGGAGCAATCCAAATATTGAGCCTAAAGATAAATGCTAATTATTTTCTAACAAAAGGAGGTAACAATTTGCTAGAAACTTCACCAAAACCAATTCGTACAGAACTATTTTGACAAAATCCTTTCATAGTAACCGTATCGTTGTCATTGATAAATTTACGTTCGGTTCCATCGTTCATCTTTATCGGATTTTTTCCACCCCAAGTTAGTTCTAACATAGATCCAAAACTGCCTTCTGTTGGTCCAGAAATAGTTCCAGAACCCATCATATCGCCTGAATTTACTCTGCAACCATTAGAAGTATGATGCGCCAATTGCTGACTCATTGACCAATACATGTATTTAAAATTAGATTTAGAAACCAATGATGGCGCTACATTTTCAGGTTCGATATATACTTCAAGATTAATGTCGTAAGCATGTTTTCCTTTTTGTTGCAAATAAGGAAGTGGTGTTGGTTCTTGTTTTGGACCTTTGGTTCTAAAAGGTTCTAGCGCATCCATAGTTACTATCCAAGGAGAAATTGAGGAAGCAAAATTTTTGGCTAAGAATGGTCCAAGTGGCACATATTCCCATTTTTGAATATCTCTTGCGCTCCAATCATTCAGTAAAACCATTCCGAAAATATAATCTTCGGTTTCATTTATAGATACATTTTCTCCCATAACATTAACATCAGTCGTTATAAAAGCTGTTTCTAATTCGAAATCTACTGATCTTGACGGTCCAAAAACTGGAGAGGTTTCTCCAGCTGGCAATGTTTGTCCCATTGGTCGGTGTACAGAAACTCCAGACGGAACTATTGTAGAACTTCTACCGTGATATCCAACCGGAAGGTGAAGCCAGTTTGGTAATAATGCATTTTCTGGATCACGAAACATTTTTCCTACATTAGTTGCATGTTCTTTACTTGAATAAAAGTCGGTATAATCACCAATTTGAACTGGTAAAAGCATTTCAATATCACTAATATTGAAGATTACTACTTCACAATGGTCTTTATTGTCTCTAAGTATTGCGTTTTTTTCGTCAAATAACTCAGCCAATCTGTTTCTAACTAAGCGCCAAGTTTTTTTACCATCCGATATAAAATCGTTCAAGGTATCTTGCATGAACATATCGTCTGTTAATTCTATTCCTTCAAAGTATCCTAACTGTTGTAAAGCACCCATATCTATAGCATTATCTCCAATTCTAGTTCCAATTGTGATTACATCTTCTTTAGTAAGAAAAACTCCAAAAGGAATATTTTGAATTGGAAAATCACTATTTTCGGGAACATTAATCCATGATTTTCTAGTTGGGTCATTTGCTATATTTGGCATATTTTGATATGTTGATTTGTTGTTGAAAAAATTGTAATCAAATATATCATTTAGAATTTATTTGACAAACATATTTCGTAATTTTGAAAAGTTTTTAACGAAAATCAAAAAAAATGCAACGCGACGAACAAATTTTTGACTTAATTCTTGATGAGCAAGACAGACAAATCCATGGAATAGAGCTAATTGCCTCTGAAAACTTTGTAAGTGACCAAGTAATGGAAGCTGCTGGTTCTGTTTTAACAAATAAATACGCCGAAGGATATCCTGGAAAAAGATATTATGGAGGTTGTGAAGTGGTAGATATTGTAGAGCAAATCGCTATTGATAGAGCCAAACAACTATTTGGTGCAGACTATGTTAATGTACAACCACACTCTGGATCACAAGCTAATACTGCTGTTTTTGCTGCTTGTTTGCAACCTGGAGATAAAATTTTAGGATTCGATTTGTCACATGGTGGACATTTAACACACGGTTCTCCAGTAAACTTTTCAGGAAAATTATATTCTCCAAGTTTTTATGGTGTTGAACCCGAAACTGGACAATTTGATTATGATAAAATTCAAGCAATTGCTACTAAAGAGCAACCTAAAATGATTATTGCTGGTGCATCTGCTTATAGTCGTGATATGGATTTTAAACGTTTTAGAGAAATAGCAGACTCAGTAGGAGCATTGCTTTTGGCTGATATTTCGCATCCTGCAGGATTAATTGCTAAAGGATTAATGAATGATCCTATTCCGCATTGTCATATTGTAACGACTACTACACATAAAACATTGCGCGGACCAAGAGGCGGAATGATTATGATGGGTAAAGATTTTGAAAATCCATGGGGTTTAACCACTCCAAAAGGCGAAATTAGAATGATGTCTCATATTTTGGACATGTCCGTTTTCCCAGGAAATCAAGGCGGACCGTTAATGCACATTATTGCTGCTAAGGCTGTTGCTTTTGGCGAATGTCTTACAGATGAATTCTTTAGATACGCAATGCAAGTTCAAAAAAATGCAAAAGCTATGGCGGAAGCTTTTAACAAAAGAGGTTATAAATTAATTTCTGGTGGAACAGACAATCACATGATGTTGATTGATTTGAGAAACAAAAATATTACTGGTAAAGAAGCAGAAAACGCACTTGTAAAAGCAGAAATTACTGTAAATAAAAACATGGTTCCATTTGATGATAAATCACCTTTTGTAACTTCAGGTATTCGTGTAGGAACGCCTGCAATTACAACACGTGGATTGGTAGAACAAGACATGGAAAAGGTTGTAGAACTTATTGATAGAGTTTTAATGAATCACACCGACGAAGCTGTTATTGAGCAAGTTGCTGATGAAGTAAACGAAATGATGAGCGAAAGAGCTATTTTTGTTTTCTAATTACAAGACAATTTTTTCATAAAAAATAAAACCTCCAAAATAATATTTTGGAGGTTTTTTTATATGGAAGTCATTTAAACTTTTTTCAATTGGCTGCAAAATTGTATTTTCATCCCATATTTCATCTTTTTTTAATTCCGTAGCGCTACTATGCAATAAAAAAAAGCTAAATCTGAAACAAAAACCCTAATTTTTCGCTTCAATGAAAAAAGTTTAAACGACCTCGTGAACTACAATGGTTTTTTAGGAACTTCCTTAGTTGAAATTGCATCCACTTTATTTTCAGGATTTACTACAACACTTAGCTCTCTTTCAAAATATTTTTTCTCATAAATTATTTTATATCGAAACTGATAATTATCGGTTTCTACATCGTGAATGACTTCTATAAGTTGTAAATCGATAAATTTGCCATTTCTATTGTTCATTTTCTGGCAAGTTTTGGTAATTTTTTCAACGGTTGCGTTTTGGATGACTTTGTCTGTTGCTTCGTTTTTAGTAAAGGTTTTAAATCTAGACGTGTTGCAAGTTTCTAATAATCTTCGTCCCAAGTCGTACGCTCTGTTTGTTTTTATTGCAATTACTTCATCAACAGCAACTTTTACGTATCGATTATAAGGTTCAGCAACTGTTGTAGTTCCATTTTTCTTGCTTTTGCAAGATAGGAACGCACTTATTAAAATTAGAACAACTATTTTTTTCATAACATAACTATTTCTTTTGTATTAACTTAAAATCCCACTTTTTAGTATAAAAAAACCACACATTTCTGCATGGTTTTTAGTTTCTTTATTTGAAATTAGTACAAACTTTTAAACTTTTCAGGATTGGCTTCGCTCATAATAGCATGCACTTTTTCGAAAATATCTTCTACTGATGGTTTCGAAAAATAATCACCATCTGTTCCATAGGCTGGTCGGTGTGGTTTAGAAGCTAATGTTTGTGGTGCGCTATCTAAATAGTTATAGCCTTTTTGAACTTCTATAATTTCTTGTAAAATATAAGCACTTGCGCCACCAGGAACGTCTTCATCAATTACTAAAAGACGATTTGTTTTTGCAATACTTTTTACAATATCATGATTTACATCAAATGGTAACAACGACTGAATATCGATAATTTCACAATTAATTCCGACAGTTTCTAGTTCTTTTGCTGCTTGTTCTACCAATCTCAATGTTGAACCATAAGAAACCAATGTAATGTCATTTCCTTCTTTAACAGTTTCAACAACACCAATTGGCGTTTTGAATTCGCCAAGATTTGTTGGCATTTTTTCTTTCAATCGATAACCGTTCAAACATTCGATAACCAAAGCTGGTTCGTCTGTTTGCAGTAAAGTATTGTAAAATCCGGCTGCTTTAGTCATGTTTCTTGGAACCAAAACATGAATTCCGCGAATGGCATTAATGATCATTCCCATTGGTGAACCCGAATGCCAAACGCCTTCTAAACGATGACCACGCGTTCTAATAATTAATGGTGATTTTTGTCTTCCGGCAGTTCTGTATTGCAATGTTGCTAAATCGTCACTCATTATTTGAATGGCATACAACAAATAATCTAAATATTGAATTTCGGCAATCGGACGCAAGCCACGCATGGCCATTCCAATTCCTTGTCCGAGAATTGTAGCTTCACGAATTCCGACATCAGCAACACGAAGTTCACCATATTTTTCTTGCATTCCTTCCAATCCTTGGTTTACATCGCCAATATTTCCAGAATCTTCTCCAAAAATTAATGTTTCTGGATATTTTGTAAAAATCGCATCAAAATTATCTCTCAAAACCAAACGTGCATCAACTTCTTCAGCAGCATTATCATAGGTTGGAGCAACTTCAACTGAATTTAATACATTTTTATCTGACTGCGAAAACAAGTGCGAACTGAATTTTGGTTGAATTTTATTGGTATAATTGGTTATCCAAGTTGCCAATTCTGATTTTCTATTTTCGTTGATAATCATGCGCAATACTTTGCGTGCAGTAGTCAAAATTTCCTTGCGAATTGGTTCTTTAATAGCTGCTAAATCGGCAGTGATTTTATCTATAAAAACTTTATTATCACTAGTGTTTGCAATTGAATTTAATAAGTCAACCAATTCTTTTTGTTCCTCTTTCATTGGAGTTACAAAGGCAATCCAAGCGGCTTTTTTACCTTCAAGAACGTCTTTTTTTGCTTGATTGTCAATTTCGTCTAACTCTTCGGTTGTAGCCAAATTGTTTTCAATTAACCAAGATCGCATTTGTGTCAAACAATCAAATTCGGTTTCCCAAGCTAATCGTTCGGCATTTTTATAACGTTCGTGACTACCAGAAGTGGAATGTCCTTGTGGTTGTGTTAATTCTTGAACGTGAATTAAAACAGGAACATGTTCTTCACGAGCAATTGCAGCTGCTTTTTCATAAGTAGCCACCAAAGTTGGATAATCCCAACCTTTTACATTCATGATTTCATATCCTTTGTTGTCTTCGTCACGTTGAAATCCTTTTAGAATTTCAGATATATTTTCTTTAGTAGTTTGGTGTCTTGCATGAACCGAAATTCCGTATTCATCATCCCAAACGCTCATTACCATTGGTACTTGTAAAACGCCAGCAGCATTGATGGTTTCAAAAAATAAACCTTCCGATGTTGAAGCATTTCCAATTGTACCCCAAGCAATTTCGTTTCCGTTTTCAGAAAAATTGGTTTTATCTTCAAGACCTTTTACATTTCTAAAAATCTTTGAAGCTTGCGCCAATCCTAACAAACGAGGCATTTGCCCAGCAGTTGGAGAAATATCGGCGCTAGAGTTTTTTTGTTGGGTTAGGTTGTTCCAATTTCCGTTTTCGTCTAGTGAATGCGTTGCAAAGTGTCCGCCCATTTGACGACCAGCACTCATTGGATCAAAA
>NZ_JAYWFT010000038.1:0-6271 GCF_043778725.1 Flavobacterium sp. | reverse complement strand
ATAAGCATCAAGTTTTACACCAATTTCGTAGAAGTTATCTAATGTTTGATTGATGAAAACGCTATCAATGGCTATGTTATCGGTTTTTTGTGCTTCGGGAATTATGAAATAAAGTGCTTCATCATCTTTGGATTTTTTAACTTGATTGGGTTGCAAACCAACAGCATCGGTAATCACGACAATGTCTTTATTGAAAGCCGATTTATGTGCTTTTATTTTTGCCAAAAGATTCTCCAATTGAAAAGGCGAAGCACTGTATTTTAAATTCTGTAATTCTTTTTGAATTGATTTGATATCGGTATTCCAATAATTGTCGGAACAAGTAATTAAAGAGAAGTTTGCATTTTCTGGAGTATGTTCTAATAAATCTTGAACAGCACGTTTAAGCAATTCACCTTTTTGACCTTTGGCTTGCATACTAAAGGAATTGTCTAATACAATGTACAGTTCGTTGGTAGCATTCTTACTGTCTTTTGCCTTAAAAAATGGTTGTGCAAAAGCAATTATGATAAATGCCAGTAGTAGCAATCGAGTAGCAAGTAATAAATATTTTTTAAGTTTAGAACTTTTTCGCGTCTGAATTGCAAGCTCTTTCAAAAACTTTACATTAGTAAAATATTCGGTTTTAAATTTTCGTAATTGAAACAGATGCACCAGAATTGGAATGACCAATAAGAATAGGAAATAAAGAATCTCTGGATGTTTGAACTGCATTTCTGTATAGAATTTACTTCACAAGGAGTTGTCTTATTTGTGGAGTTCAGTGATTTTAATTGTCAAAAGTAACAAAAAAAATATAGGTTTAAAAGTTTATAGGTTTAAACTTTAGTATCTTTTTTTTTGTTTAGAATTCAAAGTTTCTTTGCTGAAATTGAAATCTTTTTTTTATCGAACATTTTCTAAAGTAAATTTTCTTGTCATTTATAAATGAGGTACTACAATTAATTGATTATAAAGTTACATGAAATTTTTATAAAGAAAATGAATAAGGTTTTATTGGTATTTTAGAAAATTATTATTCAATGTAGTACTTTTTTATTTCTGAAACAGTGTTGCAAACAGAACACCACCAAAATTCTTCATCTTCATTTTTTAAAAACGTCTTTGTGTTTTCGTTACATTTTTTACAATGAACTTCATCACGATCATCTTCATAGGTTTGATAGTCACAAGTGCCACAATTCCATATAGTAATACTTGACATTTCGTCATCTATATACCATGTGAAAGCATTTTTTTTACACTTTGGACAAATTTGAGTTGCCATTTATTTTTTTATTTTTTTCTTGTCGTAGTTCAAAGTTTCTTTCCTAATTTTCATCGGAACACTTTCTTTGGCATTATCAACTTTGGTTTGTTCTTGAATTTTAGCTTCTTCTTCGTTTTCTTCTGGCGGAAAAATTTCTTCTTTAGTTTTTATTCGTTCCTCGCCACGCCAAATAAATCCTCTAAGTTTTCGGGCATTTTCGGGCAAATCTTTTTCTGGATAAATATCACCATCTACATTGTCAAAAAAAGTAATGGTATCAATTTTACTCTGATCGTCCATCATCATATTTATTTTACTACTAACGTTTTTATTGATTCCGATAAGCTCATTTTGATCATTTCGCATGTAAAATATAACTTCGGTATTCTTTACTATATCTACATCATAAAGTTTATTTTCTCTAAATTTTCCATAAAGATTTAAACCTTTAACCTGGTTAAAACCTGTTCCAACAGTATCTTTTGAAACAATAAATGCATTGTTGAGTACTTTCAGCGAGTCGAGTTTTTCGGTTTTGTTGTTGCCTATTAAATGCATCACATCGCCAGTCATTTGATTATCAAAATTCCAAAGAATGGGTTTTCCTATAAGTTGCGTGAGTGCTTTCTTTTGGTCAGAATGAATGGAATCGCATTTGCCACTCATATCGGTTTTAAAGAAACGAACGTTATTAAATCCGCGTACTATTCGCTCGCCAGTTTTTCCAGTTACAATTAATTTTTTGGCGTGCACAAACATCGAATCTTTTTCCATCATGTAACGAACCGAAGCTCTTTTAGTAATGAACAAGGAATCTTTTGCTTTATAAACTTCACCATAATGACCTCTAATGATGGCTTTGTTTATAGAATCGGTAATTTTTACATTTCTAGTTCCCGATGAAAATTCTCTCGCTCTATCAAAGTACAAACTATCACCTTCAATCAATCGATCTTTATATTTTATGTAGGATTTTCTTAGAAAATGACCCACATTTTTCTTGGTATTATAAAATCCATTTTCGGTATAAATAAAATTATCTTTTCCAACAATTGTTGATGGGCCAAATAAATAGGAGTGACCCGAATTGGTATAATAATCTAAATGATTGGATTTAATAGTATATTCTGGATTGGTTAAAACAACCGAAGTAAGAAACTGATACTTTTTTTGTTGTACATAATAACGTCCCGATTTACTCTTTAAAGTATTGTCTCTGTTGGTTATAGTTCCGTTAGAATTGTAGTAGGCTTCTTGTTTTACTCTATCAAAATTTATGGTGTCTGTTACTAAAGAAGATTCTGGCGAACGCATAACAACATTTCCTGTTGCATAAGCTTGTTTTACATTTCCGTTATATTCGGCATATTTACTGTTTAAAAATAAAGTGTCGCCTTGCACCATTTGAACATCACCAAAAGCTTTCAAATAGTTTTCGTTTTGAAAATAATAGGCTTTATTACATGTCATAATTACGCCATCATGATTTACTCTTACATTTCCTGTAAGAAGTAAAGCACCCGGAATTTCATATTCATTTCTATCCTGAAAATCGGCATGTTCAATAAATATTTTACTCGTTTTCTGACCAAAAGTCAAAGAAAAGTTTAATAATAAAAGGAGTATAAGAAAACTATATTTTTTCAATGCGTATATTTTTTGAAGCAAATTTATGAAAATAGAGTCAACTCAAATGGTTATTAAGATTTTTTTATTACATGATTGAAATGAGTTGCAAATTTTTATATTTGTTGCATTGTGTTATTAATACATTTTTTATCATGAAAAAAGTCCTATTGCTTGCCATTCTTGCGTTTTCCATTTCAGCCAATGCACAAGTAAAAAAATATAAGTCTAACGCCAAAAATAAAAAAGTTACCGTTGTGGAAAATAAGAAAGTAGTTTATCAAGTTTTTACAAGATTGTTCGGAAATAAAAATACCACCAACAAACCTTGGGGAACAATTGAGGAAAATGGTGTAGGAAAATTTAATGATTTTACAGACAAAGCCTTAACCGAAATTAAAAATCTAGGTGTAACTCACATTTGGTTCACTGGTGTTCCGCATCATGCATTGGTAAATGATTATACTAAATACGGAATTTCCAATGATGATCCAGAAGTAGTAAAAGGTCGCGCGGGTTCACCATATGCAGTCAAAGATTACTATAATGTCAATCCAGATTTGGCAGTAAATCCGGCAAAGCGTTTAGATGAATTTGAATCTTTAATTGCAAGATCTCATAAAAACGGATTGAAAGTTATTATTGATATTGTTCCCAATCACATTGCTAGAAAATATGTTAGTTTGTCTAATCCTGCTGGTGTTCGTGACTTTGGTGCCGATGACGATACTACTCAAGAATACGAAAGAAACAATAACTTTTATTATATACCAGGACAACATTTTCAAGTGCCAACGTCAGACAGTTACAAACCACTGAATGGCGAAAAAAATCCATTAATAGATGGAATATTTGATGAAAATCCTGCAAAATGGACAGGAAATGGTTCAAGATTAGCAAAACCAGACATAAATGATTGGTATGAAACAGTGAAGGTAAACTACGGAATTCGTCCTGATGGATCCAAAGACTTTCCTGAATTGCCAGACGGTTTCGAAAAGAAATCATATAAAGATCATTTTGAGTTTTGGAAAAACAAAGACGTTCCTAGCTCTTGGATAAAATTTAGAGATATTGCTTTGTATTGGACTGCTAAAGGTGTAGATGGTTTTAGATATGATATGGCAGAAATGGTTCCGTATGAATTTTGGAGTTACATGAACTCGGCTATTAAGATGAAAAATCCTGATGCTTTTTTAATGGCAGAAGTATATAATCCGAACGAATATAGAAATTATATTTACAAAGGTAAAATGGATTATTTGTATGATAAAGTGGCTACTTACGACAAATTAAAAGAAGTAATTCAAGGAAAATCTTTACCTGATGGACTTTCAGATATTCAGCACAGTATGGCCGATATTGAACACCATATGTTGCACTTTTTGGACAATCATGATGAACAACGATTGGCAAGTCCAGAATTTGCTGGAACTCCAGAAAAAGGCAAGCCACTTATGGTAGTTTCTGCCACTTTGGGTTCGTCACCAACTATGATTTATTTTGGACAAGAAGTTGGGGAAGCAGGAAATGAAAACGGCGGATTTGGAACACATTCTAGAACTTCTATTTTTGATTATGTTGGCGTACCCAATCACCAACGTTGGATGAATGGAGGAAAATTTGACGGTGGACAATTATCGCAATCAGAAAAAGATTTGCGTGATTTTTACAAAAGATTATTGAATTTCACTATAAAAAGTGAGGCGCTGATGGGTAATTTTCAAGAAATACAATCATCAAATAGAGACAAAACACAAGGTTATGATGCAGGAATTTATTCTTATGTGCGTTGGTCAACAAATGAAAAACTAATTGTAATTGCTAATTTTTCATGGCTATCAACAAGTAATTTTGATTTAAAAATTCCAGCTGATGTTATCGCAACTTGGAAATTAAATGATGGAAGTTATCCTTTAAAAGAGCAATTATATGGAAGCGCAGCTACTTTAAAAGTTGAAAATGGAGTAGGAGTTGTGAAGGTAAGTATTAAGCCCAGTGAGAGTTTTGTGTTTAAGATGTAACTATAAATTCTAGTTGTTAAATGATAAATTATCAAATTAAAAAAATATTAGTATTGTTTGTATTGTGTCAATTTGGGTGTAATTCTACTCAAGATTGTCCTGAAGGAATAAATTTACTTCCAATGTATGGGAATTTAAAAAAATGTGATAGTCAAGTTCAAATGGATACTGATTTTATTATAGAATCTGAGAAGCAATTCAAGAATAGAAAATTAGCATCAGAATATTATGTTTCAAAAGGCTGGCAATATTTTTATGAGAACAATTATGATTTATCGATGAAAAGATTTAATCAAGCTTGGCTTTTAGATAATAAGAATGCTAATGTATATTGGGGATTCGGAAATTTATTAGGATTAAAAAAAGATTATAAAAGTTCAATATCTTTTTTTGAAAAATCAATAAAAATAAATCCTAAAAATTCTAAAGTTTATGAAAGTTTATCAACAAGTTATGGGCAAATATTTTTTGAGACAAAAGATATAAAGTATATAAATCTTACTATTGAAAGCTTAAAAAAGGCTGTAAAAATTGAACCAAATAACGGAAGAATGTATGGGCAGTTAGCTAGTGCATATTCTTACTTTAATCAAAAGGATAGTTTAGTAAAATATATTAAAATTACTGATAATATTGATCCGAAATTTGTAAATCCTGAAGTTCGAAAATTTGTTAAAAATAAATAATCTTTATAAAACATAAATGAGCGTCGATATATGAAGGTATGAAGTTAAGTATAAAGCCCAGCGAGAGTTTTTGTGTTAAAGATCTAGTTAGGAATTATATAAAAGAAAAACCCTTTCATCACTAAAAGGGTTTTGTTTTTCTTGAAATCTATTTTACTTCAAAATCGTTTGTTTTCTATCGGGTCCAACAGAAACAATTTTTATAGGAACTTCGACTTCTTTTTCTAAAAATTCGATGTATTCTTTTAGTTCTTTTGGAAGTTCATCATAGGTTGTCATTCCGGTTAAATCGGCTTTCCATCCTTTGAATTCAGAATATATTGGTGTTACATTTTCTTCTTCAATATTGTATGGTAAATGGTCGATTTTTTCACCCTTGTAGTTGTATTGTGTACATACTTTTAAAGTGTCAAATCCCGAAAGAACATCGCCTTTCATCATCATTAATTGTGTTACTCCATTTACTTGCACTGCATATTTTAAAGCTACCAAATCTAGCCAACCGCAACGGCGTTTTCTTCCTGTTACACTTCCAAATTCGTTTCCAACGCTTGCCATCATATCGCCAGCTTCGGTAAAATCTTCGGTAGGAAATGGTCCAGAACCAACACGAGTGGTGTAAGCTTTAAAAATTCCGTACACTTCTTTAATTTTATTTGGTGCAATTCCCAAACCTGTACAAGCAC
>NZ_JAYWFT010000037.1:0-15946 GCF_043778725.1 Flavobacterium sp. | reverse complement strand
ATAGTCAAAGTATAAGTCAGAAAATAGTTGTAGAAAGAGTGAAGTAATTTTTTTAAAATATTTTTTAACAGGTACTCGCTTTTGTGAGTACCTTTTTTATGATATAAGTATATTGAATATGTTATTACATTCTTTCATATGCTGAAGTGATTTAAACTTATTTTATAAATATAAAAGGGTTGACGAAATTTGTGTTGCAAAACATAATTATTTCAAAATCAATCCTTATGAACAGTGTACTAGATGAAGATATAATAAAAAGTGAAATTGTTCCATATTTACCTTTAGCCAAAAGAGGTTTTCAAGTAATAGTTCCACTAGAAGAAATAGTAAATGCTGTTCTATAATAAATTAAAACAGGAGTTCAATGGCATCAACTTCCAGTAAAATCATTATTTGATGATGATTTATTGACATGGCAATCCGTCTATTATCATTATCGTAAATGGTGTAGAACCGACGTTTTAAATAAAAGTTGGATTAGCATTTTAGAAAAAAATAAATCAAAATTAGACCTTTCGAGTATCGATTTTGATGGGAGTCATACTTCTGCAATAAGAAATGGTGAAGAAGCAGAATATCAAGGCAGAAAGAAACGTAAAACAACAAATGTACTGTATTTAAGTGACAGATAAGGATTGCCTTTAGCTATTTCAAGCCCGGTTGCAGGCAACCATAACGACCTTTATGATATAGAAGTTCAGTTTGAAATTGTTATGGAAACATTAGAACAGGCAAATATTCAAGTTAAGGGACTTTTTTTAAATGCTGATGCTGGCTTTGATTCTAAAAAGTTTAGGCTATGTTTTGAGAAAAAATAAATAAATGCAAATGTTTGTTTCAATAAAAGAAATGGAGACACAGAAAGAGATGAATTTTTTTAACCAATTGCCTTATAATGAGCGGAATAAAACTGAAAAAACAAATGCTTGGATGGACAGTTTTAGGTCATTACTAAACAGATTTGACACAACAATAGCAAGTTGGTTAGGTTTTAATTATCTAGCTTTCATAATAATTGCACTAAAAAAAATTTAATACAATAAAAGTTAAACGACTTCGCTTTAAATATATTTCCACACAGCCAAAAACTAGCTGTAATAGTTGTTTTACAAAACTAAAAAACATTTCTTTCAAACTAGTATAACTTCGAGAAATAAGTTTGAAAAATTGACAAAAACACTCTAATCAATTCGGGAATCAAACTATTCAATTCAGGAATTACACACATAACAATTTGTTAAATAGAAAACACCCAGATAAATTTGTTTACCAATAAATGGCAAACAAACTACTTGGATGCTTTACATAATTAACAACAGTACAACCTATGAAAACCTTTTCAGATACATTACTACAAGAAGTAGAAGTTAAGTTAGCTCAAATCCAACAATCCAACCAAAACCCAATTGAAATAGCAAAACAAAGTATAAAAACTTGCAAGGAAAGCATAGTTAAATTAAAAAGCCATTTCAAGGAATACACCTTTCAAAACAAACATGAAGAAATAGAATTCTTTAAAATGATCAAACCACAATTTGAGAGCAAAATTATTTTCTATAACCAAATCTTTAACATAGAAATCTGCAAACCTAAAGGCACACCAAAAACAATTCGCAAGTACTACAACACTGAACTGCAAAAAATCAAAACCTACTTCAAGGAAAATATAGAATTCTATAAGTATTACAGAAGCAACAACAAACAACTAGATAAAATATACTTCTTGAGAAAAAGAAATAAATTCAAACAAACAATCGATGATGATAATTATATTGGGAAATTCGCAACATCACACGATTTCAAAGTAGCCAAAATAATAGCAATCGAAAAGATTCAAGACTACATAGAATCCAAATTAAAAAACAGTACAAACACAGAAACAACAATCAAAAGCAAAACCAAAATCCTCAATTGGACAGGGTCAAAAGTAGCATTAGTTGAATTAATATATGCACTCCAAACCCAGGGTGTAATAAATAATGGAAAACTTAGCCTAACCGAAATTGCATTCCAATTCGAAACCATATTCAATCTAGAAATAGGACAATTCCACAGAATATTTATTGAAATCAGAAACAGAAAAACAATTGAAAAAACCAGTTTTCTTGACACCCTAAAAGAAAACCTAATAAAAAGAATACAAGAAGCAGACGAAAAGTAAAAGGCTACTCTAAAAAGAGCAGCCTTCTCCACTTTCACATATTTTGGCGGTGTACACAAAGGGTAAGAGGGTTAGTATCTTTAAAATAATACTGATTAAAATACATCTAAAATATCAAAAATAAAGATAACTGCGCTCCAATACACCTATTGATTCTCCCAGACTCCAACAATCAGTGCCTTTATAATACGCTCTTGACTACCTTCGTCAGCTCCATCAGCTCCAGCAATAATGTTACCTACCATATAATCCCATTCTGGATCTCTATTCTTTTTAGGTCGTTTCTTTCTTGTATAAGCAGAGAATCTCGAAATTGATGCGGTCTTCAAAATAACCATTTTATCCCTACTGGTAAAACTAGAAGTTCCTAAAACAGTAGCTTCGTAAGAAACAATAAAGCTATAAATGACAGCATAATCATTCTCGGTGGCACAAAGAGACATCAAAGAGCTTATATAATTTGTCAAACTTACTTAGCTGCAGAGGTGTCAAGTGAATTTTCAATAATCTCCGGGGTACAAGTGTCTAAATGACTTGAAATATACCCAACCCTTTCAAGAGAATGAAAAGAATAAGGTGTAGTACTTAAAGAGTTGAAACTCGTGTTGCCTACTGCTAATAAAGACACTCGATTAGCAATGCCATAAAGTGTAGTTGGCAAGTTATCATCAGCAAAATAGGCTGCTAACAACTCGTCATGAATTTGTCCCACACCATCAAATGGATTGTTTGGATTAGCAGCCATGGGCTCGAAAGCCCTACTAAAACTTGGAGAATAGTGTTTCACTGACGAGGGATTAACAGTAGTCGCAACAGAATCACTGCAAGAAACCAAAAATGGTAAAAGGAACAAACATAAATAATAAAATTTCATAATAATTAGTGTTTTAAAAATAGTACTGATTTTTTAATCAGCTCATTTCTCCCGGGATAATCTGAACAATGTTTGGATAACTAAATCCTTTTGAATTCAAGACAAAACTAACAACGTTAGCAACCTCAAAAAAATCATCAGATAACCAATTCGCGAATTACAACTATGTAATTCGCGAATTAAACACTAGTATAAAGTGGATTACTTTCTTTGACATAAAAAAATTAATTAAAAATCAAACACCTAAAACACCAGCTTAGTTGTTATTTTAATAGTAAAATAGAAGTTTTACATGATTTTTTTTAATAATTTGACAGATTTTTCGCTAATTTAGCAAACCCATACCTATTAAAAACGCTTCTACATTACAATGAAACAAAAAAAATACTTAATCGCAATCTTTATTAATCTGTGCATACATGTTTCGGGACAATATAAGAGCGCAACAACTAAAGATAGTTTACAACAAAAAGAGTTTTCATATCTTAGTAAAGAAATTAGTTACAACAAAAAAGACACAAGCAAGTCCAAAATTTATGCTGAATCTTGGCTAAAAAAATCAAGAACGGAGAAAAATTGGAAACAAATGGCATTAGCATACAGAGAGGTGCTTTATTTTTCAAATAAAAAACAACAATTAAAAAAAACAGACAGCTTAATCATTATCGCCAAACTATCTAAGGACAATGCAGTTATAGGTAAGGCTTACTTAACTAAAGGTATAATTTATTACGACAGAAAAGAACTCCAAAAAGCATTAGACAATTACATCTTAGCTGACCAGTACCTGTCACAAACAAAAGATGAATACGCAATTTACAAAGTCAAATACTCTATAGCACACTCCAAATACTACCTCGGATTTTTCGATGAAGCAATTGCATTGTTTAAAGAATGTATTAAATATTTTGAGCAAGAAAACGACAGGGCATACTTAAACTCAATTCACTCCATAGGTCTATGTTTCAATAGGATTGGAAAATATGATTCATGCACTTATTATAATGATTTAGGGTTAAAACTAGCTAGAGAACTCAGCAATAATGAAATGAACCCTTATTTCATACATTCAGAGGGAATAAATCTATATTTCAAGAAACAATACACAGTGGCAATTTCAAAACTCTCAGAAGCAATAAAAGCCATAGATGCAAAAAAAGATTTCGCTAATCAAACAGTGGCTTTCTTCTATATTGGCAAATCTTATTTAGCCTTAAAGCAAGAAAATAAAGCAATTTCATTTTTTAAAAAAGTAGACAAAGCTTTCGTGGATCAAAAGTACATAAGACCAGATTTAAGAGAAAACTACGAACTTTTAATTAAACATTACGAGAGAACAAACAAACCCAATTTACAATTAGAATACATCAATAAATTGCTCAAAGTAGACAAACTAATCAATGAAAATTACAAATACTTATCACAAAAAATATTTAAAGAATACGACACCAAAAAACTACTTCAAACAAAAGCCAATCTTGAGAAAAGTTTAAATTTCAATAATAAAATAAACTATTCACTAATAGCTTTGCTTTTAATTGCAATTACGGTATTAACGCACATACACAATAGGAACAAAAGAAAATACAGGGAACGATTTGAAGAACTTATAAAGTTTACGTCAAAGAACACAGCTCTTAATGACAACAAGCTTAACCTTCAGTTAGAAGAAAATCATAATTCCAAACTCAGTAAAGAACAAAACAATAACGAACTTAAGCATGTCTTAGGAGAAGAAAACGTAAACAATACCGGGGATACTTTAGAAAATGACAAGGTGTTTTCGGAATCCGATTTAGAGCTAAATCCAACTCTAGTTGCCTCCATTCTTCAAAACCTTGAAAAATTTGAGAAAAACAAAAAATATTTAGAAAAAGACATGAATTTAATAAAGTTAGCAGCCTTGTTAAAGACCAATACAAAATACGCTTCCAAAATAGTTTACAAACACAGAAATAAAAAAATAATCGAATACATAAGTGATTTAAAAATTTACTACATCGTTGACCTACTCAAAGCAGAAAAAAAATATAGAAATTACACAAACAAGGCTTTAGGTGAAGAAGCAGGTTTTGGCTCAACTCAAAACTTTACAAAAGCATTTAAAAACAGAACACGAATATCACCTACCTATTTTATAAGAGAACTAAACAAGAAATTTCCACTATAGTTTCATATTTTTTTACCACAACTTGTGATGCGCTTGTGAAATAAATCAAATCAAACATTACAATTTTGTGCCATAACAACATAAATCTAAAAGTATGGTATTAGAAATTATTACAGGCGAAGAACTAAATGAGTTTAGAGAACTTCTTTTAAAAGATCTCAAGGAATTCTTTACTTCAAAATCAAATGAGCAAAAAAAATGGTTAAAATCAAAAGATGTTAGAAAACTACTAAACATATCACCAGGAACGTTACAAAATCTAAGAACCAGCAATACGCTAAAATCAAATAAAATTGGAGGAACAATATTCTACGCTTTTAACGATATTGAAAAAATGCTAACCGAAAAAAATAAGACTCAAAAACATGATAAGTCTTACAACAGATAACCCAATTATTAAACAGCTAAAACTATTATTATTTTTTAATAAACACCTAAATGCTGTCCAAAATTGGATCTCTAAAGTTACGCTAAACAATAAAAAAATAAAGCATAAATTTTTCGAGACACACTTACATTAAACAATTCATAATTGTTTTAAACTCATCACAATGAAAACAGGCATTTAGTAACAGTATCAAGCAAAAAAAATCTAAATCTAACACATCAAGTCTAAAAAAGACACATTAATAATATGCTTATTTTTAAGTTTGTTAAATATTATGAAAATAAAAGCAAACAAAATAAAACTACTAATTACAACAATTCTAATAATGGTAATAACCCAGAGTTATTCAAATATATCAGAAAGTGTTGTAATGAAAAAAGCAGCGCCAAAATCATCCACAATAAACAAATTTGGCAATAAGATAAACCAACGTTTACGATACCATTCTAGCCTTGAAGGTTATGGTGACTTCGAGGCTATGCAAGAATCAACAAACAAAAACAAAGAGCCAATACAAAAAATAAAAAAGAATAACACAATGTACAGTTTAATAACAGCGTTGTCAGGATTAATTTTAATCTCTTGGTTTTACGTCAAGTTACAAATCTCATGCAAATTATTAAAAACAAACAATGCTTTAAGTACAAACAAGATTGTTGAGTTAGAACAAATACAAATAGAATTATCACATCTAATTCTAGACAGAGATACACTTCTCAAAGAAATTCACCACAGGATAAAAAATAACTTGCAACTTATAATGAGTTTGTTTAATCTACAAGCTAGAAAAATGGAGAATGAAGAAATAAAGATCTTTCTGCAAAAAAGCCAATCAAGAGTAAATACGATGGCACTAATTCACGAAAGTCTATATCAATCTTGTAACTTTGAAACAGTAAACTTTCAAGAATATTTAGAAAAATTAACGGGTAGTATTAAACAAATTTACGAACAAAACACAATTAAACTCGATTGCTTCATTGCAGCTAAAGACTTTTTCTTTGACATTCAAACAGCAACAACTTTAGGATTAATAGCATCCGAGTTATTATCCAACATAATAAAACATGCTTTCCCAAATGAAAGCTTTAAAGCAGCTATAAAAATTGAACTATTAAGATTCAATCAAGATATTATTCAGTTATTTATTTCAGATAATGGTATTGGCTTTAACAACAAAATAGAACCCAAAAAATCTTTTGGACTAGAATTAGTTGTACTTTTAGTGAAACAAATTGACGGTCATTTTAAAATCGAAAATGAAAATGGAACCAAATGCATCATAACATTCAAATACGCTAATTCATAAACCTTCTAATCATGAAAGCACCAATATTGATAGTTGAAGACGAACTAATAATTGCTTTAGACATTAAAGAAATCTTAAATGAAGAAGGTTACGATGCTATTATAGACATTGTTAGTGTTGAAGACGCAATTAAAGCTATTGATCAGTTCACGCCATCTTTAATACTAGTCGACATCAATTTAAAAAAAGATAAAGACGGTATCGATTTAGGTAAATACTTACTAGAGAAAGACACAATCCCTTTCGTTTATATAACATCCTATTCAGACAAAACAACTTTAGAACGCGTCAGCGAAACTAGACCTTATGGATATATTGTTAAACCATTCAAACCTGCCGACCTTAAAACAACAGTTTCCATAGTACTTCATAATTTCAGACACAGAAATATTGATGCAATTAGACAAAATAAAGAAATTAATACCGATATTCCGTTTATTTTAAAACAATCCATAAAATATATAAACGAAAATATTAGTGAAAAAATTAAAATTTCAGACTTAGCTAAAAAAACCAGATGGGAATCACAACACTACAACAGACTTTTTACACAATATATAGGAGTAACCCCTTACAAATATATAATAGACAAAAAAATTGACAAAGCCAAAACATTACTTATAGACACAAATCTTCCAGTAATACAAGTTTCATTTGACATCGGCTTCAAAAGTCACAGTAATTTTTGCTCAATATTCAAAAAGGCAACAGGAAAAACCCCAAAAGATTACAGAAAATGGTACGAAGCAAACGAGATGTATCAAAAGTGAAAATACAAAAAATAAGTAATGCTCATTTCAATTTAAAACTAATAATACTTCATTAGTCTTTTGAAAAAACATCTTTAGAAACAAAATCAAAGTATAAAAACATTTAGTCTAAATTTAATATCGAACTCAATATTAAATAGACAGAACTGTTATTGAAAAATTCCTAAACTGTAGAGAATATAAAAGAACTTCCAAAATTTTCTTACAATAAATCTAAATTTATCTAAACTTCAGTATTCAAATGCTAGTAACACAATTATGCAACACTATAATTTGAAAACAAATAAAAGACAATTCCACAATCCACAAAATTTAATACAAAACCCAATATTAACTAGAAAGGACATGGCACTGCAAAGTCTTCAACCTTAAGAAAAACAGAGGTGAGTATTGAAAATAATATCTATTTTAAGCACATCATGACAATATTTGGCACATAATTGCAATGCCTTGACATTAACTTTGTATACATGTACAGATATTTCTAATAAAGAAATGTAGTGTTTGTGAAAATTGTAATTAAAATTAAAACCATGAAAAAGAAGCTATTAGTAATCATGTGTTTATTCCTATTAGGAATGACCACACCTGCACTGTCGCAGTTTGGCCCATCACCGCCGCCATCTTCAATAGATGGCCCTGAACCACCACCAACCGGAGAACCAGATGGTCCTGAGCCACCTCCATCAGCACCTATAAACAAATACCTACCCATATTAATAGTTGCAGGTTTAGCGGTCGGTTATGCAAAACTTGAAAAAAATAAATAAATCAACTCTCCAAAAGGTAAATCCAAAAAGGGATTCAAGACGGTTACAGCTTTAATGCTGATTTGCAATTATTAATCTTAAATCATAAAAGAATTGAAAACAATTACTATTAAACAAAAAAAGAATTCAGTACCCATCAATTGGATGTTTCTCGTTTTGTTTGTTCTAGTCGTTAACACAATCAATGCACAGTTTCAAAACAACGAACCTTTGTACATTGGCGATAATGGCTATGTCTACATAGGTGCCGACACGTATTATTTTGGCACTTCTAGCGGACAAACAACTACAACAAGGACGCCTCTGACACATGGAAAACTGATTTTCTCGTCTACGTCTACAACAAATGGCGCATCAGACGCTCATTATCTAGACGGTTACGGTAGCGTAATAACTACAACACCATTTATTCTGCCTGTTGGCCAATCGGGTATTTGTGCACCTGCACGAGTTACGCCTTCTTCTCTAGCTCCTGTCGATGTAGCATATTATAGAGCAAGCGCAAATTCAATAGGTAATGCATTAGATGCTACGATAAGTTCCGTGTCCAATAATGAATATTGGGACATAAGAGGACTCAATAGTGCTGTCATATCATTAACATGGAGAACGTCAAGTGCAATTAGCGCCATGGTGGCATCGACCTCTGACCTAACAATTGCAGGATTCAACGGAGTAAAATGGGTACAAATACCATCATCAGTAGATGGCACATCAATTTTAGGTGGAAGTAGTACAACCGCAAATGGATCAATAACTACTTTAGCCAATGTAAATTTAAGCACATTCTATTATTTCACTATCGCAGTAAAAGGAATAGCTTGTCCTCCTTTAATACCATCTTCTGGAGTAACCAAAACATGGAGCGGCTCATGGATTCCGTCTTCACCAACACTAAGTGATCCAGTTGTAATTAACACCGCATATAGTGCTGGTTCTTTTGCTTGTAATTCACTAGTATTAAATGCAGATGTAACACTAGCAGATGGACAAAATATAGAAATAATTAATGGTGCAACTGGTGCAGCTAAAATTATAATGTCTAGTGAAGCTAGTGTGCTACAAAGAGCATCGAGTGTTAGCGCACCCAAAATTGAACTTACCAAAAGAACTCGTAGTGTAATGAGACGCTTTGACTATGTTTATTGGGGAACGCCAATCTCAGGAAATGCATTTTCACAATTGTCAGGAGCACAGGCAAGTACAGCGTCATTAGCAAACGCATTTGATTTAAAATACAAATACGTTACTGGTGCTGGAGGAGGTTGGCAAACATTAACAACTACTGAAGTAGGTAAGGGTTTCATCGCTCGTATTAAACAACAAGCACCATTTTCTAATGCAACTAATACAGATTTTATTAACTTAAAATTTACTGGTGTTGCAAACAATGGAGATATTGCACTTGGAATAACTAACAATCTGTCCTCACCAAACGGAGGTACTTCACATGTATTATTATCCAATCCTTATCCATCAGCAATTGATGCGTACAAGTTTTTAGAATACAATACTGATATCGATGGTGTTGTATATTTATGGACCTCTGGAACAGTAAATAATGGTGGGTCACAATTATACACTCAAGCGGACTACATAGCTTACACACTTGCTGGTAACGTTGTCCCATCTAATATTCCATCATCATTCAACGGCAAAATAGCTTCAGGTCAAGGATTTAAAGTGAAATCTTTAACTAACTCGGGAACTGTAACTTTTACAAATTGTATGAGATTAACAGACAACAATAATCAATTCAACAAAACCTCCCAAGAAACTGCAATCCTAGAACCCAAAGACCGTTTCAAGTTAAACATGACAGGAAACAACGGAGTTTTTAGTCAAATATTGATAGCTTACTTACCGCAAGCATCTTTAAATTATGATCGTATGTATGATGCTGGAAGAAACTCAGTAAGCACTGCGCAATTATACTCTGTTTTTGAAGGTGATGGGCGCAAGCTAGCAATCAATGCGCGTCCTAACTTTTTTGACACAGATATAGTGCCACTTGGTATATCTAAATCAAATACAACTCAAGAAGACTTTACAATAAGTATAAGCGAAAAAGAAGGTGTTTTCAATACTAACGGTGTTCAAGTGTACCTGCATGACAACCTAGTAGGAACTTATTTCAACTTAGCAAATGGTGATTACACTTTTTCAACAAATACTACTTCTTTAGAAGGTCGTTTCGAAATAGTTTATCAAAGTAATGCTCTTGCAAACAATCAGTTTGACTTTTCTAGTGTTGTTGCCAATATAAAAAATCAAACATTGAACATCAAAGCTTCATTAGCGATTACAAATGTAGAAATTTATGATATATCGGGTAAGAAAATTTATGAAACAAAAGTTGAAAATAATACAAATTTCTCAACTCCTTTCAATCATGCACAAGCAATCTATATTGTTAAGGTAAAACTAGAAAATGAAAAAATAGCTAGTATTAAATTAATTAATGAAAAATAAATCAATCATGAAAAACACTTTTCTAGGTGTAGCATTGCTGTCATGCATTTTTGCAACTGCTCAAGATAAAACCAAAAATGAATTTAATCGTTGGTCTATTGAAGTTAACGCGGGAAACAATAAAGGAGTAAAACCATATTCAACTGGTTACTATTCATCAGACCCAACCGTATATTTCAATTTCAATGGAGTTAAACATTACGATATCGGAACAAGGTATATGGTCTCTCCTATTTTTGGGTTTAAAATTGACATTGCCTTCGACATCATAGACAATCAAGCTGGTAGTGGTTCGCTTCCTTTTGAAACCAAACAATACCGATTTGGACTTCAAGGCGTTGCTAATCTAGCACGTGTATTTCAATTTGAAAGTTTCACAAAACGTTTTGGCTTGCTTGCCCACACAGGTGTACAAGTAGCTAAACTTAGACCTCAAACAGGAATAAACAAAGGAGTATCGGAAGACAACGGTGGTATTATAATAGGCCTTACGCCTCAATTAAGAATCAGCAAAGGAATTGTTATTACAGGTGACTTCTCTGCGGTTAGCAACGTGCGCCAGCACTTAAATTGGGATGGACAGTATGCTGCTACAGATAACAATCTATCTGGACTATTGTATAACACCTCTTTAGGTCTAACTTTTTATGTTGGCAATAAAGATAAAAAACATGCAGACTGGTATATAGAAAGTGAAGAGACAAATAAAGTAGACACAATCGCGCGAATTCGTCTTGACAATCTTGAAAAATTGATGAAAGATATGGATAAAGATGGAATACCAGATTATCTAGATCAAGAAAACAATACACCTGCTGGTATTAATGTAGACTCTAGAGGCAGATACATAGACAATAATAAAAATGGCGTGCCAGATGACATGGAACGTAAAGTTAAAGACGGTCTTGATGGTCAAAATAATACAACTATTGAGAAAATAGATGTATTGAAAGAACTTATGAATAAAGGATATCTAAACATTTTCTATGATGTAAACAATGATAATCCAAACGTGGGTTCTACTAATAATGTGTATAATATCATACAATTTTTACGTCAATATCCAAATGCAATTGCTACCCTAACTGGGTATGCAGACATAAGCGGAAATGAAAGTAAAAATAAAAACCTGTCACTACGCCGTGCTCAAAAACTCTTCAGCATCATTACTAGTTGCGGAATAGATAAATCAAGAGTAAATGTTGAAGCTATAGGCATTGATACATCCTATCCTGTCAACCCCAAAACAGGTTTAGATTTAGCGAGAAGAGTATCTGTAACAATAAAAAATAATTAATATCAAAATCTATTAAAAATGAAAAATAAAATAAAATACATAACAGCATTTGCCTTCCTTAATATAGGTGTTGCAAATGCACAAACTGGAGTTGGTACAACCACTCCAGATGCTTCTGCAGTATTAGATGTTTCAAGCACAACTAAAGGTTTTCTAATGCCCAGACTAACAGATACACAACGTAATGCAATAGTAGCTCCAGCTAAAGGATTGTTAATATTCAACATTACATCCAATCAACTAGAAAACAATACAGGAACCCCATCAGCTCCAATATGGACTGCTTCCAATGCTGGTACTCCAGGCAACAATGGAAACTCAGTTCTTAACGGAACTTCCAACCCTATTGCAGGTGCAGGGAATGATGGTGATTTCTTTATAAATACCGCTACTAATACAATTTACGGACCAAAAACATCTGGTGCATGGCCATCAACTGGAACTTCTCTCGTTGGACCAACTGGAAGTACAGGAGCGCAAGGTATTCAAGGGCTTTCTGGTGCAACTGGAGCTCAAGGTATTCAAGGGCTTACTGGTGCAACAGGTAATACAGGTGCAACTGGAGCACAAGGTATTCAAGGGCTTACTGGTGCAACTGGTAGTTCAGGTGCAACTGGAGCACAAGGTATTCAAGGTCCATCTGGAACAAATGGCACAAATGGTACAGCTGTATTAAACGGAACTTCCAATCCTATTGCAGCTAATGGCGTAAACGGTGATTTCTTTATAAATACCGCTACTAATACAATTTACGGACCAAAAATATCTGGTGCATGGCCATCAACTGGAACTTCTCTCGTTGGACCAACTGGAAGTACTGGAGCGCAAGGTATTCAAGGACTTACTGGTGCAACTGGAGCACAAGGTATTCAAGGACTTACTGGTGCGACTGGAAATACAGGTGCAACTGGAACTAATGGCACAAATGGTACTGCAGTATTAAACGGAACTTCCAATCCTATAGCAGCTGCAGGAAATGATGGCGATTTTTTTATAAACACTACTGCAAATACAATTTACGGACCAAAAGCCTCTGGAGCATGGCCATCAACTGGAACTTCATTAGTAGGCCCTAGTACTATTGTAACTGCTTCTAATGGTTTAACACTTACATCAGGGGATATAAAACTTGGAGGTACTTTATCTAATCCAACAACTGTCAATCAAGCAAACAACAACTTGACTTTTACAACAGGTACTGCTAGAACAGTAATTGATGGGTCTTTCGAAACTAATGGCGCACAATATGTAAAAACAACAGTTGTTACTAGTGCAGCTTACACTGTAACGCAAGACGACAACTTCTTAGTTTATAATAATTCTGTTAATTCAGTATTTACTATGCCAACTCCAGCTTCGAACAAAGGAAGAATGATAAGAATATGTAATCCTTCAGATGCAACACAAATAGCTTTTCCAGTTGGAACTATAGATCCACACATGACTATTACAACTACTGATGGCGGTTTTTGTAATACGTACATTTGCGATGGATTTTTCTGGTTTCCTCTTGCTCAATAATCTAAATTTTTAATTATGAAAAACAAAAAAATACTTCTCATAAGTGCCATCGCATTGTTTACGCAAAGTATGATCGCACAAGTTAGAATCAATACCAACACAAGTACTGGTAATGTTACTAACAGTACTGCCTTTTTAGATGCCTCAAGTTCTACCCTCTGGAACTCCTCTACCAACAATGGTAAGGGGCTTTTATTTCCTAGAGTAAATCTTACTACTTTGGCAACGATGATTCCTTCAACATCCTTAGCTAATAATAATCCCAATAGATTTGATGGTTTATTGGTATTCAATACTACAACAGGAACATCTGCCATTGGCAGTATTTCTGTTGTGCCTGGCTTCTATTATTATAGAAACATATCAACCAATATAAATGGTGGAACATGGCTACCTATGGCAGCTGGTAAATCAGTGCTTTCAGGTACTGTAACTCCTGTAGCTGGCACTGGTAATGATGGTGATTTCTATATCGATACAACAACAAATACAATATTTGGACCAAAAACAGCTGGGACATGGGGTTCTGGAACATCCTTAGTAGGTGCAACTGGAGCAGCTGGTGCAACTGGATCACAAGGAATTCAAGGTATTCAAGGTATTCAAGGAAACACTGGTGCAACTGGAGCACAAGGTACGGCTGGAACAAATGGCACTAATGGAACAAACGGCACTAATGGAACAAACGGCACAACTGTACTTAACGGTACTTCTAACCCAATAGCAGCAACTGGTGCAGAAGGCGATTTCTTCATCAATACAACAACCAACACTATCTATGGCCCAAAAGTTTCTGGAATATGGCCGTCAACTGGAACTTCTATTATTGGAGCAACTGGTGCTGCAGGAGCAACAGGCGCACAAGGTGTTCAAGGTTTAACTGGGGCAAATGGTGCTACAGGAGCAACCGGCGCACAAGGTATTCAAGGTTTAACTGGTGCTACGGGAGCAACTGGTGCTGCAGGACCACAAGGTATTCAAGGAAACACCGGAGCAACAGGTCCAGCAGGTTCTAATGCAACGGTAACAGCGAGCAACGGTATAACAGTAACAAGTGGTGACGTAAAACTAGGCGGTGTTTTAACACAACCTACAACAATATCTGGGCTTACAGAAACCAACAAAATTGCCATAATAGGTACTGGTGTAGATGCTTTAAATGTAGCAAGTAACAGTCTTTCTGTAGATGCAACTAATGGAAGAGTTGGTATAGGTACTAATACGCCTCAAAATAAACTTGGAGTAAATGGCGGTCTCGGTGTATATTCATTCGATCCAATAACACAACAAGGTGCTCATTTACAATGGAACCGGACTCTAGGTGATGGAGAAACATGGTTGTTGAACCAGAATGGCTTTGGAAATCCTAATTCTGGTATTCGTTTCGGAGAGTCTACTTCAGGAGATGCCATTACAGAATGGGCTAGATTTATTCAGAATGGCAATTTTGGAATAGGAAACACAGCGCCGTTAGGTAAGCTAGACGTAGCTGGTAATGGAGGTCTTTTAGTAACAGGACAAAATCTTGATTCAAACACATCTTATGGAGTTCCAACATATCTAGCTACATTAAGCGGTGCTGGAAAATTAATTTTAGGTGTAAATAGAGCAGCTGGATTAGGTGATATTAGTATGTTAAATTCTAAAGGTGGTCTTTACGGTGGTTTTACTTTTCATGATTTAAATAATGATGGCACAACAACTCCTTTAGCAGCTTTAGGTACTGGAGGACTTAACATTAGTAATATTCCAGTAGGTGCTAATTCTGACAATATCGTTACTGAATTTAACGGTACTTTAAGAAAAATCAGTGCAACCACAATAGCAAGTGCTTCAGAACCTTGGTTCAACCAAGCAACTGGCGCTGGAGCTACAGCCAATACCCAAAATATTTATCAATTGGGTAGAGTTGGTATTGGTTCTGCAACACCAATTGCTAATTTACAAGTAGAATCTATTGGAAGTGCAGACCAAAGAACATTGTTATTACTTGAACCAAACTCGTGGAGTAATGGACCTAATCAAATTGCAAGCTTCTTAATTCGTGCTGGTGAGGGCGTAAAAACAAATGGTACAGAACAAGGGGCATTTTCTGTTTCTGGTAATGGTACAGGTTATTTTGCTGGAAACTTAGGTATTGGGAATGCTACACCAACTGCCAAACTACACGTAGCAGGAAATGCAAAAATCGATGGTCCAAACACACTAGAA
>NZ_JAYWFT010000036.1:0-16086 GCF_043778725.1 Flavobacterium sp. | reverse complement strand
TAAGATTCAAACTTTTTATCGGCGAATAAGTCAATGCGTTTCCAAAAACTAAATTTGGAGAAAAAGCACTGTTGGTATTCCCTAAATTTTGAAGTAGTACACTCTAATGCAAGATTGATTGACGAAAGTCATTTGGATCTTTCTAAAGTTTTGGTTTTATCTAATGTAAAAATTAAAAATCAAGCCAACGGAATGGAAATGAAATATACTTTGGTAGCCGAAAGTGAAGCCGATTTAAAAACAGGAAAAATATCAGTTACTTCTCCAATAGGAAGAGGATTACTTGGCAAATCTGTAGGAGAAATAGCAGAAATTACAGTTCCAAACGGAGCTTTGAAGTTTGAAGTTTTAGAAATTTCAAGAGATTAATTAATAAATTTGTCACACTGAGCGCAGTCGAAGTGCCTTGAAGTAACCAAACAATATTATGAGCAGCGTATTCACAAAAATAATAAACGGAGAAATTCCTTGTTATAAAGTTGCCGAAGATGAAAATTTCTTGGCTTTTCTTGACGTAAATCCCAATGCTAAAGGACACACATTATGTATTCCGAAGCAAGAAATTAATAAATTATTTGATATACAAGACGATTTGTATCTTGGGTTAATGGCTTTTTCCAAAAAAATTGCCATTGCGTTAGAAAAAACCGTTCCGTGCAAACGAATTGGTATGGCTGTTATCGGATTGGAAGTTCCTCATGCCCATGTTCACCTAATTCCGTTGAATGAAATGGACGAAATGCGCTTTCAAAACAAAGTAGCTTTAACCAAAGAAGAATTTCAAGATTTAGCAAAAGCAATTCAAAACAATTTGTAAAATAGTTGTTTTTACCATAAAAAGCGCCTGCAAAGTTTTAGTAATTTTGCAGGTGTTTTTAATTATAATCTATTCCACTTAATGAAAATTCTATTTCTAATTTTCGGACTGTTTTTCATCAATTTTTCATTTGCTCAAGTCTCAAATGATTACAGTGCTATTGATAAAAAAATGGATATAATTCCAGATAGTTTTTCAGAAACAACATCCGGAATAGCAACTTATATTAATACGAATTTTAAAACTGAAAACGAAAAAATTAGAGCTGCTTTCTATTGGACATCCAAAAACATAAGCTATGATGTAGCCAATATGTACGAACCTAATTTTGCAGATTCTTCTCAAGAAAAAATAATAAAAACCCTTAAATCTAGAAAAGGTGTTTGCATTCATTATGCTGAGGTATTTAATGATATTGCAAGTAAAATAGGAGTTAAAACGTATATAATATTTGGATATACAAAACAAAACGCAAAAATAGCTACAATTTCTCACGCTTGGTGTGCTTGTAAAATTGATGGCAAATGGTTTCTTTTTGATCCAACTTGGAGCGCAGGATATGTAACAAACAATAAGTATTTTAAAAAAATAAACAATGCTTATTTCAAGGTTGAACCAAGTAAAATGATTCTTACCCACATGCCATTTGATTATTTATGGCAATTTCTAAGTGTTCCAAGAACTAATCAGGAATTTTACAGTGGAAAAATTGAGCAAGGCAAGAGCAAAGAAAATTATGATTTTGTAACAGAAATTGATAAATACAATGAGCTATCTGACGGTGACAAAGCATTTGATTGTGCTGAAAGAGTTGAAAAAAATGGCTTAGTAAATAATTTGATAGTTGACTATTACAATTCTAAAAAGAAAGAATTTACCGCTATAAGACAAAATAATAATGTTGAAAAAATAAATCAAATTGTAACCGATTATAATCAAGCGGTTGGATTGCTTAATGATTTTATTATGTATAGAAATAAAAGTTTTAAACCTACATTGTCTGACGCTGTTATCAAAGAAATGATTCAAACGCCGTTAGATAAATTGGTGAAATGTAAAAACGAAATTTATGCTATTGGTTCTATTGGAAGTGAAAATACGGCTAGTTTGAATGGTTTAAAAAAATCAATTTTAGACGCGGTTGATCAAGCTGAAAAACAATCTGAATTTGTAAAAGAGTATTTAAGTAAAGGCAATGGCGCTCGAAAAGGTATGTTTAAAAAAGTGTCTTGGTTGGGCATTCCACTAAGATAATTGTTTTGCTTTTTTGTACACAATTTGCATTGTAGTTCCTTTGTCAATTTCAGAATGAGAAACTCTTATTTTTCCGTTATGATATTCTTCTACGATTCTTTTTGTTAGCGATAATCCTAAACCCCAACCTCTTTTTTTGGTGGTAAATCCAGGTTCAAAAACGCGACGAAATTGTTTTTTTGGAATCCCTTTTCCAGAATCGGTTACGTTTATTCTAATGTTTTGTCCGTCATTTTCTATTGCAATTCCTAAACTTCCTCTGCCTCTCATGGCGTCAATGGCATTTTTCATTAAATTTTCAATTGTCCAACTGTGCAGAGCAGGATTTATGGAAACCAAAATTGGATTTTTTGGAGCCGAAAAACTAAACTCGACTTGTTTAGAAAATCTAGATTGTAAATAATCAAAAGACAGTTTTGTTTCTTTAATAATATCTAAAGTTTCAAGAACAGGTTCGGAGCCAATTTTAGAAAAACGTTCGGTAATGGTTTGCAGTCTGTTAATGTCTTTTTCAATTTCGGTAACCGTAGTTTCATCTACATTATCGGCTTTCATAATTTCTAGCCAGCCAATTAAAGAAGACAATGGAGTTCCTATTTGGTGAGCTGTTTCTTTTGCCATTCCAGCCCAAAGTTTGTTTTGGGTAGCCATTTTTGTGCTTCTATAAAAATTGTAAACAACAGCGCCAAAAAGAAAAATAATCAGTAATAAAGCAACAGGATAATATTTTAATTTATTCAATAAAGAGGAATCGCCATAATACAAATTATGAGTTCTTCCTTCAGAAATTTTCATGACAATTGGATCGTTTTGGCTCTTCAGTTTTTGTAAAAAAGCATTTAGTTTGACCTTATCCTTTTCAATGTCAGGATCAATATTGTTGGTGTTGATGATAGAATCTTTTTCGGTAACGATAATCGGAATTGTAGCTTCTTGAATGATTTGAAAAGGAAGTTCAACATCTACGTCTGCATTTGGATCAACGCTGTTTAATTTTTTTTGAGCCAACGCCCAATTTTGCATTTTTACACGTTCTTCATTTTTAAAAATTTGAAAAAACGAATAGGTATTCCAAAGAATAAGTAAAACAATCACAAATGATGTAATTATGATGATCCAACGTGTGGTGTTTCTTCTTTCGGAAAATTGCATTTAGGAATTTTTGTTTAAAAGTAATGAATTTTTTCAAAATTGAAATTGCTATAATATGTATATTTGAATTAAAACAATTTTACACGACCAATGGAAGAGCAAAATAAAAATGATTGGAATGCTTTGCATACAATAGTACATATTGCAAAATATATCATTTGTATAATAATATTTTTATATTCCTTAACGGGTTTTTATGAGGGTAATATTTATACTGCAATGGTATTATTATTTACAGGAATTATTTTTTTGCCTTTTGTTTCAAAAATATGGAAGCATAAATTATCATTTTTAGACTACTATTTATACAGACGCATTCTATTCATATTATTGTTGATGTTAGCAGGATATTTAGATAATTTATATCTTTCTAATTCTATTTAGTTTTATTGAAATTGATTTTTTCTTAATTATTAAGTTCACTTATTTAAAAAAAAATTATTATTATAAAACATTTTAACTGTAAGGATATTAAATAAGGGCATTTATGGAAATAAAATCTTTTTATATTGAACTAAAAAAACTTAGAAATTTAATTTTCTTTTTAAACATAATAGCGTTTCACGCAAAATAATCCCTTATATAAACTACATTTTTTTAAGATTTAATCAAAAAATTGTAGTGAAGAGAAATAAAAATAGCTTGTAAAAAAGTGAATTATATATATTGTCGGAAGTCTTACGAGAAGAAATAAATACCAAAGCCTATAAAACTCTTTTGAATGAATGTTTTTATAAAAATGAAATGAGAATTTGACAAAAAAATTATTGAAACTTTTCTTTTTTACAATGGTTTAATTTTGTATGTTACCCACAAATTATAAACTCCAACTTTTGTTAAATCCATATTGATTTTAGCCTCATTTAATTTTTCTAATAAAGAATAAATACTTTCTATTCTTTCCTCATTTAAATTATCAGTACCTAAAAATTCAAAAATATTTTTAGCTCTAGAGGTATCATCATCAATACTTACGATTTCTAAAATTTCATAATTTAAAATTTTAGCTATTTCAATTGCCTTATTTTGCGAATTTTTAAGAGCTAATATTGCTTTTTTATCTTCATTTAAAAATGAGGGCTCAGAAAATTTATAATATGTTTTTACAAGTTTAACGCCGCTAGAATTTATTATTTTTTTAATTTCATAATCGTCGGCATCTAATGGCACTAACAATTCATAATATTTACTCATTTCGGGGTTAACAATTAGTGACTCTTTATGTAATAATTGAAATGCTATTTTTTTTAAATTTAAATTTTCATTAAATTCATTTACTTGAATTTCAATTGTTTTATTTTGAGTTAAAGGGTTACAAATTTCTGAATTGTATTCAAAATCTAACAACAATACTCTATAATTAGCTATTTCTGAATATTTGCTATTTCCTAAAATACGAAGCGTCGCTTCTTGGCAAAAACCTAAATTAAAAATAAAGAATAATATAAAAAATGAATATAATTTTTTCATTAGTCTAAGAATTCAAATGTAATACTTAAAGTGTATTTTTTAGTCACATTGTCCTGATCAATTTCTCCGAAATTATCACAACAACTTGCTGATTTATCTTCAATATTAAGAATTTTACCAACTTTTTTACCAACTTCTTTTGCTATACTTTTAGCTTTTCTATCAGCATCATTAATTGCTTCTTTACTTAAGTTTATTTCAATATTTGGGTCTATATTTAAATACAGAAATTTTGTCATTTCAACTTTAAACCCAGTGTTTTTAAATGAATTAATTTTACTTAAAGTTTCTTTATTACTTATGTCCATATAATAAAATTCACTTTTAATACTATTATAACCTATTGTGTTTTTATTTTTATAGTTTTTAAAAATTTGACTTTCTTTTATGCCACTTTTTTTTAAAAAATCCATTGTTTCTATAATATTACTTTCCAAGGATTTATATTCTTCTTTATTATAACTGTTAGGAACGATTTCGGAAATATTAAAGTAAACTCTATAAGTATCTGCCTTAAATTCGTAAGATGAATTTCCAATTATTCTAATAAACTTCTCTGTAGATTGTGCAATACTATAATTTGCAAACATTAAAAAGACAAGTGTAATTTTTAGTATTTTTTTCATTGTTTTATAAATTTATAATTGTTTTTACATTTTTTTGATGATATCTAATGCCAAACTAGCACTAGCAAAAGTGCCTTGTATTTAAAGTAGTACCTACAACAAACATACAAATAAGATTAAAGCGAATAACTTTTTACAAGAAAAAAAATCAATACAACTGAAAGGTCTTTCAAACTTTATTAAAATTTTAAAATATCTTAACCGTAAGAATAGTAAATAAAGGCATTAATGGAAATAAAATCCTTTTATATTGAGCTAAAAAACTTAGAAATTTAATTTTCTATTGAAACTCAATAGAATTTCACACTAAATAATTCCTTATACAAACTACATTTTTTTTCTGAATTCATTATATAAATCCCAATTTTTATCAGTCACTATTTCAAATTCAAAGGTTCTTAGTTTACCTGAGTTTTTTATTGAATTTATTACTTTCGCAGCACCTTTTTCGTCATTTGTAACCATATAAAAGTTTCTAATTCCTTTGTGTGTATCACGAAAAACATAATAATTTTTTATTTTATTTTCGGTCAAATTATTCTCGATAAAAAAATCGAATTTATCTAAATTTTCTAATTCTTGATTTGTTGGTAAGAAGACTTTTTCGTCTTTTTCATAGGATGTTGTTACTTTTATAAAATAGCAAAATTCTTCTTTGTGTGAAAATCTATCAAATGCTGTATTTCCAATAATCAAACAAGGAAAATTGTCTTTTTGAAAGTCCTGGGTTTTAAATTCTTCGGGCACTACATAAGTATCTCTTTCTATTGCTTTGTTTTTGTCAACATTTCCAACGTCAAATCCGTCATAATTGATTTCATGTTTTTCTGCAATTTTATAAAGTTCTTCATCAAGTTCAAATAAACTTTTTGCGTTATGAATTTCTTTTCGCTCTAAATGTAACCATTGACTTTTGTCTTCTGCTTGAAAAATTTCAACAAATTCAAAATTTTGTAACTTTAGTTCTTTTGCAACTTGTTCAAATTTATCTTTTTTATTTGAAGTGAAAAAATAGCCCCAAAGCATTGTTTGATTAGTATTGACGCCTTGATTTTTCATGTTGGCAAACATTTCTTGAATTTCATCAATTGAAATTTTTTTACCTTTATTTTGTGATTTAGAATTACCGCAGCCAAAAAGGCTCAATATAAATGTCCACATAAGTATTCTTTTCATTTAATTTATTCTTTTCGTTTTTTATACCTAATTAGCACCAAACTAATTTATTATGAATTTTCTTTTTACACTGCTCGTAATGAATTTTATTGAAAATCAATAGGTTTTACACAAAATAATTCCTTAAACAAAACTACACTTTTTCAAGAAACAATCAAAAAAATTTTATTGTTGGCGTATGTTTTAATTAGGTTATTTATTTTCTTTATCGAAGAAATAGTACTAAATGAAATTTACCATTTTGATGTTTTTAAAATTTGAATTTTATAAAAGACAAATACTTTTTAGCCCTGATCGTAGTGGAAATCCTTTAGTTGCGCTTTTTGCTACGCAAAAAGCGCAACTAAAGATTGTAGCGTAGAGCAGGAAAATGGTTGATAAAAAAACACCAAGCCATTCGCTCCTAAAAAAAATAAAATTTACCTTTGTAGAAATATTTTTCCATGTTAACAATTGACCCAAAAGAAGTTTCTACTGCCATATTACAAGGTTATTTACAGAGTGCTGTTGGGCCAAGACCAATTGCCTTCGCAAGTACGGTTGACAAAAATGGAAAGCCCAATTTATCACCGTTTAGCTTCTTTAATATTTTTAGTGCCAATCCGCCAATTTTGGTTTTTTCTCCATCGCGAAGAGTGCGTGATAATTCTATAAAACATACTTTAATTAACTGCGAAGAAACTAAGCAAGTGGTTATAAATGTGGTGAATTATGAGATTGTACAACAAATGTCGTTGTCGAGTACCGAATATCCTGATGGTGTAAATGAGTTTGACAAATCTGGGTTGACAGCAATTCCATCAGAAATTGTAAAACCTTACCGAGTTGCCGAAAGTCCGGTGCAGTTTGAGTGCAAAGTAAATCAAATTATTGCTTTGGGTACAGAAGGTGGCGCTGGAAATATGATAATTTGTGAAGTAGTAAAAATTCATATCAATGAAGCTGTTCTAGATGAAAATGGCGTAATTGATCCTGTAAAAATAGATTTGGTTTCTAGACTTGGTGGCAATTGGTACTCTAGAGCCAACAAAGGTCTGTTTGAAGTTGAAAAACCACTAACTACGTTAGGAATTGGTGTAGATGCAATTCCCGATTTTGTGAAAGAAAGTAGCGTTTTTGACGGTAACGATTTGGGCAAATTAGGAAATGTAGAATCTTTGCCAACAGAAGAAGAAATTACTATATTTGTAAAACAAAATTTTGAAGTGAAAGGTGTTTTGAGTGCTGATGATGAAGTTAAAAAATACCAATTAGCTAAAGATTATTTAGATAAAAATGAAGTGCTAACCGCATGGAAAGTGCTTTTAGCAAAACAATAAACAATTATATTATGGAAGTTACAGGAAAAATCAAAGTGATTAATGCAGAGCAACAAGTGAGTGCTTCGTTCAAGAAAAGAGAATTGGTAGTTGCTACAGAAGAGCAATATCCACAGTTTATTAGCATTAATTTTGTGCAAGACAAATGTGATATTTTAAATAACTTTAAAGTTGGTGAACCTGTAAAAGTAGCCATCAATTTAAGAGGTAGAGAATGGGTTAATCCACAAGGAGAAACTAAATATTTTAACGACATTCAAGGTTGGAAAGTTGACAGAATGGCTAGTGAAGCTCCAGCTGGCGCACCAATGCCTGCTATGCCTGCTACAGAAGCATTTGCTCCAGCAACAGACTTTAAAGAAGAAGAACACGACGATTTACCTTTCTAAAAAAAATAAGTCTTAAAGTCAAAGGTCTTAAAGTTAAAAGTCATGTAATTACTATTCGTGGCATTAGACTTTAAGACTTTTGACTTTTGACATTTCTAAAAATGTATTTCCTAACCAAAGAATTATTTTTTCCTCCAGTTGAAGAAGCTTCTTATGAAGGTATTTTGGCTGTTGGTGGCGATTTATCTACAGAGCGACTAATGTTGGCCTACAAGAACGGCATTTTTCCTTGGTTTGATGCCGACGAACCGATACTTTGGTGGTCGCCAAGCGAACGAATGGTGGTTTATCCTCACAATTATAAGGTTTCTAAAAGCCTTCGCAATATTATCAACAGAAATATTTTTGAAGTTACTTTTAACAAAGATTTTGAAGCTGTAATTGCCAATTGTCAAACTATTGTGCGAGCAGGACAAAACGGAACTTGGATTACCGATGATATTATAAAATCTTACACGGAATTGCATCATCAGGGAAAAGCAATTTCGCTAGAAGTTTGGCAAAATAACGAACTAGTTGGCGGATTGTACGGTGTAGATTTAGGACACGTTTTTTGTGGAGAAAGTATGTTTTCTAAAGTGCCCAATGCCAGTAAAGTTGCTTTTGTAAAATTGATAGACTACCTAAAAGTCAATAATTACAAACTGTTGGACTGTCAAGTGCATAACGATCATCTAGAAAAACTAGGTGCTTTTGAGATTTCAAGAGCTGCTTTTATTAGGATACTGAAGAGTTAGTTTTTAGTTTTCGGTTTTCAGTTTTTCAGTCTCAGTTTTCAGATTTTTGAATTAAAAGATTACTGTTATTCTTCGTGATGACTTGATTTAATGCGTCTTTTTGTGAGATGGTAATACACAATTATATTATCAAAAAGAAGCGCAAAAAGCAATACTAATGCAGCAAAAAGCAAGATCTTCAGGTGGAAGTTTTCATAAAATAATCCGCCCAAAACACATCCCAAGAAAAAGAAAAAGATGATTGACAATCGCAAGAAAATACTTCGCGACAATCGCTTTAATTCGGTATCTTTTTTGAAGAAAAATAATTGAGAAAGTTCAATTCCTAAGTCGGTAAACAATCCGGTTAAATGTGTAGTTCTTACCACAGATTGTGAAATATTGGTAACCAAAGCATTTTGTAATCCCATGGAAAAAAGCAGTAAATATGCAATATAATCGGGATGGAAATTACTGCTAAAACCAACAAATAGCAAAATTATAATTTCTAAGAACATTGGGAAAGCATGTGCAATTCGTGGTTTTTTTAGCATTGCAAGCTCAACCATAAAATTGGAAGTAAAAGCTCCAAGAAGGAAAAATAAGATGTAAATTATTATTGTAATGGCTTTAGAATAATTCTTCAAAGCAATTTGTTCAGCAAAAAAAGCAAAATGTCCAGTAACATTTGTAGTCAACGTTGCCACCGATAAAAGGCCTGCAATGTTTACAATTCCTGCAATAAAGGAAAGAGTTGAAGCCAATCGTAAATTGTGAGTGAAAGTTCTTCGGCTGCCTTTATGACGAAACATGGTAAGTAAATTTTATACTAAAGGTAGTGTTTTTTTTTAGTTTTCAGTCTAAAGTCGCAGTTTTCAGTTTTCAGTTGTTCTGAGTCTAATAACAACTTTACTTTTGTATTTTACATCCAAATTTATCAGGATTGTTAATCATGTAATTTATTAATTTTCCAATTTCGATTGATTTTGATAATTCGAAAATCTCTATTGCTAACTTAAAAGATTTTTAATAAGCCAATAATTCTTTATAATCCATCTAAAAATTGTTTTAAATATTAATTATATCTGAAAACTAAAAACAACTACCGAGACTGCGACTGAAAACAGAGACTAAAAACTGAAAACTACCTCTGAGTCCAACACGTTTCAACATGATCGTTCACCATTCCTGTTGCTTGCATGTGTGCATAAACTACAGTTGAGCCTACAAACTTGAAACCTCGTTTTTTTAAATCTTTACTAATTTCGTCAGATAGTGGCGTAGTTGCTGGAACTTCTTTTAAATGTTTTCTGATGTTTTCTATTGGTTTTCCACCAGTAAAATTCCAAATGTATTTAGAAAAACTTCCAAATTCTTCTTGCACTTTCATAAAAGCAATGGCATTAGAAATGGTAGCTCTAATTTTTAATTTATTTCTAACAATTCCGGCATCGAGAAGTAATTCTTGAACTTTATCCTCGTTATATTGTGCTATTTTTTTGTAATCAAAATGGTCAAAAGCAATTCTAAAAGTTTCTCTTTTTTTCAAAATCATGTACCAACTCAATCCAGCCTGAAACGTTTCTAGAATTAAGAATTCAAATAATTTATCATCATCATAAACAGGTTTTCCCCATTCGTTATCGTGATAATCTCTATATAAATCGTCTTTTTCGCACCAAGCGCATCGTGTTTTACTTTCCATGAATGTATTTTTCTATTAAAGAATGACCTAAATATATTAAAGGTGTCATTAGAATAGCAATTATTAATTTGACAAAATATCCTGTAAATGCCGATGCAATAAAAACTTCTGTAGTCATTTTTCCTGTCATCCAAAAAGCAATTCCTAGAACTATAAAACTATCAAACAATTGTGAAATAACAGTAGAACCAGTACTTCGCAACCATATCATTTTATTTCCAGTTTTATTTTTGAAGAAATGAAAAATACTAACGTCTATCAATTGCGAAACCAAAAAAGCAGTAATACTTCCAACAATTATCCACATACTTTGACCAAACACACCATTAAATTGATTGTCAGAAACCAATCCTTGACCAACAACGGCCGGAATTTTTAAGGCAAAAAATAGTAAAACAAAAGTATAAGCAATTAAACTTGCAGTGATTAACGACAGTTTTTTAACGCCTTTTTCGCCAAAATATTCGTTTATTAAGTCGGTTGTAATAAACACAATTGGCCATGGCAAAATCCCGACACTCATTACATATGGACCAACGTGAATTAGTTTTCCGCCAATAAGTTCGGCCACGACAGCATTGGTTATAAATATTCCTGCCAGAGTTACATAAACGATATCTTTCTTGGATTGAAACATATTTTAATCTTTAATAATCATCATAAAGCATGCGCTCACTGTCATCTTTTGCTTTTTCAAAACTTGCTCTAGTATGATTTTCGTTAAGTCTTTTCTTGATAATAGTGTCTATTTTTTCACACATAATATCCTCATCAGCTATAACTTCGGTAGAAAAAGATTTGAAAGCCAACGGATTTATTTTCTTGTCATCAGTAACAAAAGCCAACGTGTACAATAGTTTCTCGGCAACTTCATCTTCTTTTACACTTTTTTCTATCTGATAAAAATAGTACGTAACTTGTTTGTTGTTTTGAGTGATAATTCGTTTTTCTATGAAATTTATAGAATCTTTTTCTTTTAAATTTTCAAAATTATAAACTGCCGAAAGTGCAATTTCATCGTCGGATAATTTTAGTAGTTCTTTTTTGTTTTTATTCAACAGCAAATTAATAGTTAAGAAACTTGTTTTAGAATTGGCTAACGATGTTTCAATAGCTTCATTACTAAGATTGTTGTTTACAATTTCCAATCTAAGTAATTCTATATTTAATTCTTCAATATCTAGATTTTTGGCTTTTACTAACAATTCAGAGGTTGTTGATTCTGCAGGAAAATGATTGATTAAATTAAGATAATTAATAAAATTTTCAACTGGTGCGCTATCGTTTTCATATTTATTCTCAACTTCTTCTTCGTCTTGTTTAGTAGCATTGTTTTTTTCTTTCCAACTTACCAATCTTTTATATTCTAGTTTGGCATTGGTGATAATCATTTTCTTAAACGAATTGATTTTTTTTACAGAAATTAAATTCTTGTCTAATAACGAATTGCAAAAATCTATTATAGGTTTGTTGTATTCGGGAATGCTGTAAAACTGAAAGATTTTTGGAAACAAAACTTTACTGTTTTCTAAGTCGCGTTCAAAATTGAAAAACAAACTCGATATATCATAATTGTTATCCGATATTGGCAAATCGTATTCTAACAATTCAATGATTTTATTGTAACCTTCTTTTGATTTTTGATTAGAAATAGCTCTCAAAACACCAAGTTGAACTGCAGTTTTTGTATTCTCTTTTTTATAGAATTCTTCTAGAAAAGGAAGCACTCTTGCATCTTGAAGATCACCAACTTTAGACAATAATGTTTCAACAGATTCTGTTTCATTGTCTTTAAACTGGAACGATTTTAGAAAATCTGTTATCGTCTCGAAATCGCTTTTCTCAACTTTTAGCTGGTAAATAGAATTCAATGCCGAGTAGCGAATGGTATCTTTCTCGCTTTTTACATCTTCTATGAAAAGTTTCAATTTATCATCAAAAATGGATGTTGAATCTTTTTTTAAGGCAGCAATAGATTGAAATGTTTTTTCAATAAAGGCATCATCATTTTTATAATTTTTAGCTACCAAAGTCTCCATCGAAAAATAGGAATCACCAAGAAAAACAATTTTACTTTTAATAGCTTGGGTTGCACTAGGTCTAGAAACCAAAGCGTTAAAGGTGTGACTGTTTTTTTCTTTATCAACCGTAGTAGATTCTGAAATAAACTCATAACGGTCTTCTTTTGACTGCATTATTTTATCCCAACTAGATTTAGAAAACCCTTTTTTAGAATAAACAGAGTAGTTTTCTAACGAATTTGGACTGGCGTAATTATCATCTTCGTCATCATAAATACTGTCGTCAAATTCCTCATCATCATATTTTAAGAATCCGTTTTTGAAATTTTTTGCAATCGAATCCATACTCTTTATACTTTCATACTTAGAATATTTATAATACTGCACATTGATAGTTTGCCCAGTTTCAGATAAAATAGTATAAAAATTGTTCTTAGACGAAAACATATTTTTGTCTTTAAACTTGTCTTTGTCCAATTTCAAAAACAATTTCTCGTTAAGTTTTTTCGGAATTTCAATAGCTAAATTCGAAACCGAATCTTTCATCACTTCGGTTTTCGAAGTATATTTTAAAGGTACAATTATAAACGATTTAAAATAACGTTCCGCGTTTTTTTCAGAAGCATTCACCGCGCCAAGAAGATAATATTTACCACCATTGACAAACGATTTTAGCCTAATTTTTTTGTTTCCAATCTGTGATGACGATTCGAATGAATGGGTTAATTTATCATAGTTTGTCGCCAGCGAATCGGCTTTGTGTTGCAAATAAAACTCATAGTGAATTTGTCTTTGCTCATATTCGGTATTTTCTAAAATTGATGTTTCGTTCAACGTTCTTTCGGTTAAGAAATAATAACTTTTTTTAATGTTATCATAAGCTTCAATTTCTATGTTATTGATCCCTTTCACCGTATTTCCATAAACGGTATTAAACGACGGAATTTCCACCGAAAAACCTCCTTTTTCTGCCGAAAACTGCTCCCAGTTGGCATTGAATGACTTTAACTTGATGTTGTCAAAAACTTCGTTTTCTAACTGTTTTACATAAGTCCCAACGCCTGTCATTGACACAGCAATAAGTTCTAATGGCGTTATGTAAAATCTATAATGCTGATTGTTGCCAGTTTTGGTAGCACTTTTCAAGTCATACCCTTTGTAGCTTTCCTCTTCAAAATATTTTTTTTCTATAATATTTCCAGGTATTTTTTCAAAAAACAAACTGTCTAACGATTTAATATTGAACTGTTCGTCTTCTTTTTTAAGAAAATAATGCAACGGAATACGTTTTATATTCGTCACACCACCGTTAGTAAAATCGGGCGAACCCAAATTAGAACCTTCTTCCACCAAATTTCTATTAAGCGGCATTTTCACCATACCGTCTTTTGTGCTAGAAACAACAAAATTCGGATTCGGAAAAAACTGCTCAATATTCTTTTTCTGTTGCTGTCCGTTTTCTGTAAAAATGTCAAATATTGGAGTAACCGTATATCCTTTTGCTTTTAACAGTTCAATAATTCCGGCTTTTCCAGCAAGATGTGCAGCGCCAACAGCCGAGAACAAACTACCTTTCTTTGCCAACGAATCAATGCTGTGCGTCATGATCACATTACGGTCTTTTATCAACACATCATGCGCTTTTTTAGACAACATCAGTTTATAGATAGAATCTAGCATCACCACATCTTTCTCTCTATAATATTCTTTCAAGACATCGTTAAAGTTTCTGTTTTTTAAGAGCTTCATCAACAACAACTTGTTCTCCTCTTTTGGTTTAGCTTCATCCTCCTTAATGCGCAACAGCGGAATTATAGACTCTTTGGCTTTCTCCAATCCCACAATTTTTTTCTTATACTTACGTCCAGTTTGGTAAATAAACATGTCTAAAACAGTGTTCTCCTGAAAATCGGATGTGTCGCCATCAAGCGCCGAAAGCATGTTGTTAAAGTAATTGGTATTGGTTTCAAAAATGGTTTTTACAACCTCTTTTTTTATCGGTTCTTTATAAAATTCGGTATAAAATTTGTACGAAGGCGCAATTTCATTGTTTTTCATCAACTCCACAATATCCACCCAAGTTTCAGGATCACTTTCGTTTCCTACCATATCGGCAGCCAATAAATTCTTGAAAAAAGCATCCGAAAGATGATAAGACACCTTTTCATTAACATGCATGGTTCCGTACAAGTACGATTTTTTAGTCAATCCATTACCCGAAATTTCCCAGAATAACGATTTATTATTTTGTGCAAACCCAATACAGTTCAACAGCACTAGCGCGACAACAACTATTTTTTTCAAGACAAACAATTTTTTTAGTAGTAACAAATATATAGTAAATTAGTTTATGGCAGCGAGCCGCTTGCGCATTTTTTGCCAACCCTATTCCTGCTGCAGAAACTCGCTTTTATTTTATAAAAAAAATAAAATAAAGAGCTCAAACAATTTCAGCATCAGGGCTAATTTTTTTTTGTCTTTTGTAGCGTTTTATGTATAAAGAGAGGCAACCGCTATGGCTTGACTTTGGGTTTTAAATTTACTTTATTTGTTGTTTTTCGAATAGTTAAATGATGTAAATTAGTCTATCACTAACTTTGAGACGTTACCCGAATTAATAATTATCACTGATTTATTGTTAAAGTTTTTTAAAAGTAAATTCACATTATCAGATAAAAAAACAATTGATTTTGATGTAAATCCAACATCATTAACAATCAGAATTTCATCATTCTTATTGTCAATTAAAAATTTTAAGATAACAATGTGTAGTTTCCCTAATAAATCATCTAATCGTAAATGTATTCCTAAATTCAAAAAAATATTTAAATAATTATCTAATTGTCGTCTTTTAATTTCTTCAAAAAATGGAATAATATGAACTGATTTATCTGAATTAAAATTAATTAACACATGACTAGTCTCTTTAATTGGAAAATATTCATCAATCGAATTTTTATTTATAATTGTTAACGCTCCTAATTTTATATTTTTCATGAGTTTATTTTACTGGCAATTTAAAAATTTTAATACCGTATGCTGTTGGATTTGCAGACGTAAAGTTACCCATATTTATAATGGACTCAACATATGAAATTTTTCCTGTTTCAATTGCATATTTCAAGGCAGCAACCCGATAGCGCGGATTTGCAATCCGTGGCTACTAACATTTGTATCAATAATTTATTTTTTAAAGAAGGTCATTTTAATTTTTACAGTAGCACTCTATATATATTATTTGCCTTTGTTTGTGGGCACGGAATACAATTCCGCGCTAACGATTACTGCATATCTGCGCGGTCGGGTAAAGTTTAATAAATATAAAATTATAAAAACTAGAAGTTCTACGAAAGTGGGACTTTTTTTTATGGATTATATTTTAATTATTTAAACTTTTACAAAATTCTAAATAAATTTTTATATTTGAATATTATCAATATT
>NZ_JAYWFT010000035.1:0-16323 GCF_043778725.1 Flavobacterium sp. | reverse complement strand
TTTAATTTTACTTTAAACGTTATATAACCTTTACCAATATTAGTTTCTGCAATTGATACAGGTAGTTGAATATTGTTGAAACTCCATGTTAAGTTTGTGCCAACTCTATCCATTGTATAATCATGACTTGCACTTACCATTAATAAACTAGTTTCATCAATTTTAGAATCTAAAATATCGTTTACATTAATATTTATTGCACTTGTAGTTCCAGTATTTTCAAATCTAATGGTGTAATATAAATAATCTGTAGCACTAAAAGTAGAAAATAAAACTTTCTCTCCATGAGATTCTATTTTGTCATTTGGATCATAGGCGCCAATTACTGCTTGCGTTAATGAACTTGCATTGTTAGATGGGACTAAATCTCCAACTACAGAAACAATTGAAGCGGTATTTGTTAATAGTTGACCAATGCTCACGGTAGGTATTGGTGGAACTTGCATTGTAATTGTAATTACTCTAGTTTCAAATGGCAATAAATTAGAAAATGTGTAGGTAAATCCATTAATTATACTAGTTGTTCCTGCTTGTGATATTGAGGAAATAACTGTTGCATTGTTGTTGTTAAAAGTAACCGTTCCAGATGATATAGTTTGACTACCCAAATTGGTATAAACAAGTTTGTTTTGATATGTAGTTCCAGTTCTTGGCGCGTTCATTGGTACCAGAGCAACGGCTAAATCATTATAAACTTGCGTTACAGTTATTGGGAAATTATAAGTAACCATTCCGCCACCAATAACAACATTTACATTGCTGTATGAAGACGTGCTAATTGCATACATTGCGTTATAAGATGGGTCAATTGTGTAATTAAAATCATATAAATTTGTACCGTTAATATCATAAATATTATAAACTCCTGTTGGTGCAATTACATTGTGTACATTACCACTATTTACAGTATAATGAAATTGACCAATAGGAAAATTAACTTCACCATTATCTTGACTTCCATTATTATTGTTGTCTAAAAAGGCATTAAGACGTAGTCCAGAACAATCTATAGCTCCAGTAGATGTAGTGTCCATATTAATTCTAATAAATCCAGCTTGATTACTAAAATTAGTAACCATCAATAAATAATACTCGCCAACTTGAGCATTTGCAATAACTGGATGTTCAACTGCTGCTCCAGAGTAACTGCAACTTACAGTATTACTTTGATTTAATCCTGATGCACAAGGAGAAATAGGATTTGTAAATGGACCATAAACTATATAATCTACATCTAGATTGTTTGTTGTAAAATTGATAGTTGTACTTTGTTCAATGGTTAAATTTAAAGTTCCAGGAGAACTAACCGGTAAATAAAACCATGTCGGATTTGGTGTTGAATATAGACATCCATAATTATTAGAATTCCCAATTTCAGCATTTATTCCTTGATGGGTATTGGTAAATGGATTGCCCAATGCACTGCATAATGAATTTGCTAAATTGCAATTGTGCGCCAAGTTGCAATCTGAATTTGCACTTAACGGAATGCTATAAATTTTATCACAATCATTAACAATAGATTCCCTAACAAATATTGTTATTGCTGCAGATGAAATAGGAACAGAATAATTAATAATATTAGTTATTGGCGAGGTTAAACTTATTGCATTTGCTAAAGATGTATAATAGCTTAAAGGATTTATTGTTGTTATCTGCGGATTGTTAGTCAAGTCAAATACTACGTTTCCGTCGCCATTATCATCACATTGATTTATTCCAGAAAGAAAAATTGTAGGCGATATGCTTTGAGAAGTAACAGTGAAATTCACAATTTGATGTTCAAGTGTTACCGTATTATTAATTCGAGCATATATCGTTTGTGTATTATTAGTCACGCAATACGGAGACAATAACGCATTTGTCTCTGAGGTTGCATTTGATAAAGAACTATAATAAGTTATAATAATATTTGCAGAATTTGTTGATCCTAAGATTGATATGTTGTTGTCATTTAAATTAAAACAACTCGTTCCAGAATCATTGCAACTTGTCATATTTACTGGTTGACCATTTGTTATTGAGCAAGTTGGAGTTGTAAATGACAATGCCGACCAATTACTTGATAATGTACCAGAACAAATAGTTCTAACATAAAAAGTATAAGAACTTGAGCAAGCTAATCCTGTTGCTTGATAAAAATTAGAACTAATAGTTGTTCCCAAAGAAGTTGCAGTAGGGTTAGGATTGGTTGACTGTAATACTAAAACTTCCCACAATGTAGCGTTGTTTGCAGGCCATGAAAAGTTATAACTACCATTGTTACTTATTGTTGTAGGAGCAGGGCAAGTAGATGTTGAAAAAGTTAATGGTGATGACCAAACACTGCTGTCGCTTGTAGAGCAAATAGATCTTATATAAATTTTGTAAGTTCCAACAGACAATCCCGTTATTACATAAGGATTGCTCGAAGTTATTATTCCAGTTGAAGCGCCAGTTGGTGCAGAAGCTGAAGACGGTAGTACAATTACTTCCCATTGAGTTGCTGTTCCTGTTTCTTGCCAGTTTATTGTGCCTCCAGAAAAAGTTATATTTGATACAGCGCTTAAAATTGGTGTTGAACAAGTTGGAGAAGCTCCGCAGCTAACACTCGCATTCCAGCCAGCTTTGTTTATTAATGAGTCACTTCTAAATCTGAATGTTAATGATCCATCAGAACTAGAAGAGGTAAATGGACCAGGAATTGTTGTTCCAGAAAAGGAACCTGCCAAACCTCCAGGAACACTTCCACCTGAATTACCACTAGAAATAATAGGTGAATTTATAGAATTTCCATTAAATACATATAATCCATCCCAGTTTGCTTCTGTGTCAAATGCTGTAAAAGTTACAGTAACAACTTCGCCTGCATTAGTTGGATAAATTGTAGTTGTCGCATCGGTGTTGTTAAAGTAAAACGCATTCAATCCGCCATTATCTGTAAAATCTCCACCACAAACAGGAGTTTGTAAACCAGGAGGTATTGTAGTAAATAGTAAACCAGCAGACCAAGCTGAGAAAGACTGGTTTGTACATAAAGATCGTACATAAACTTTATAAGATACACCGCTTGTTAATCCAGATAAGGATATAGTGTTACTACTAGTTAAAGTTCCGCTAGTAGGCAATGTTGTTAGTGTAGATAATTGTACAGCATATTCCCAACTAGTAGCGTTAGCGTTGTTTAACCAACTAATGTCTACCGTAGTTGTAGTGATATTAGATGAAATAATTTGTGTTGGAACGGCACAAGAAACAGAAGTTGTAAAAGAATATGGAGTTGTCCATGCAGAAAAAGTTTGATTGCTACAAAATGCTCTTACATAAAATTTATAAGATGAACTTGCAATTAATCCAGATGGAATTGCTGCATTAGTTGTTGTGGTCGTTCCAGACGAAGGTAATGTTGTTACTGAAGATAATTGTACAGCATATTCCCAACTTGTAGCGTTTGAGTTATTAGCCCAAGCAAAATTGGCTGAACTAGACGTCACATTAGAAACTGTAACTAGAGTAGGAGTGGCACATGATGGAGATGTAACTATTGTTGTGGCTGCAGACCAATTACTAAAAGTTCCATTACCACAGTCTGACCTAACATAAGCTTGATAAGATGTAGCAGGAGTTAAATTTGAAATTGTAAAACCAACATTACTATTTGTTACTATTCCATTCGAAGGTAATGCAGTACCAGATGCAACCAAAGCAACTTCCCATGAACTTGAACTTGCTATATTGTTCCAAGATAAACTTACCGATGATGATGTTATGTTACTTGCAGAAATTTGAGTTGGACTCAAGCAACTTCCAGCATTTTGAATTTGCAATGTGTAACCAAGTGTTTGCGGCGTAGCATTAGTTGATATTGCAATAATATAAGTATGTCCAGCTAAAACTGATAATTGCGGAATTTCTCTTAAAGTGCTTCCAGAATTTGCTACTCCAGCAACACAACTTATACCAAGGTTGGAGCAACCATCATAAACAAAAATTCCAGACCAACCAGCCAATGGCGTCATTTTTATATTTATAATTTCGTTATTTGCAGGTGTATATGAATAAAACACATCATTTCCTGTCATATAATTTAAGGTAGATGTAATGCATGTTGTAGGTTGCGAAACATCATAAACATCACTATAATTTGCAGTATTATCAGTAGTTTGATAAGGAAGAGAAGCTATTGGAGTTGCATTAGTGCATGAAAATCCAGTTTGTGAATAGCTTGAGTAAAAAGACGAAAAAAATATCGCAAAAAGCGAGATAAGTAAATGTTTTTTCATATTTGGTTTGTTTTGAATTCCAAATATACATTGATTTTTAATACATTACATAAAAAAAATGTTTTTTTTTAACCTATTGTTTCGGCAACTATAAAGCTGCTTGTCCAGGCATTCTGAAAATTAAAACCGCCAGTTATAGCATCAATATTTACAATTTCACCTGCAAAAAATAAGTTTTTATGCACTTTGCTTTCCATAGATTTAAAGTTAATTTCCTTTAAATCTATTCCGCCAGCAGTAACAAATTCCTCTTTAAAAGTGCTTTTTCCGTTCACTTGAAATTGTCCGTTTGTAAGTTGATTCGCTAAATTTTGCAATTGATTTTTGGTTAAATCGGCCCATTTTATTTCTTCAGATATTTCTGATGCCAAAACCAAACTTTCCCATAATCGATTCGGAAAGTCAAACGGTGATTTCTTAGAAACTGCTTTTTTAGAATGTTCTAATTTTAATTCTTTTAGTTTTTCTAGAGTTTCCTCAAATGTTAAGTCGTTTAGCCAATTCACCTCCAAAATAAATTGATAATTTTTTTCTGCCAAAATTCTTGCACCCCAAGCCGAAAGTCTCAAAATTCCTGGCCCAGACATTCCCCAATGTGTAATTAAAAGTGGTCCAGAAGATTCGAGCTTAGTGTTTTTGACCTTTACAGATGCAAAAGCAGATAATCCCATTAAATCTTTAATGCGAGTATCTTTAATGTTAAACGTGAAAAGTGACGGAACGGCTTCAATAATAGTATGTCCAATTTCTGATAACATTTCCCAAATTTTTGGATTACTTCCAGTTGTCATAACTAATTTTTGACAAGCAAAAGTTGCTACTGTAGTTTCAACTTTCCAATAATTTTCTTCTAAATTTTCTGCTTTAAAAATAGATTGAACGCTCTGATTTGTTAATACATCTATTCCAAGTTTTTTGGTAGCATTTGTAAAACAATCTATAATAGTTTGCGATGAATCGGATATTGGAAACATTCTGCCATCATCCTCAATTTTTAGTTCAACATCATGTTTTTCAAACCATTCTATAGTGTCGCCAGAAGAAAATTGGTGAAAAGGTCCGCGTAGTTCTTTCTCGCCACGAGGATAAAATTTTACCAAATCGTTTGGAACAAAGCAGGCATGGGTAACATTACATCGTCCGCCACCAGAAATTCTAACTTTGGTTAAAACTTCCTTTCCGCGTTCGAGAATAGCAACTTTTAATTTTGGATTTTTCTCTACAATGTTAATAGCAGTAAAAAATCCTGCAGCGCCTGCGCCAACTATAATTATATCGTATTTTGAATTCATTTATTTTTAAACCTCTTAATGAAACGTTTTTTTGTCTAAATGACAAACTGATGTTTAAACTCTATCTGGAAAATCCGAAATTATACCATCAACTTTCAATGATTTTACAAAGGTAATGTCTTCTAAGAGATTTACCGTCCAAGTGTAGATTTTAAATTGGTTTTCTTGTACAAGTTTTACATTTTTAGAATTCAATAATTTAAAGTAGGGATTTATGGAATGTGCGTTTATTTTTTTAGCAAATAGTAATGCTTCTTCAATTTTATTTTCAGTTAGAACACCAAGTTGTAATTTCGGATTTACATTTGAAATAGATTCTAAAATAGTCCAATCAAAACTTGAAATCTGAAATAGATTTATATTCCAATTTTTTTCTAAAATATAAATTTGAATTAAATCTAAAACCGGTTTTGTAGCTTTTGAATCCTTAATTTCGATATTTAAAAAGCATCGTTCCTTTATTAAATCAAGAACTTGTTCTAGTGTTGGAATGTTTAATTTTTTTAAATCAGATGAAGTAAAATCGTTTACTAAACCTTTTCCATTCGAAGTTCTATCAATAGTTTCATCATGAATTACAACAACTTTTCCATCAAAAGATAAATGAACATCAAGTTCAATTCCATCAACACCCATTTCGATTGCTTTTTGAAATGAAGCCAGAGTATTTTCGGCAACATACCCTTTTGCTCCGCGATGTCCTATTTTTATCATTTTATTTTAGTAAAGCATTGGTGCGTCTTATTGCTTCTGCATCTTTATAATCTAACCATTCTTGACCTTTGCGTTTTCGCATCCAATTGTCGTAGTATCTAATAATTGCAACATTTGCAAATCCTTTTACTAAATTACTTGGGCGACCAGCGAGTGAGCGTAAACTTAACGAAAATCCTGGGGTTAGATATTTCATGTAATGCCACCAACCTTCGGGCATGTAGAGCATTTCGCCGTGTTGCAAATTGGTGATATATGGTTTGATTTTTTTTAAAGCAGGAAATTTTTCAAAATCTGGATTGTCAAAATCGATATCTTCATTACAAATCCATGAATAGGGAAGACGATACATGTATTTAGTGTCTTTTGGATCTACTAAAACACATTGTTTTTTTCCTGCAAAATGAAAGTGAAAAATATTTGGAAAATCTATGTCGTAATGCATAAAAACCTTAGCGTCTTGGCCTCCAAAAAACAATAAGGGTAAACTTTTTAATAACCTAATTCCCATATTTGGCCATTTTATATCGGCTTTCATTGAAGGTACATCTTTCATTAAATTGTATAAAAATATACGCAAATCTGTTGGTCCTTTTTCAAGAATATCAATGTATTCTGACATGGTCATTGTAAAATCGGGTTCGTTTACTTTTTTTGTATAATCTGTTTTTCTACTATCATATAACGGTACCATTTTATCGCCTGCAACTTCTCTTAAAAAATCAAAATTCCATTTTGTAAAGGCTGGCCAATCTTCTATTTGATTAGTAATTACTACTGGTTTTTGCAGTTTGTAGTAGTTTTCTATAAATTCTTCTTTGGTAAGTTTTTCAACCCTTTCTATTTCAATATATTCAAATGCCATAACTTATTATTGTTGCGTTTTTTTGTATTGATTTTAAAAAAATTCAAATTAAAGATACAATATAATAAACTGTTTTTTTGTTATTTAACATTTTTTCAACAAAAAAAACACTTTTTTAAGGTGTTTTTTTTGATTTATTAGAATTGAAATTATTATAAACACTATTTTTCAAGTAGTATAATTGTAAAATCTGAATCGATTTTTACTTTTCCGTCTACAACAATTGCAAACTGATTGGAATAGGTGTCCTTTACTTTAGTTCCATTTTCAAAAATAGTTCCAACAGAAATTTCTTTATTTCCAATAGGTAAATCCAATCCAACTACAACTTTGTCGGTAAAATTATCTTTAGAATAGACACGACTAAAAACATAAGGAGAAGCCGAAATTTGTACGTGATTTCCGGCGCCAACGGCTGGATGGTCTCTTCTAAACTGTCCTAGCTTTTGCCAATGATTCAATAATTTGGAAGTCATTTTGTTGGTTTTAAAATCATCCCAATTCATCAACGAACGCAAAGTTGCATCACCTTGAGTGCCTTCAATTTCTAAAGAACGCGCTAATTCATCACCATAATATACTTGAGAAATTCCTGGTGCTAGTAATAATTTGGTTCCAGATTCAAATGTTTTTTCACGTTTTTTATCAAACGGCCAACCGTCATCATGAGAGGTAACATAGTTCATCACCGTATTTCCTTTTAAATCGTCTTGAAGAATAGATGCGTATTTTGAAAACAATGGTTCATAGTTCATCTTTGCTTCATTTCTAAAATCAAAATTGATTAAACCAGTAAAACCGTTAGCGAAATAATCGACTTTTTTATCACCAAAATCGTAAATTCTTTTGCTTCCAATGTTGTAACCATAAACTTCTCCAACAGTAAAAAACGGATTGTTATCTAACACTTTTTTTGGATTTTTTGCTTTAAATTCTGCGAAAGCTGCATCGCATACTTTCTTGAAATCTGCCCAAACATCTTCTGTTGTGTGTTTTGCTGTATCTACTCTGTAACCATCAATTCCGTAATCTAAAATATAATCTGAAAGCCATTTCATGATGTAATATTTAGGCGCACGAGGATAATTTGTTTTAGCAAAAAAGGCATTCAATTCGGCTAGTTCTTCTTCGTAACGTCTTTCTTTTTTCCATTTTTCTACTAAAAAAGGAGGTAATTCTACTGCTTGATTACTTTCGGTTTTTACATCTGGAAGATTTTCTACCAAGGTGCACGCAATTGTATTTTCATAATTGTTGTACTGACATTTTGGTGACGTTCTAACCCAATCACTCGGATAAACAGCATCTTCAGAAGTAACTGGTCCAGTGTGATTGATTACCGCATCAAGCATAATTCTAATTCCTTTAGCATGCGCTTTTTGTACTAACTCTGCCAAATCTTTTTTGGTTCCGAAATTAGGATCTAATGCGCTCCAATCTCGAGTCCAATAGCCGTGAAATGCATACGAAAAACCTGTTCCTTCATCAACTCCATCATGAATTTGCTCCACAATTGGTGTCATCCAAATTACGTTTATTCCTAAATTTTCAAAATAACCTTCGTCTAATTTTTGAATAATTCCACGAATATCACCGCCTTCAAATCCACGTAATTTTCCAGTTGGTTTGTTTCTGTTGTAATTGAAATCGTTGGTTTTGTCGCCGTTATTAAATCTATCGGTTAATAAAAAATAAACGTTGGCACTTTCCCAAACGAAAGGTGTTTTAGTTTCTTTAGAAGCTGTTTCTTTTGTTGATTTACAACTTGAGAAAAGTGATACAATAGTAATTATGAATAGTAGTTTTTTCATTTTAAACCATTAAGGGATTTAAGAAAATTAAGTTTTTGATGATTTACAATTATTTTAATTCTAAAATCAGAACCGATTTTCCTTCTATTTGAATATCATTTTTTAAGTCAAATGATTTATCAGATAATACATCTTTACCAGATTTATATTTTGAAATGTTTTCTTGAAATCTATTTGTTTTGAACGTTTTCGATTCTGTACTGTTATTGATTACTACCATTACGCTTTCTGAATCATTGTGTCTAAAGTAAACATAAACATTATTTTCTGGAATATAATGCGTAGTTTTTCCTGAATGAATTACCGATTTGGTTTTTCTCCATGTAAATAATTTTGATGAAAAATCGAAGAATTTTGCTTGTTCAGCAGTTCTTCCAGATTTTGAGAAAGCGTTGTTTGCATCGCCATTCCATCCGCCAGGAAAATCTTTTCGGATATCGGCATCGCCTAGTTTGTCTTTGTTTCCAGCCATTCCAATTTCTGAACCGTAATAAATTTGAGGAATACCACGAACAGTTGCAATTAAGGTCATTGCCATTTGGTATTTCTTGAAATCGTTTTTATAAATTTCGTTGAAACGTTGCGTGTCGTGATTTTCTGCAAATACCAAAATGCTATTCGGATTTGGATATAAGAAATCATTAGTAAAATTGTCATACGCTTTTATCATTCCTCTATCCCAAGAACCATTGTCTTCGTTGAACATCGAGCTTATTGCATCATGTAAGGTAAAATCCATAACGCTTGGTAAATAGGAATTGTAGTTTTGAATCGCTCCAATTTTACTATCTTTTTGCCAATAGGCCATTTGCGCTTGATCGTGCATCCAAACTTCGCCAACTATATTGAAATTTGCATATTCGTCTGTTATGGCTTTGGTCCATTTTGAAATTCCTTCCTTGTCGTTGTAAGAATAAGTATCAACTCTAAATCCGTCTAAATCGGCATATTCTATCCACCAAATCGCGTTTTGCGTTAGGTAATTTAAAACTAAAGGATTCGATTGATTTAAATCGGGCATTGATGGAACAAACCAACCGTCCATACAATTTTTGGTGTCAATTGCCGAAGCATTTGGGTCAAATTGAGTTGTCATTCTGTAATTAGATTGTGAAAACCCTGGAAATTGGTGAATCCAATTGTACGTTGGTAAATCTTTGTACATCCAATGTTTCCAACCCCAATGATTGGTCACATAATCCATGATATTTTTCATGCCACGTTTGTGTAACTCGGCACTTAATTTCACATAATCTTCGTTAGTTCCATATCGTGGGTCGATTTTGTAAACATCCGATTGACCGTAACCGTGATACGAATATTTTTCGTCGTTGTCTTCGTTTAAAGGTGTTGGCCAAAGTGCTGTTGCGCCTAATTCTTTTAGATAATCTAGATTTTTTATAATTCCTTCAATATCGCCACCGTGTCGTCCGCCTGGAAGTTCGCGATTTCCTTTTTCTGTGACCGATTTATCGCTGTCGTTGTTTGGGTTTCCGTTGGCAAATCTATCGGGCATTATAAGATAAATTACATCAGAAGCATCATAACTTTTGCGTAAAGCAGAATTTTCTCTTCTTGATTTTAGAGAATAATTTTGTGTGAAAGCTACTTTTTTGTTTTTTGAAAAAGAGAAAACAAAATCTTGCGCAACTGTATTTTTAGTATTGATTGTTACGAAAACGTAGTTAGGATTTTCGGTTTTTTGAATACTTTCTATTACAATTGAATTGGATGCCGTTACATCATATTGTGCAATATTTTTTCCGTAGAACATAATTTGCACATTGGATAATTTCATATCTGACCACCAAAATGGAGGTTCAACGCGTTCTACTTGAGCGAAAAGTGATGTTGTGAAAAGTAGTAGTATTAAGATTTTTTTCATTGTAGTTGTGGTTTGCGTGAAGTTTTTGAATACTACAATTTTTCTCGTTAACGTTAGCGTGAAGGATTGTAGTGGAAATCCTTTCTTGTTTTTCTTTAAAACAAGAAAGATTGGAACGTAAAGCCTGACCCTTTTCGGGTCACGCCCAAATTGTTTTTATTTTTTATAAGACCTCAAAGGTTTGGAAAAAACCTTTGAGGTCTGTGACTTTGAAGAGCCTATTTATTTTCAATAATACTAATAGCATAACCGCCACCAGAGGCTGATAATTGGCTTACTTTAGATTTACTGGTAACTGCAATTTTGCGAATTGTGTAGGCTTGCGGATTGGTTTTGTAATTTGCATCTTTACCATCGGCATAAATTGTGGCTGTGTATTTTTTTCCTTTTTCTAAGAAATCTAAAGTGATGTTTGACGTTCTTGGTGTTTCTCCGTTTACGTTTCCAACAAACCAGTTGTTTGTTCCTTTTGCTTTTCTTGCAACTGTTATATAATCTCCAGGTTCTGCTTCAAGGTATTTACTTTCTGACCAATCTACGGCTACATCTTTTATGAATTGAAATGCATCTGGAAATTTGTTGTAATTTTCAATTAAATCGGACACCATTTGCAATGGACTGTACATTGTTACGTACAGAGCTAATTGGTTCGCTAATGTACTATTTACATGTGAAGTATTGTTTGGACTGAATTTTTTGATATCCATTTCGAAAATTCCTGGCGTGTAATCCATTGGTCCACCAATTAATCTTGTAAATGGTAAAATGGTTACATGGTTTGGTTTGGAACCTCCAAATGCTTGAAATTCGGTTCCTCTTGCAGCTTCGTTTCCAATCATGTTTGGATAGGTTCTACAAATTCCTGTAGGACGAACAGCTTCGTGTGCATTGACCATAATTTTATAATTGACTGCTTTTTCAATAATATATTGGTAGTGATTAATTATTGATTGGCTGTAATGGTGTTCGCCAATAGGTAGAATTGGTCCAACATAACCAGTTTTCACCGCTTCGTACCCATTTTCGTTCATGAATTGAAAAGCCTTGTCTAAGTGGCGCTCGTAATTTCTTGTTGAACCCGAAGTTTCATGGTGCATAATCATTTTTACTCCTTTAGATTTTGCATAGTCATGAATTCCTTTTACATCAAAGTCTGGATAAGGAGTAACAAAATCGAAAACGTAATCTTTGGCGTGACCAAACCAATCTTCCCAACCTTGGTTCCAACCTTCAACTAGAACTCCATCGAAACCATTTTTTGAAGCAAAATCGATGTATTCTTTTACGTGAGCTGTGTTTGCACCGTGCGTTCCGTTTGGTTTTGCTTTAGAATAATCGGTTATGCCCAATTGTACTGATGGAAAATCGTTTGTATAAGACCAAGAGCTTTTTCCAGTAATCATTTCCCACCATACACCAACATATTTTACTGGCTTAATCCACGAAGTATCTTCAATTTTGCACGGTTCGTTTAAGTTCAAAGTCATTTTAGAAGTTAAAATTTCTCTAGCATCGTCACTTACCATAATTGTTCTCCATGGAGATGTACTTGGAGCTTGAATATGTCCTTTATCACCTATTGCATCTGGCGTTAAATGTGATTCGAAAATCATATTTTTATCGTCTAAATTCAAATTCATACAAGAATAATTAATCAAAGCAGCTTCGTGTAAATTGATGTAAATTCCATCGGAAGTTTTCATCATTAAAGACGTTTGTACGCCTGTGTCTGAGAACCAAGTTTGTGATGCATTATCAGATCTTGCTTTGCCTGATAAACCTCTTATTTCAGATAATTTAGATGTAGTGTAGTCGTATTCTTGTGTGTCATAATCGCCAGAAATCCAATAGGCAGTGTGATTTCCTGTCATTGCAAATTGTGTTTTTTCTTCTTTGATTACGAAATAGATAAGATTTTTTTGTGCTGGAAATTCATACCTAAAACCTAAACCTTCGTCAAATAATCTGAAACGGATGATGATAGTTCTATCGGTTGATTTTTGATTTAGTGTAACAGCCAATTCGTTATAATGATTTCTAATTTGAGCTACTTCACCCCAAACTGGTTTCCAAGTTTCGTCGAAAGTTGACACTTTTGAATCTGAAATTGTAAAAGCATTAAGCAGTGATGTCTTGTCGTTTTTAAGTTCCAATCCAAGTTTACTGGTTTTTACAACTTCTTTGTTTTTGTATTTTAAATTGTACGTTGGCGTTCCATCACTCAAAAGTGAAAATTGCATTACGAATTCTCCATTCGGAGATTTTAATTCTTGAGCGCTTACAAGACTAATTGTGAATAGGTAAAAAAGAAGGAAAATTGATTTTTTCATGGTAATGAATTTGAGCTTTAGTTTGTTTTTATTTTAAACTCAAAAGTTTTTTTAACCTTTGAGTTTTGTAATTATTTAATCAAAATCTTCATGGTATCCTTTTCTGAAAATTTCTGTATGGTGGTAAATAAAATTTTCTTTATTTGAAAATAATTCAAAAACTTCATTACGCATTAATAATGTTGGCTTTTCAGAAATTAAAGATTGATAAGATGAATACTTATAATTACTGTAATCATTTTGAAAATTATGTTTAACAGGGTTTAAATGAGTATAAATAATTACATTTTTTAAATATTCTTCTGTGTTTATTCTTTCTCTTTTAAAACGAACTTTAAATAAACTTCCTTCTCTATCATATCTTTTATTAATTGATTTCGTGTAAGCATTAAATAAGTTCGAAAATGGTTGCGATATTTTATCAAGATTTACATTTATCTGTTCTAACTGTTCTTTAGAATTTATTTTTAAAACTAAATGAAAGTGATTTTTCATCAGACAATATGAAAAAATTGAAGCTATTGGTGCTAAATGGGTTTTTATGAGTTTTAAAAAATGTAAATAATTTTCATGTTCAATAAATAAATCTTCTTTATTATTTCCTCGATTGAATATATGATAAAAATTATCAGCCTCTAAAGTATCATATTTTCCATTATTAATCGGAATTATAATGTTTTTGTTAAACCTCAAAGGTTTTTTCAAACCTTTGAGGTTTGCTAGTCGAATAACATTGTTGTTTTAAAATTTATTTTATTTTGATAAACCTCAAAGGTTTTTTCAAACCATTGAGGTTTGCTAGTCGAATAACACTGTTGTTTTAAAATTTATTTTATTTTGTTAAACCTCAAAGGTTTGAAAAAAACCTTTGAGGTTTAATGAATTACTCTTATCAATTATACTGTAACCAAACTGTTAGGCTCAACCAAAACTTGCTTACCATTTACAATAACATTAATTTCTTTATCACCTTCCAGAGAAAATTGTGTGTCATTGTGATTCACTGAAACTTTCAAAATTTGATTTCTAAAATTAATTTTAAACGAATATCCGTTCCATTTTTTTGGGATTTTTGGTTCGAAATGTAACGTGTCATTTTTAACACGCATTCCACCAAAACCTTCCACAATACTCATCCAAGTTCCAGCCATGGACGTGATGTGACAACCTTCTTCAACCTCTTTGTTGTAATCGTCTAGATCTAAACGAGAAGTCCTAAGGTAGAACGTGTAGGCCATATCCATTTTGTCTAATTTGGCAGCTTGAATGGAGTGAACGCAAGGCGATAATGAGCTTTCATGAACCGTAAATGGCTCGTAAAAATTGAAATGTTTTTCTAATTGTTCTTTTGTAAAATGATCTTCAAAGAAATAAAACCCTTGTAAAGTATCGGCTTGCTTGATGTATGGCGAACGCAAAACTCTATCCCAAGACCATTTTTGGTTTATTGGACGTTGGCTCTTATCTAGATCTTTAACTTGAACTAAATCTTTATCTAAGAAACCATCTTGTTGCAAATACACATCATGTTCTTTAGAAAAAGGAAAGTACATATTGCCTGAAACTTTCAACCATTCTTGTAATTCGGCATCCGATAATTTTACTTTTTCGATAATTCGTTTATGATCTTGTGGATATTCTAAAGATACTTTCTGAATTTGTTCGTGAGCATAATCGATACACCATTTAGCAATATAATTGGTGTAGAAATTATTGTTTACGTTATTTTCATATTCATTCGGACCAGTAACTCCAAGAATCATGTACTGATTTTTGTTGGTCGAAAACGAAGCTCTTTGATGCCAAAAACGTGCAATTCCAATTAAAACTTCTAATCCTTTTTCTGGAATGTATGAGTAATCGCCAGTATATCTGTAATAATTGAAAATCGCGAAAGCAATCGCTCCATTTCTGTGAATTTCTTCGTGCGTGATTTCCCATTCGTTATGACATTCTTCGCCATTCATAGTTACCATTGGATACAACGCTGCGCCATTTGTAAATCCTAAATTATCTTTAGCATTTTCAATTGCTTTGTCGAGTTGATTGTATCTGTAAGTCAATAAATTACGCGCAACTTGCTGGTCTTTAGTCGCCATGTAAAACGGAATACAATAGGCTTCAGTATCCCAATAAGTGGAACCGCCGTATTTTTCTCCAGTAAATCCTTTTGGACCAATATTTAAACGCGAATCTTTTCCTAAATAGGTTTGATTTAACTGAAAAATATTGAAACGGATTCCTTGTTGTGCTTTTACATCTCCATCGATTGTGATGTCACTCATTTCCCAAATTTTTGCCCAAGCCGTAATTTGATCTTGTAAAAGTTGATTGTATCCTTTTGCTAAAGCAGCTTTTATAGCATTTTCAGCACCAGATTGTGTGTTTTCGTGATTTAGAGAGACCGTATAACCAGCCAATTTTTGTATTGTAGATTTTTCACCTTTTGCAACAGCAACTTCATACGTGAATTGTACTTTTTCTTTATCAGCAGCAACATTTGATGGAGAAAGATTTAAGTTTTCATTGTTCAACAAAATGCTATTTTGCATAAAAGTTGTAGCAATAAAATGAGTTTTGAACGTTCTTGCCGTTACAAATGCCTCATTATTATTGTGATTCACATCTAATGGTTCCCAGAATTTTTCTTCCCAGTTCGCGTCTTCGTTTGTAACTCCGGCATCGATGTAAGGTTTGTATACAATTTTAGCATCTTTATTAATAGGAGTAATTTCGTAATTAATTACACCAACTTCATCTAAATCTAAAGATAGAAAACGGTTTACATTTACAGCAATTTGAGTTCCGTTTTGTAAAGTTGCTTCAAATGAACGATAGTAAACACCTTGTTTCATATTCAATTCACGACGAAAATTTTTAACTTCTGTACACGAATTTAAATCGAAATTTTCTCCATTGATTTCGATGTCAATTCCAATCCAATTGGGCGCATTTAAAACTTTGGCAAAATATTTTGGATAACCATTTTTCCACCAACCCACTTTGGTTTTATCTGGATAGTATATTCCTGCAATGTAACTTCCTTGAAACGTTTCGCCTGAGTATTTTTCTTCAAAATTCGCTCGTTGTCCCATTGCACCGTTTCCGATACTGAACAAACTTTCGGACGATTTTACCATTTCGGTATCAAATCCTTCTTCAAT
>NZ_JAYWFT010000034.1:0-6382 GCF_043778725.1 Flavobacterium sp. | reverse complement strand
GTCTAAATTATAACCTGTTTTATCTAACAGAACTTGATTTCTTTTAGCATAAAAACTTACTCTTCCGTTTCCTAAAGGAATTTTTATATCTCTAGGAACTACAAATCCTATTTCGAAATTTCCATTGTTTACAGATGCATTACCTCTAAAAATTGTTTCGCCAAGATTAGTAAAACTCATAACAGGACTATAACCATCATTATTAAAAGTTGATTTGGCATAATTTTTATCAAATACATTTACGGATAAATCGCCATTATAGTTTGCTAGTACATTCCCGAATTCATCTTGAACTTCTCCAGATAATTTTACAAATCCTAAGGCCTTTAAATCATCTACAGGTTGTGTAATTGGCACATCATTTATTTTTGTAAGTACAACTTTAGGTTTTGGAATAGCCAACATCAATGCAGGGTCACCTAAACAGAAAACTACTCTTGTAGAAGAGTTATTGTTGTTAACGGATTTAGCCAACCGTAATGCTTCTGCAATAGAAACATATTGATTGGAGCCATAAGAAAACAATTTTTCTATTAATTTATCATTAAATAACTCAGCACTGTATTGTCCTATTGATCTTATTGTGGTAATCATTGAAATTGCACCTCCTTTGGGATTCCAATATGTATATTCGCCTGCTGTTGGTCTATAGGGATTGTCAAATCTAGAAAACTCGCATGTTATTGTTATAAACAATGGATATTTATATTGATTGTTAAAATTAAATCCATCAAATTTATCCCAAATACGTTCGCCAGTTAGTCCATCTTCGCCTCCATGACCTAAATAATTAAAGACCAAGGCTCCTTTTTCGAAGGCATTAATAATATCTACATTTGCCTGTGGATATCTATCGCCACCAGCAGAAGTTTGTTGTTGATAGGAATCTAAAAGAATTTTCTTGAAATTTATAAACGGTTTTTGCGCATACAAAATATCGGTCAAATTGTTTTGTTTTATTTGCAAAGTTGCATCTGGAGTTTTATCAGAATCATCAGAAATTGCTACATAATTATTTCTCCAACTTCCGTATGATTTTAAATCGTGGTATTGAATAACTTTATTTACCATTTCTTCTGCCTGTTGCTCTGAAGAGACCAACATTCTACCAACTGCTATATCGGCACCAAACGGATAATAAGGATCGCCTTCATTGGCATCCATAAGAGCAAAATAATCATCGGAAGCAAAAGATTGTTCACCCGAAAAATAACTATTTACCGCATGATAAATAGGAACAATATTGGTATTGTTAGGAATTCTGTCTTTAAAATCGAAAGAAGCGTCGCCAAAAAGATTTAAATATTTAACTCTACTTGCAGCAGAGGATGCATTTTGATAAACATATTTTACAAAATTTCTTATGGCACCAATATCTTGCTTTCCGCCACCAAATTCTTGATAAATAACATCTAGGTTTACAACTTTAACATTCAAGTTAGAATACAATCGGTGAAAACTTGCAAGTTTCTCTGCTTGAGAATTTAAAAATGCTGGAGTAATAATGAGATAGTCAATATCCTGAAAATTTCCTTGAGCGTTGTTAAAGATGGTTCCTTTTAAATCTTGATTTGCAATAGCAGTATTTTGGTCTTTTAGAGGTGTATAGATATCGGACATATCAATAGCAATATATTTTTTTTCAACACCAAGAACCGCTTTAAAAGAAAAATTACTTTGATTTAAATTATCAATTGAAGTTGCATTATAAATATCTGTTATGTCCCAAACTTGAGAAATTGTTGCCGCATTATTAAATTGATAGTTTATAATTCCTGTTTGTGTAGCTGCGGCATCATATTTAAACCTGAATTGTTTAGAAAAACCAGTAAGATTACTTTTAGCTTTAATTATTATATAATCTAAATATGCTTTAGATGTAGGAACACCGTTGTTAGTGTAAGTAAGTTTTACACTAAAATTTTGAGCTGTAGTAAGTAAAGCATTTAAAGTTGCTTCAGATGCTTCAACACCAGAGTTGGGCGCAACATCAGACAAATTGATACTTCCCACAGACTGACTATTAACTAAAACTGAAAATGAAGTGTTTACAAATGAATTTCCTCCGGCATGAATACTAATTTTTGAACCAGAAGACAAATCGATGTTTGGGAAATTAAAATCGAAAGTTTGCTCGTTTTTAGTGCTAAAATTTTCTCCGAACCAAACTCTTCCAAGCCTTCCTATATTGGTCAAATCTACTTCGTGAAATTGATAATCATCATAAGTGGTTAGATTTAATGTACTAGTACCAAGAGGCTGATTCATGGGTGTTATTCTTTTTCCATCAGCACCATCAATAGTTAAATAATAATAAGATTTGTCAGAATATAAATTGAGGTGAGTTTCATTTTCTTGACTCCAATTATCTACTCCTTCGGCATAGAATAAAACATAATCATCTGTATCAAAAGAGCCATCGGCCTCGCCAATAACTTGAATAGCATTTTCCTCAAGATCGTTTGGATAGGAATTGTTGTTTGATAAAGGAATCATTCTTCCGCCATTACCATAAATTTTAATCTTTTTAGGGTTTAAAGCGTTTACATTGTAACCTAAATCAGATAGAAAACCTCTAGTAATTTTATAAATTCCCGATTTTTCGACATAAATTCTATTCCATTTTCCAGAAGCTAAAACCGAATTTGATATGTTAAGAACACTTTGACTTGGAATACTTTTAGAAGTACTAGTAGCATAATTATATGTGTATGAAAAAGAAATCACTTTTTTAAATCCATTTTCATCTTTAATAATTGGAGAAAATATTAAATAACCACATATTATATCTCTCGCTACAATATTTTTAAACGACATATTAATATTGTTTTTAATCTCGTTTACAGACAAATCGCCAAGTTGACTGCTGCTTATGGGTTGATAGACAACGTTAGAAATCATAAAGGAGTTTTCTTCAATAAAAGAAGCAGAGGGTATTTTTAAAGAATATGAAATAGTTTTTTTTTGAAAATCAAAACTATAACCATCAGATAAAACCTGAGGTATAACGACAGCAGTATCACCATAAGGATAACTTGATTTTTCAATCCAATTAATTGTTACTGACCCACTTTGTTGTGCATCAACAAAAAGGGACATAAAAACCAATAATAAGGTAGCAATTTTTTTCATCAAATGATATAACGCAGATTTTTTCTAAATATTTCGAATTGTAAAAATAAAATTAATTATTAGTATACACAATATAAAAAAAAAGGAAACGTTATAAAAGGGTATAAAAAAATATTTTTTACTATTATCAAAAAAGATGTTGCAATTTCAAGGTTAATTCTTATATTGCGCCTCGAAAATTTATTACCTACTAAGAGTATGAAAGTAAACAAATTAATGACAATCAAAGTGTTACTAATGTTAGTAATGACGGTTAGTTTTTCTAGTTGTAGCAAAAAATCCAATTCTAAAGGAGGATCAAGAGCGACAGGCTGGAAAATCAATGACAAGAAAGGCGGATTTCAGTATGCTTCTAAGTTTAAAAAGCAAGAAACTGGTCCAGGATTAGTATTGGTTGAGGGTGGAACATTTACTATGGGTAAAGTTCAAGATGACCCGATGCACGACTGGAATAATACTCCAAATCAACAACACGTACAATCATTCTACATGGATGAAACAGAGGTTACAAACTTGATGTACATGGAATACTTAGATTGGTTGAAAAGAGTTTTTCCTCCAGAAGAAGACAATTACAAAAACATCTATGAAGGTGCATCGCCAGACACATTAGTTTGGAGAAACCGTTTAGGTTATAATGAAACAATGACTGAAAACTATTTGAGACATCCTGCCTATGCAGAATATCCTGTAGTAGGAGTAAATTGGATTCAGGCCACAGAATTCTCTAAATGGAGAACAGACCGTGTTAACGAATCTGTTTTAGAAAGAGAAGGATATTTAAAAAAGGATGCAAAAGTTTCTGACGCAAAAGCAGAATCAACTTTTAGCACAAATACTTATTTAGCAGCGCCTACAAAAACTTTTGGAGGAGATGATAAAATAGTCTTAAAAGGTCCAAGAAATTCTAAGGCTGCAGGAAAAGGCGGTACAAAAGGAGCCGATGGAACAACTAAAGAAGCAAAAAATGTTTATGCCCAAAGAACTTCGGGTTTAATTTTGCCAGAATATAGACTACCTACAGAAGCTGAATGGGAATATGCTGCAGCTGCAGATGTTGGTCAAAGAGAATATAACATCTATAAAGGACAGAAAAAATATCCATGGTCTGGAAGTTACACACGTTCTAGCAAAAGACAGATTAAAGGAGACCAATTGGCAAACTTTAAACAAGGAAAAGGTGATTACGGTGGAATAGCAGGATGGTCTGATGACGGAGCAGATATTACAAATAAAGTAAAATCTTATGCAGCTAATGACTTTGGATTGTATGACATGGCAGGAAACGTTGCAGAATGGGTAGCGGATGTTTACAGACCAATAATAGATGACGAAGGAAACGATTTCAACTATTTTAGAGGAAATGTTTACATGAAAGACAAAATAGGTGAAGATGGAAAAGCAGAATTAGTAACCGGTGAAACTCAAAAATTTGACACTTTACCAAATGGTAGAGTCATCGCTAGAAATTTTCCAGGTCAAATAGCTCAAGTTCCTGTTGATGAGAAAGAAACTTACTTAAGACAAAATTTTGACAAAAGCGACGAGAAAAATTATAGAGATGGTGATAAACAATCTACTAAATATTTCGACTTTGGTGGATCAGAAGAAGGAGATGGTAAATTACCAGATGAAAAAAGAATGTATGATTCTCCAAAACACAATGTATCTACGGATAGTATTGGAAATATGATTCGTAAATATGATAAATCTAGTAAAAGAACAACATTAATTAATGATGATGTTAGAGTTTACAAAGGTGGTTCTTGGAGAGACAGAGCTTATTGGCTAGATCCAGCTCAAAGAAGATATTTTCCACAAGATATGGCTACAGACTATATAGGATTTAGATGTGCAATGTCTAGAGTTGGTCCTAAATCTGATAAAAAGAAATCAGCAAGAAATAAAAGATAATTAGTCTCAAAATTTATAAAAGCCCTTTAATTAGGGCTTTTATTTTATAAAAAAATACGTGATGAATATTGAATCAATTCACAAATTATTTCTTAAAAGTACTGGTGCGGTTATAGACACTAGAAAAATTACCATTAATTGTATTTTCTTTGCTATAAAAGGAGAACGATTTGATGCGAATGAATTCACAAAAGAGTCAATAGAAAAAGGTGCATCATTTGCAATTATTGACAATGAAAACTATTACATTGACGAAAGAACAATATTAGTTACTGATGTTTTACAAACACTGCAAAATTTAGCTAAATATCATAGAGAGTATTTAAACACTACAATAATCGCATTAACAGGAAGTAATGGAAAAACCACTACAAAAGAATTAATCAATCAAGTACTAACTAAGAAATTTAGAACAACATATACAATTGGCAACCTAAATAATCATATTGGGGTACCGTTAACTCTTTTGTCTTTTTCTAAAGAAACTGATATAGGAATAGTGGAAATGGGTGCGAATCATCAAAAAGAGATTGAATTTTTATGCAACATTGTAAAGCCAGATTATGGATACATAACAAATTTTGGTAAGGCTCATTTAGAGGGATTTGGTGGATATGAAGGAGTAATAATAGGAAAAAGTGAACTGTACCAATACTTGAAGCAAAATAACAAAACAGCCTTTGTCAATATAGACGATATTCTTCAAGATCAAAAAACAGAAAAGATTAATAGAATAACATTTAGTGAGTTAAATAACGAAGCCGATATTAAATTTACGAAAGTTATCGCAAATCCGTTAGTTGAAGTTGAATTTAATAATACACATGTATATTCAAATTTAATTGGACTTTATAATGCTACTAACATTAACGCAGCTATAACAATTGGTAATTATTTTAAAGTTTCAAATATAGATATAAAAAGTGCTATCGAAAACTATTTCCCAGAAAACAATAGATCACAACTTATTAATAAAAATTCTAATGAAGTTATATTAGATGCTTATAATGCCAATCCAAGTAGTATGCAACTTGCATTAGAAAATTTTAACCAATTAGACAGCAAAAATAAAGTAATCATAATTGGAGATATGTTTGAATTAGGAAAGGAAAGTAATTTAGAGCATAAAAAAATAATTAACTACCTGTTAACTTTAAATAATATTAAATGCTTTTTTATTGGAAATTTCTTTTTTTCTAATAAAATAAAAAAAACAAATTTTTATTATTATAATAATTTTGATGATTTCATTTCTATACTAAAACCTAACTATTTTTCAAATAATACTATTCTTATTAAAGGATCAAGAGTTTCAAGAACGCACCGTGGACGATTT
>NZ_JAYWFT010000033.1:0-6387 GCF_043778725.1 Flavobacterium sp. | reverse complement strand
TTAAATTTTGCCCAAAGGAGGTCTGGCAAAAAAGAAATGTAAAAATGAAGGAAAAATATATTTTCAAGGGAACAGTTTTTATCGAAATAAATATAACGTAAATATTCCGTTTTTGTGATCTTTATGGTTGTATTAAATTTTCTTATTAAAATTAGTGATGTAACGTTTGTAGAGTAAAAAATATTTTCTACATTTGCAACCCCGTAAAAAGCGGGAAATTTAATATATAAGAAATTTTAGTATTAATTATGCCAACAATTCAACAATTAGTAAGAACAGGAAGAACTCAAATCACTAAGAAGAGTAAATCGGTTGCTTTAGATTCTTGTCCTCAAAGAAGAGGTGTTTGTACGCGTGTTTACACTACTACTCCAAAAAAACCAAACTCTGCAATGCGTAAAGTTGCGCGTGTACGTTTGACTAACGGAAATGAAGTGAATGCTTACATCCCAGGAGAAGGACACAATCTACAAGAGCACTCGATAGTATTAGTGCGAGGCGGAAGAGTAAAAGATTTACCAGGAGTTAGATACCACATTGTTCGTGGTGCGCTAGATACATCTGGTGTAGCAGGAAGAACACAACGTAGATCTAAATACGGTGCAAAACGTCCAAAAGAAGCAAAAAAGTAAATCTAAACTAGTTATCTGAATTTTATTTTAAAAATAAAAATCAATAACAAAAAAACGAAGAAATGAGAAAAAGAGCGGCAAAGAAAAGACCACTTTTACCAGATCCAAAATTTAATGATCAATTAGTTACACGTTTCGTGAACAACTTGATGTGGGATGGTAAAAAATCTACAGCGTTTAAAGTATTTTACGATGCAATGGATATCGTAGAAGCAAAAAAGAATAATGACGAGAAATCATCATTAGAGGTTTGGAAAGATGCGTTAACCAATGTTATGCCTCACGTAGAAGTACGTAGTCGTAGAGTTGGTGGAGCTACATTCCAAATTCCAATGCAAATTCGTCCAGACAGAAAAATTTCTATGGCAATGAAGTGGATGCTTCTTTATGCTCGTAGAAGAAATGAGAAATCTATGGCTCAAAAACTATCAGGTGAAATTTTAGCTGCGGCTAAAGAAGAAGGTGCTGCGGTTAAAAAGAGAATGGATACTCACAAAATGGCTGAAGCAAATAAAGCATTCTCACATTTTAGATTTTAATTACTAAGAAATGGCTAGAGAACTTAAATATACAAGAAATATAGGAATTGCTGCCCATATTGATGCTGGTAAAACAACAACAACAGAGCGTATTCTTTTTTATACAGGAAAATCACACAAAATTGGTGAAGTACACGATGGTGCTGCAACAATGGACTGGATGGCGCAAGAGCAAGAAAGAGGTATAACAATTACTTCTGCAGCTACAACTTGTGAATGGAATTTTCCTACTGTTCAAGGTAAAAAATTGCCCGAAACATTACCATATCACTTTAATATTATTGATACACCTGGACACGTTGATTTTACCGTAGAGGTAAACCGTTCGTTGCGTGTACTTGATGGTTTAGTTTTCTTATTTTCTGCTGTTGATGGTGTTGAGCCACAATCAGAAACCAACTGGAGACTTGCTGATCAATACCGTGTGCCACGTATCGGTTTTGTTAATAAAATGGACAGACAAGGATCTAACTTTTTGATGGTATGTCAACAAGTAAGAGATATGCTAAAGTCTAATGCAGTTGCAATTACTTTGCCAATTGGTGAAGAAAATGATTTCAAAGGTGTTGTAGATTTAGTTAAAAATCAAGCAATCGTTTGGGATGAAGAAGGTATGGGGGCAACTTACGAGATTGTGCCTATTCCAGAAGACATGCTTGCAGAAGTTAAAGAGTATAGATCAATTCTTATTGAAGCAGTAGCTGATTATGACGAGAACTTACTTGAAAAATTCATGGAAGACGAGTCATCAATTACAGAAGAAGAAATAAATACAGCATTAAGAGCAGCTGTTATGGATATGGCTATCATTCCTATGATTGCTGGTTCTTCTTTCAAAAATAAAGGAGTTCAATTCATGTTAGATGCAGTATGTAAATATTTGCCATCTCCAATGGATAAAGACGGTATCGAAGGAATTCATCCAGATGATGCTGATTTATTAGAAGAAGATCAAACTAAAATATTACGTAAGCCAGATGTAAAAGAGCCGTTTGCAGCTTTAGCATTTAAAATTGCTACTGACCCATTCGTAGGTCGTTTAGCTTTCTTCCGTGCTTACTCTGGTCGTTTAGATGCAGGTTCTTATGTTTTGAACACTCGTTCAGGAAATAAAGAAAGAATTTCGCGTATCTATCAAATGCATGCTAACAAGCAAAATCCAATCGATTACATCGAAGCTGGAGATATTGGAGCAGCAGTTGGATTTAAAGATATCAAAACTGGAGATACTTTGTGTGATGAGAAACACCCAATTATACTTGAGTCTATGAAATTTCCAGCGCCAGTTATTGGTATCGCTATTGAGCCAAAAACTAAAGCTGATGTTGATAAAATGGGTATGGCTTTAGCTAAATTAGCTGAAGAAGATCCAACATTTACAGTTAGAACTGATGAAGCTTCAGGTCAAACTATCATTTCAGGAATGGGTGAGTTACACTTAGATATTCTTGTTGATAGAATGAAACGTGAATTTAAAGTTGAAGTTAATCAAGGTGAGCCTCAAGTTGAATACAAAGAAGCTTTCACTAAAACTGCAACACATAGAGAAACTTACAAAAAACAATCTGGAGGTCGTGGTAAATTTGGTGATATCGTATTTACTTTACAGCCAGCGGATGAAGTTGATGGAAAAGTTCCTGTAGGATTGCAATTTGTTAATGCGGTAAAAGGTGGTAACGTTCCAAAAGAATATATTCCATCTGTAGAAAAAGGTTTCCGTGAAGCTATGAAAACTGGACCATTAGCTGGTTACCAAGTAGATAGTTTGAAAGTTACTTTGACAGACGGATCTTTTCACCCAGTCGATTCAGATGCTCTTTCTTTTGAATTAGCAGCAAGAATGGGTTATAGAGAAGTAGCAAAAGCGGCAGGAGCAATTATTCTTGAGCCGATCATGAAAATGGAAGTTATTACACCTGAAGAAAACATGGGAGATATCGTAGGCGATATCAACCGTCGTAGAGGTCAAGTAAACGACATGGGAGACAGAAATGGAGCTAAAACTATTAAAGCTGACGTTCCATTATCAGAAATGTTTGGTTATGTAACTACATTGAGAACACTTTCATCTGGTAGAGCAACTTCTACAATGGAATTTTCTCACTATGCAGAAACACCTTCAAATATCTCTGAAGCAGTTATCAAAAAAGCAAAAGGAAACGCATAATTTTTATCAAGATGAGTCAAAAAATTAGAATAAAATTAAAATCTTACGATCACATGTTGGTAGATAAATCTGCTGAAAAGATTGTAAAAACTGTAAAAAGTACAGGTGCAGTTGTAACGGGTCCAATCCCATTACCAACTCACAAAAAAATATTTACTGTATTACGTTCACCACACGTTAATAAAAAATCGAGAGAGCAATTTGAAGTTATGTCTTACAAAAGACTAATTGATATTTACAGTTCATCTTCGAAAACTATTGACGCTCTAATGAAATTAGAGTTGCCAAGTGGTGTAGAAGTAGAAATCAAAGTTTAATTACTTTAAATAGATTAAGATTTAAGTATTAGAATTTTGAAAAAAAATCTTCTAATACTTTCTTCTTTGAAAAAGTAAAAAGAGAATTAATAATTAATAAATAGTTTAATATGTCTGGGTTAATTGGAAGAAAAATCGGCATGACTAGCTTATTCGATGAAAACGGGAAAAATATTCCTTGTACAGTAATCGAAGCTGGACCTTGTGTCGTTACCCAAGTCAGAACCATTGAGGTTGACGGGTATGAAGCCTTACAACTTGGTTTCGATGACAAAACAGAAAAACACGCCACTAAAGCTGATTTAGGTCACTTTAAAAAAGCTGGTACTTCTGCTAAAAAGAAAGTCGTTGAATTCCAAAGTTTTGAAGGTAAATTTAATCTTGGTGATAGCATCACAGTTGGTGTTTTTGCCGAAGGAGAATTTGTTGATGTACAAGGTGTGTCAAAAGGTAAAGGTTTTCAAGGTGTTGTTAAACGTCACGGTTTTGGTGGTGTTGGTCAAGCAACACATGGTCAACACAACCGTTTGAGAGCGCCAGGATCAATAGGAGCATCGTCTTATCCATCACGCGTATTTAAAGGAATGCGTATGGCAGGAAGAATGGGTGGTGATAATGTTAAAGTACAAAATCTTAGAGTTTTGAAAGTAGTTGCTGAAAAGAACCTACTTGTTGTTAAAGGAGCTATTCCTGGATGCAAAAACTCTTATGTAATCATTCAGAAGTAATGGAAGTAAAAGTTTTAGATATCAAAGGAAATGATACTGGAAGAAAAGTTCAACTTTCTGATTCAGTATTCGGTATAGAGCCAAATAAACATGCGGTATATCTTGATGTTAAGCAATACTTAGCAAATCAAAGACAAGGAACTCACAAAGCTAAAGAAAGAGCCGAAGTTGCTGGTAGTACTCGTAAAATTAAAAAGCAAAAAGGTACGGGAACTGCTCGTGCTGGTAGTGCTAAGAATCCTTTGTTCAAAGGTGGAGGTACAGTTTTTGGTCCAAGACCAAGAAGTTATTCTTTCAAATTGAACAAAAGTTTAAAGCGTTTAGCAAGAAGATCTGCTTTCTCTTTAAAAGTAAAAGAATCTAATTTAGTAGTTGTAGAAGATTTTACTTTCGATACTCCAAACACTAAAAACTTTTTATCAGTTTTAAGTTCTTTAGGGTTAGAAAATAAAAAATCTTTATTTGTGTTGGGTGATTCAAATAAAAATGTATATTTGTCGTCACGCAATTTAAAAGCTTCTAGCGTAGTAACTAACTCAGAATTAAGCACTTACGCTATTTTAAACGCGAATAATTTAGTGTTATTAGAGAGTTCTTTAGAGGGAATAGAAGAAAATTTAAGCAAATAATAGGCCATGAGTATCATAGTTAAACCTATAATTACAGAAAAAATTACCAAAGATGGTGAAATTTTTAATCGTTTTGGTTTTGTTGTAGATAAAAAAGCAAACAAAGTACAAATTAAGAAAGCTGTTGAGGCTACTTATGGAGTTTCGGTTGTTAGTGTTAATACAATGAATGTTAGACCAGATAGAACTACAAAATTCACAAAAAGTGGTATGATAAGTGGAAAGACAAATGCTTACAAAAAAGCAATTGTACAAGTACAAGAAGGAGAAACAATAGATTTTTACAACAATATCTAATAGAATAAGATGTCAGTAAGAAAATTAAAACCTATTACCCCGGGTCAGCGTTTTAGAGTTGTTAATGGTTTTGACGCCATTACAACTGATAAGCCGGAGCGTTCATTGATCGCACCGATAAAAAACTCAGGAGGTAGAAATAGTCAAGGAAAAATGACCATGCGTTATACAGGCGGTGGTCACAAACAAAGATATCGTATCATTGATTTTAAAAGAGCTAAAGTTGGTATTCCGGCTAAGGTAAAATCAATTGAGTATGATCCAAACAGAACTGCTTTTATCGCATTATTATGGTATGCTGATGGAGAGAAAACGTATATCGTTGCTCAAAACGGCTTGCAAGTAGGACAGACTGTAGTGTCTGGCGAAGAGGCTTCTCCAGAAATTGGAAATACTTTACCATTAAGTAAAATTCCATTAGGAACAGTAATCTCATGTATTGAATTACGTCCCGGACAAGGAGCTACTATTGCTAGAAGTGCAGGTACTTTTGCTCAATTAATGGCAAGAGATGGAAAATATGCTACAATTAAAATGCCTTCAGGTGAAACAAGATTAATCTTGTTGACTTGTTCAGCTACAATTGGAGCAGTATCTAATTCTGATCATCAATTAATTGTATCTGGTAAAGCAGGTAGAACAAGATGGTTGGGAAGAAGACCAAGAACAAGACCGGTTGCTATGAACCCTGTCGATCACCCAATGGGTGGTGGTGAAGGTCGTTCATCTGGAGGTCATCCACGTTCTAGAAAAGGTCTTCCTGCTAAAGGTTATAGAACTCGTTCTAAAGTTAACCCGAGTAATAAGTATATTGTTGAACGCAGAAAGAAATAATTAGATAGACATGGCACGTTCATTAAAAAAAGGACCTTTTGTACACTACAAATTAGATAAGAAAGTTCAAGAAAATATTGAAAAAGGAAACAAAGGTGTTGTTAAGACTTGGTCTAGAGCATCTATGATTACTCCTGATTTCGTAGGACAAACTATCGCAGTACACAATGGTCGTCAATTTGTTCCAGTTTATGTAACTGAGAACATGGTAGGACACAAATTAGGAGAATTTTCACCAACAAGA
>NZ_JAYWFT010000032.1:0-2457 GCF_043778725.1 Flavobacterium sp. | reverse complement strand
AAATTCTCCACCACCAATCAATGAAAATTGCTGAGACAGAATATTGGTGTATGATGCTTTTTGCCCTTCAATAAAAAGTGCACTATCGCTGTATCCAGCAGTTAATGAGTTACCAAGTGCAACATATTTTGAAAAATTTGCCGAACCCGATGTTAAAGGCAATCCATCTGATGAGTTAGAAACGACACTTGCTGTTTCATCATCATTATTACAAGCTACAAAGGTTAATGAAACCAATAGTAACCATTTGAAATTTTTTATCATAATCTTAAATGTTATAATTTATTAATACTATTTATGGAGTAATTGTTAAAGAAGCAAAATATTGTTGACCTATCAATCCAGCTCCAAGAACTTGACGATATTCTTTGCCACCAATATTAGAAGCTCCAAGTTTAATAACCGATTTCAATTTTGGAAACGCATAATTGATTTGCGCATCAACAACAGTTGCTGCCTCAATTGTACCGTCTGCAAAATTTGATTCCCATAGATATTCACTATTCCATCTTCCGCTTACATTGAAACCAAAGTTTTTAAATAATTTTTCGTTTCCTAAAGACGCTTTAACTCTGTGCTTTGGTGTATTAAATCCTGCTTCAAAACTTGGGTCTTTTTCTTGATCAAAATCAAATTGTGCATAGTTATAATTTGCGCCAATTTCGAAATTTTTAGGTAATTTATATGAAAGACCTAAACCAAATCCTATAGATTTTATTTCAATATCAGTATTTGTATACAATTGATAAGCTCTTGTATCACCACTTCCTACAGCTTGAACAGCTAAAGATTCTGACACTGGTCCACCAGCTAAATTTGGTGAATCTGCTGCTGTACCATAATATGGAGCAAGGACTGTTAAATTTCCTATGAAATCATTATAAACATTGTAATATCCGTTGATGTCATAAGATATTTTTTTAATTTGACCTCTGTAACCTAACTCAATTGCTTTAACTGTTTCTGGTTTAACGTAACTTGCTTTTGATTTTTTTAGCAATCCAGCAGCACTAATAAGACCAGCAGTTGTTGGATTAGCTTTGTAAGCGGCTCCAAATGCTGTTGCAGAAGCAGCTGTAAAAGAATTAAAATAGGCGTTATTACCATTTAAGGTAACGGTTGGAGAGCCTAAAATTACTTGACCTGACGCAGAAATATTTCCAAATGAGCCACCGCCACCTCTTACCTCAGAAAATCTTATTAAATTGTCTGGAGCAGAACCAACTAAAACTGCACTTCCTACATTAAATCCGATATACTGGTCTTGAGTAGAAGGGTTTCTAAAACCAGTTTGGAATGATCCTCTAAAATTATGGTTTTTTTGTGCACCAGCAGAGTATACTAATGAAACTCTTGGAGAAAAATTACCATCAAAATTTTTAGATTTATCATATCTTACAGATCCAGTGAACTTCAGTCTATCTTCCATTAATTTTTTCTGAATTTGAGTATAAAAACCATATTCATTATAATTAATTTGAGAATTTTTATCAGTGTAGATTCTACCTCCTGAATTTAATTCGTAGAGTCTAAATGAACCTCCAACTTGAATTTCTGCAACTTTTATAATATCTTTAAAGTTATAATTTGCATCAGAATGATACATGTGTGAGTTGTCAACAAGTTTAGATCCTGTTAGTACATCTGGATCTGAAATTACTTTATTGAAAGCATTTTTAAAGGCATCAGTTCCTGGTATTAATCTTCCAGTATCAGCTACATTTCTAGCAGCTAAATGAGCTTGCTCTGGCGTTGCTCCACCAAGGGTAGAGGTTACATATGTTGCTGCATATTGACCAAACCATACGTTATCTGCTTTCCATTGTCTGTTAACATTTAACCCTGTAAACAACATATCATAAGAACTTCCGCCATCTTCTGTTGTAAAATATCCTCTAAGAAAAAAGTTTTTCCCTTTTACTTCTAATTTATGTTGTTGCATAAAGAAACCATTTAAATAGTATCTGTTTGCACCTTGATATACTGTGTTACCATATCCAAATTTACTTTGAAAAATAATTTCTGTATCATTTGCCCAAGGTTTAAAATGAAGAGAATAATCAATTTTAGCATTTCTTACTTTATTATCAGTAAGATCTACTTCATTGTAGCCTGTTCTACTTACATTATAATCTGGCAGAATTGCATTGAATACTGAAAATTGAGCTGGTGTTATTGCACCTGCACCAAGTAAACCAGCTGCTACACTTTTTATATTTGTTGAAGCTTCATCACCATAAACGTTGATACCATTATAGTTGTAGTAACCTCTGTCTAGTCCAACATTGTTTGTTAAATCTTTATCTCTATAATCTGTTGCATACCAATCTGTACCTTTCATGAAAGTGAAGTTGGCTTTTGCAGCAAAATGTTTAGAGAATGCATGGGCTACTCTCACTCCATAATCTGAATAATCATGTGCACCAGCAGCTTTTTGATTGGTCTGTCCGTATTTTA
>NZ_JAYWFT010000031.1:0-16410 GCF_043778725.1 Flavobacterium sp. | reverse complement strand
TGGAGCGCCACAATATTTTACACCAAATGGCGATGGTTACAACGATACATGGAATATAAAAGGTGTAAATGAGCAGTTTTATTCAAATACAATTATTCACATCTATGATAGATTTGGAAAATTAATTAAACAAATAGCACCACTAGGAGAAGGTTGGGACGGAACTTTTAATGGTAATCTTGCGCCTTCAGACGATTATTGGTTTACCCTTAAACTAGAAGACGGAAGAAGTGCAAAAGGACATTTTTCTCTTAAACGATAATTCTTTTACTAAAGTACTCATGTTATTTTTAAAAAAATCAATTTGTTTCTTATGTTTATTTTTTTTTCAATACTATTATTCTCAAAATGATTGTGTAGATGCAGTTGTAGCATGCGGAAATGTAAGCTACAATAATCTATCGGTTCTTGGTCCAGGAAATTCTGAAATAAATAATAACAACTCTTGTAGTGGTCAAGAAACAAATACACTTTGGATTAAAGTTAACATAAAAACAGCAGGAACACTCGGATTTATTCTAACACCAGAGAATACAAACATTTCCGTAGATTTTGATTTTTATGTTTTTGGACCAAATAGTACATGTGGTAATCTAGGAACTACCATACGATGCTCTACAACAAATCCGCAGTTGGCAAATTCTAGTAATAATACTACCGGAATGAATGCAAGTGAAACTGATGCCTTTGAAGGTCCAGGACAAAGCGGAAATAATTTTGTAAGTTCATTGGATGTTCTTGTTGGCGAAACTTATTATTTTGTAATAGATCGATTTGGTGGCGATAGTAACTTTTCATTGCAATGGACAGGAACCGCAACATTTAATGAACCACCAACCATAAACAATACAACAGCTGGCGCAACACTCAATATGGAAAAGTGCGACACCGATGCTGTTCTTGATGACTCTACTCCATTTAATTTATATCAAAACGGAACTTTAGCAATTGGCAATCAACCCAATATTGTGGCCACTTTTTACACAACAGAAAACGATGCAATTGTAGCAATAAATCCAATTTTAATTCCTTCAAACTATAATAATACTAGCAATCCGCAGTCTATCTATATACGACTAGAAAACACAATAACTAATTGTTTTTCTACTTCCAGCTTCTCATTAACAGTTACCCCATTCCAAACAGCCAACCCAATAGATTTGTCAGAATGTGACAACAATAACAATGGTTTTGAAACTTTTAATTTATCATTAAACGATGCTGTTTTAATAAATGGAAATCCAGATATTGAAGTTACTTATCATCCAGCGGCTAATGATAACATAACCTTACCTGTTAATTATACCAATCAAGTCGCCAACACCAATGAAACTTTGTGGGTAAAAATTAAAGATAAAATTAATGGTTGTGTTATTTTTAAACCATTTAACATTATAATTAATACTACTCCATCAGTTTTTTCTACACAATTAACGCAATGTGACTTTGAGATATTTCCAGACGGATTGACCACTTTTAATCTTTTGGAAGCAACCAATGCAATAACAAATAATAATGTAAACTTTTTGGTAAAATTTTATGCAAATACGTCAGATGCAACAAATGATACTAACTCTTTAAATACAAATTATTCAAATATTTCAAACCCTCAAACACTTTTTGTTAGAGTAATAAACCCTACAACCAATTGTTTTAGTACTACACAACTTGTTTTAAATGTAAGTACAAATCCAACTTCTATTGTAACATTAAATGAATGTGATGATGATGGTACAGAAGATGGGATAACAACTTTCAATTTGGCAAATGCTGGATTTGGTTCTACAGGAACCACAGTATCTTATTACTACAATTTGAATGATGCGCTGTTAGAACAAAACAAAATAACAAATACAACCTTTGGTAGCCAAACAATATATGCTCGTGTTGAAAACGGTAACGATTGTATTGGATTGCACATAATAAATTTGGTTGTTCAAGGTCTTCCTGTTTTTACTATAGAAACTAAGGGAACATTATGTCTAAATATGCCTAATCAATTAGTTACTTTAAACACAATAATAACAAATCCAGCAAATTATAATTATTTATGGACACCCAATGGCGAAACTACGCAAAACATTATTGTTTCCAATCCAGGAAATTATGCTGTAACAGTTAGTAACATATTAAATTCTTGCAATAAGACTGTTTCTAGTTTAGTCATTTCATCTGCTTCTGCTACTGTGTTATTGCCAACAATAATAGATTTAGAAGGAATAAATTCTGTTTTAATTTCTGTAAGTGGCATAGGAAATTATGTTTATAATCTAGATAATCCCTTTGGAATATACCAAGCAAGCCCATATTTTGAAAATGTACCTAACGGATTGCATACTGTTTACATAAAAGATCTTAACGGATGCGGAATCGTAGAAGATGAAATATCAGTTATTGGCGCGCCTAACTATTTTACCCCAAATGGAGACGGAATTAATGATACATGGAATATTAGTGGTGTTAATGAACAATTTTATTCTAACTCAATAATCTTCATCTACAATAGATTTGGAAAATTAATTAAAGAAATTGCAGCAATTGGTAAAGGTTGGGATGGAATGTACAACGGAAATTTTGCTCCTTCAGATGATTATTGGTTCACTATAAAACTAGATGATGGTAGGAGTACAAAAGGACATTTCTCATTAAAAAGATAAAACTTTTATTCACAATTAATTAGAAAAAAAATAAGTATTGTTGGTTCAAGAATTAAACTATTGCTATAAACAATATTAAAAAAATCGGAAATAACTACTCGCTATTCCACTACTCTTTTATTGAAAAAATATTTTTTTTATAAGTTAATTTTTTCTTTATAAAAGCAACGTCATACAATATGAATAGCAGGAAATTAGACAAAACAAAAGCCTTATGAAAATTATAATTTAATACGTTTAGATTAAAATTTAGTTAAAAAAAACTTTAAAAATAGCTTTTTGTAGTAACTTGCAACTCTTTAAAAGGCACTTTTCTTTGCCAAAAAATATAATTGCACATGAATTTTTTTAAGTTTTTCTTTTTCTTTTCGTTATTGTTTTCTTTCAATTGTTTTTCACAAAAAGTGATTAAGCACAATGTAAAATCAGGTGAATCAATTTATTTTATTGCAAAAAAATATGATGTAAGCGAATCTGAAATTTATGCTTTAAATCCTAAATTGAAAGGTGCCGTTTTAGCCTTAAAAGCAGAGGTAAAAGTACCAAACAAAAAGTTTAAACAAAAAGTTGTTAAAAAAGTTAATAAGGAAATTGGTACAGAAAATAAGGAGAAGAAAAAAAATGACACCACTCCCAATGTACTAACTCAAGTGCACATAGTAAAACCAAAAGAAACCTTATATAGTATTTCTAAAAAATACGAAATAAGTATGGAATTAATTTGTGAAATGAATCCCGAACTAAAAACTGGAAACTTAAAAATTGGTTCTAAATTGAAATTACCCAATCAAGATCAAGTTATTTCTAATCCTAAAATAGAGAATGAAGCTACAGAAAATACAGTTGTAGAGCAAATAAAGACTGACAATATAGTATCCAATGTTGATGTAGTTCATAAAGTTTTACCCAAAGAGACATTGTACGGAATCTCTAAACAAACTGGTGTTTCTGTATCAGACTTACAAGCTTTAAATCCTTCAATTGCATCTGGCTTGCCTGTTGGATTTTTTTTAATTGTCAAAAAAGGATTGAAAGAAGTTGAAGCTGATAAAACTGCGGTAGTGGTTGAAAAAATAGATGTTGCTATAAATGACATACCAGAAAGTAATAGTGCAAAAGCCGATTTTTTAATTGCAAAAGCAGTCGAGCACATTGGCACGCCATACAGAAGTGGAGGTACAACCAGTGCAGGATTTGACTGTTCGGGATTTATGTTTGCTACTTTTAAAAACATAGATATGACTTTGCCTAGAGCATCTCACGAACAAGCAAATTATGGCGTTCAAATTGATAAATCAATGGCTCAAAAAGGCGATTTAATTTTCTTTGCAACAAGAGGAAAAGGTAGAATTAGCCATGTTGGTATGATTACAGAAATTGTTAATGATGAAATAAAATTTATTCACTCCTCTACAAGTTCGGGCGTTATTATTTCTTCTATTAAAGAGGATTATTATGCAAGAACATTTGTTCAAATTAATAGAGTTTTAACTCTTGAAACAAAGTGATCTTAGTTTAAAACACTAAATTTAAATCCTATTCCGTGAAGGTTTTCTATGGCTATTCCTTTTTCATTGACAAGTATTTTTCGCAATCTTGAGATAAAAACATCAAGACTTCGTCCCATAAAGTAATCATCATTTCCCCAAAGCGATTTTAATATTTCTTCACGTTTTAAGACTATGTTTTTGTTGTCTAAAAATAATTTTAACAATTCGGCCTCTCTTTGTGTTAAACTTATTTTTTCTAAATCATTGAAAATCAAGTAGTTTTTTGTATCAAATTGATATTTTCCAATAGTATAATTATTGTCTTCTTGCAAAGAACTTTTTTGAGATCGTTTTAAAAAAATTTCAATCTTTAATAGTAGTTCTTCAATACTAAATGGTTTTACCAGATAATCGTCTGCTCCAAGCCGTAATCCTTTTATTCTATCTTCTTTTAATGTCTTGGCAGAAAGAAAAATTATAGGCACATTTGCATTTATTTTTCTAACTTTTTCGGCCAAATCAAACCCATCCATCTTGGGCATCATTATGTCAAATATGCAAATGTCAAATACATTATTTTTAAACATTTCATAACAACTTTCACCATCGTTGCAGTGTGTAACGTCATAAAACAACTCAAGATTATCCTTAGTTAAAAACGCTATTGTTTCATCGTCTTCTGCATAAAGTATTTTATATTTTGTCATTTTCTTAGTTTATATGATAGTTGTATACCGTTTTTATTAATTAAATCTATTTTTATCTGAAAACTTTATTTTTTTGGAATTTCAATAGAAATAGTTATTCCATTTTCTTTGTTATTATGAGCAATAATTTTCCATTTATGTTGCGTGCAAATCTTTTTTACATAATATAATCCAAGTCCAAATCCATTTACTTCATTGCTTTTTGTACTTGGAATTCTATAAAATTTATCAAATATAAAATTTATATTTTTATTAGAAACTCCAATTCCGTTGTCAATAAAATCAAGTTTTATTAAGTCTTTTTCTTCATTGATAGCAATCGTTATTTTTGGGTTTTCATTACAATATTTTATAGAATTGTCTAGTAAATTATAGATAATATTGGTAAAATGAAATTCATCTGCCAGAATCATATAATCACTCACAGCGGTTATTTTAACTTCTAAATTCGAGTTTTTAAGTTGCATGTTTTCAATAACATCTTTTAAAATTGGAATTATAAAAATATTTTTTTTCTCCATTTTCATAGGAGCATTATCCGACTTCGCAATATTTAAAATTTGCTCTATATGGCTGTTAAGTTTTTTACTTTGATTGATTATAATTTCGGTATATTTTTCAAGCTTTTCTTCATTCTCTATTACCGGATGTTTGTTTAAATAATTGGAAGCTATAAGGATAGATGACAACGGAGTTTTAAATTCGTGGGTCATGTTATTTATAAAATCACGTTGCAACTCAGAATATTTTTTTTGTTGAATAATGGTATAAATTGAGTATACATAAACCAATAATATAATTATTAATGCAAATGAAAGTATAAACCAAAACCTAAGGGAACTAGACAAATAGCTTGTTTCGTTAGGAAATCTAATTGCAAAATAATACACTAAATTCTCATGTTTCGGAAAATAAACTGTTTTTTTCTCGGGCGTTTTGTTAGAATAAGATACATAATTTCCATATACCATTTCGTCACTTTGGCAATTGTACATGGCATATTCAAAATCTGTTGTTATATTAAATTTTGCAAATTCAACTTTTAAATAATGCTCTAGAATGTTGGGTTCAAAATCATTATCAACATTAACTATATAATAATCATTGGCAATTTTCTTTATAGGGTTTTCTGTTGGCAACTCACTATTAGTTCCTAAATATAATTTTTTTACAACTTCCAATAATGCGATGTGTGTTTTTTGAGAAAATTTTTTCTCCTCTATATTGAAAGCTTCTTTTGTCCATAGTAATTGTGCAATCAATATTCCTATAGTTGCAATAAGTCCTAGTACAATTATTATATTAAAATTTTTTGTTTTCATATTTTTTTAAAACAGTAAAATAACTTAGTATTAAATTTTAAAGTAACAATTAATCTATTTTACAATGTAATATTACTAAAAAAATAATTAGAATTTTAGACTTAACAAGTCGTTAACAAACATTTGAAACCATTTAACAATACTGTCAATGATATTTAATTACTTTTGATTGAATAAAAATAAACACAAATAAAATAGTACAATTTAAATAATAAATTTATGAAAATTTTAAAAATTTCAATGGTTGCTTTAACATTAGGTTTAATGTCATTTACAATCGTTTCTAACGAAAATAAATCTGTTACAAAAACAGAAATAACTTCTCCAATTGCCTGGAAAAGTGAGACAATTGATGTTGGCCAAATTCCTCAAGGAACGCCAAAATTAATCAAATTTGAATTTAAAAACACAGGAACTAAAGCTGTAATTATTACAAATGTTCATGGATCTTGTGGTTGTACAGCAACAGATTATACAAAAACATCTATTGAACCTGGAAAATCTGCAATAGTTAAAGCTACTTATAATGCCGTTGCTGTAGGTGCTTTTACAAAAACAGTTACTGTTACAACTAGTGCAGAACCTACTGCAAAAATATTAACTTTTAAAGGTACTGTACTTGCAAAATCATAATTAATATAAAGGTGATTAATAACTGAAAAGCTCCTAAACAGTTTGTTTAGGAGCTTTTTTATTGATAGTATATTGACTAATTTTATCTTAAACGTTTGTCTTTTAGTTTTTCCATTCGTTCTTGTTTCTCTTCAATAATTTTTTTATAAATCACTTTTTGCTCTTCGTTTAAAAAAGTATTAATTATTCTGTCTGTTTTTTCTGAAACTGCTTCTATTTGTTTCGTTTTTTCATCATCAGAATCTTCACTTTTAAAAATCTTATAAATACTCTTACTACTAGATTCAATTTCTTTTTTAATGACAATTACTTGAAGTTCATCTAGTTTTAAATCTGTTTTTAACTTTTCTACATTTCTATCTATGCTCTCTTGCTTTTCTTTCTCAATTTGTTCATCAGTTTTTTTATGTCTGTCAGAATCACTTTGAATAGATTGCGGTCTTCCCATACCAGTATTGCTATAACTTCCATTACCACCATAACCACCATATTGCGCAGATACTGAACTAAAAGTTAACAAAACAAAATGTACAAGTAAAATAAATTTTAGTGTTTTCATTTTTAATTAAATTAAGATTATAATGTTGGCATTTTAATATTAAACCGGTTCACCATATAAATCATACTCGGTAGCATCTGTAATTTTTACCATTACAAAATCTCCAGTTTTTACATAAAATTTAGCAGCATCAATTAAAACTTCATTATCAACATCGGGACTGTCAAATTCTGTTCTACCAATAAAATGTTCACCTTCTTTTCTGTCAATTACACATTTAAACGTATGCCCAATTTTTTCTTGATTTAAATCCCAAGAAATCTGCGATTGTAAATCCATTATTTCTTGCGCACGAGCTTTTTTTACTTCCTCAGGAACATCATCAACCAATGCAAATGCACCAGTATTTTCTTCGTGAGAATAAGTAAAACATCCCAAACGTTCAAACTTCATCTCTTGAACCCAGTCACGCATTATTTCAAAATCTTCTTGCGTTTCTCCAGGATATCCAACAATTAATGTAGTTCTAATAGTCATTCCAGGAACCGCTTCACGAAAATCTTTCAACAACTTAGTCGTTTTTTCTTTCGTAGTACCACGTTTCATAGATTTTAAAATTCTATCCGAAATATGTTGCAATGGAATATCAATATAATTACAAATTTTTGGTTCGCGCTTCATCAACTCCAAAACATCCATTGGAAATCCAGTAGGAAAAGCATAATGCAACCTTATCCACTCAATTCCTTCCACTTTAACCAAGTTTTCTAGCAATTCGGCAAGATTACGTTTTTTATATAAATCCAATCCGTAATACGTTAAATCTTGCGCAATAAGAATCAATTCTTTAACACCATTTTTAGCCAAACCCTCTGCTTCTTTAACCAATTTTTCAATAGATTGCGAAACGTGTTTTCCTCTCATTAACGGAATAGCACAAAAACTACAAGGTCTATCACAACCTTCAGCAATTTTTAAATAAGCATAATTTTTGGGCGTTGTAGTCAATCGTTCACCTAGCAATTCGTGCTTATAATCGGCACCAAGAGCTTTCAATAAAAGAGGCAATTCTGTAGTACCAAAATATTGGTCTACATTAGGAATTTCCTTCTCTAGATCGGGACGATATCTTTCAGACAAACAACCTGTTACAAAAACTTTATCTACAATTCCTCGCGCTTTTTTATCTGCATATTCTAATATTGTATTTACAGATTCTGCCTTGGCATTATCAATAAATCCACACGTATTTATAACAACAATATTACCTTCTTGCTCATGCACAACGTCTTTACCGCTCGCTTTTAATTGTCCCATTAAAACCTCACTATCGTAAGTATTTTTAGAACATCCAAGTGTAATAACATTAATTTTATTTTTCTTTACCGATTTGGTTCTCATACCTTTATTTAATTGATCCCGAAGATTCGCGAGCAAAATTACGTTATTTATTTTAAGGAGCGAAACTTTATAGCATTTTTGGTTTCCATATTCCAGCTTTCCATTACAATCTCATCTCGTTAAAAAAAAACGAGATGAGGATTTTCATTGCAATCTGGGCTATTTTTAGCAAACTATTTACACAAAAAAACCATTCAAATTAACGAATGGTTTTGTACTATAAAACGCAAACCTATTACAATTCAAACGATAATGTCAAACTCACATTGTTATTTACCGAATTAATTCTGGCAGCATCTGTAAATCCTTTAGAAAAAAATTGCTGATCATAATCGCGTTTAGCATAAGCATAAGCCAAATCCAATTTTGTACTACCAAAATTATATCCTAAACCTGTAGAATACCCAGTTAAATCACCAATAGTTCTCCCATTCTTATAAGGACTTTGCTCCCATCGGTATCCACCACGAATACTCAATTTTTTAACCTTAAATTCACCACCAACTCGCACTTCATTAGACGTGGTAAGCAAGGTAGATATAGTACCATTTTCATTTAAGTAATCATTTTTAGGTTTAAATTTGGCATTACTATAATCTTTAACGGCATAGTCAATACTTATCAATCCTCTTTTACCAAAAACATAGGCAAAACTTCCAGTCAATTTACCCGGAGTTTGCAAGTTATAAGGTTGAAATATCATAGTAATATTAGGATCGGTAACAACCGTTCCATATTGAGTATTATCTACTGCTGCGTTCAATCCATAACCAGATGTAACAACTCTTTGTCGCAATTCATCATTAAGTTTATACCATGTTGGCGATTCAAATGCTAATCCCAATCGAACCTCTTTTATAGGTTTAAAAATTGTTCCCAATTGAAATGAAAACCCATTACCATAAGTATATAAATCGTTACTAAAACGAATTCTATCTACAGTAGATCCAACTGCATATTTTGCATTAGTATTAGATTCAAAGAAACTACTTGACTGTCTGTAATCTACAAAATGTGAATTAAGATTTAGTCCAAACGATAATTTATTATCATATTGAGCCGAAACATTAAAAGATAATTTACCATTGTATCCAGTAGACGCCACACTATTTTCTTGATAGTAATTTCCAGCCTGAGACACATTAGTATAATAATTTTGATTTGTGTTATCCGCTTCTATTATATAAGCATTGTATCCTAAATAAGCTTGCTGTTGTCCATAAAACAAATCTTCAAAATAAGCATTGTTAATACTCCCAAAAGGAATATTATTAGCGTAATTTAAAAAATATTTATCTATAGAATTATTTGAATTTGTTCCAGATGAATACAAAGAATTATCTAAATTTTTAGCATTTTCATAATTTAACGCTATTGCAAATTTTTTCCATCCGCTTTTTACGCTTCCATTTTCAAATACAAAAACAGCACCAGCCTGATTTAGATCAAATGAATTATTGTTATCAGAACTGTTTTTTCCAAAATAATTAGAATTATTTTTAGTACTGTTGTTTCCCAAAGTAAAACCAACTTGATTGTTAGCAAAAATAACAGACCCAGCAGGATTAATAGAAATAGATGAAAAATCACCACCAAGAGCTCCAAAAGCACCACCCATTGCTTTAAAACGAGCAGTTCCATTTAAATCTGTTTGAGAATATCGTAGAGCATCCGAAATATCTTGTGCTCTAATTGAAGTTATAGCTAAACTTGCTATTGCTATTGCAATTATTTTTTTCATAATAAAATAAGAAATTAAATTTATCTTCTTCCACCACCACCACCACCGGATGATCTTCCACCACCACCACTATTACTTCCTCCGTAGCTTCCGCCATTACTTCCACCAGAACTTGGCGTGTAAGATCTTGGAGAATCATAACTTCTTGGCGTTGAACTTTCTGTTCTAACAGGCGCAGGTGTAGTTGTAGTAGATCTAACAGGAGCAACTGGTCTTACGCCTCCAGTTTGATAATCATTAGTTCTTACAGGTCTTACGCCTCCAGTTTGACTTTCCGTTCTAACAGGATTTGTACTTCTAACACTTGGATAAGCACTGTTAGAATTTCTTGTTCCTCCATAATTTACATTACTTCTAGTATATCTATTAGAATTTATATCGCTAGAATTTCTTGAATAATTAGAGTTTCTTCTTCCACCAGAATGTGCATAGTTACCACCGTAATATCCATTATTGTAATAATTTCCATTGCCGTATCCATATCCATATCCATAATTCCCATACCAACTTGGTCCATACCATGAATTCCAACCCCAGTTATTTCCATACCATCCATTATTCCATCCTAAATAATTTCCATAATAACCGCCATAATAACCACCTCCATAGTATCCCCAATTGTTACCGTACCAACCATTATTATAACCCCAATTGTTGTAACCCAAATTATTATCATAAACATTAATCGTTACATTACCCTGATTGCTAGAACCCCAACTCGGATAGCTAACAACAGTTCCATTCGAACCTCTGTTTACAGTATCATTAACACTAGAATAATTCTCTACATCAGTAACAATTTCTTGATTATCATCCTTCAAAGAACTAAAGTAATCTTTGTAGTAGGCACTATTTGCTTTAGATTCTTCTTTTTGTCTAGGCTTTTCATTCGAACCATAAACTCCATCATTATCATAATATGAAGAATTTTGATAAGAACCACAGGAAGTTACAAGCAATGAAAAAAATCCAAGTATAGAATAAATGGAGATTTTTTTAATAAAAAAATAATTTGTTTTCATATCTATATCATTTTTATTGTTGGACAATACAAAAATAGTTAGTTTTGCCGAACTATTTAGTTAAAATAAGTTAAACAATTTTTATGCCAAACTATTCATTATGAGTAAGAACTTAACAACAAGAGCAGAAGATTATTCCAAATGGTATAACGAGCTTGTAGTCAAAGCAGATTTAGCCGAGAATTCAGGTGTTAGAGGATGTATGGTAATCAAGCCATACGGTTATGCAATTTGGGAAAAAATGCAAGCAGAATTAGACAGAATGTTCAAAGAAACAGGACATAGCAATGCTTACTTTCCATTGTTTGTTCCCAAAAGTATGTTTGAGGCAGAAGAGAAAAATGCTGAAGGATTTGCAAAGGAATGTGCCATTGTAACGCACTACCGATTAAAAAATGATCCAGACAAACCAGGTAAATTAATGGTTGACCCAAATGCCAAGCTCGAAGAAGAATTAATTGTTCGTCCTACAAGTGAAGCAATTATTTGGTCTACCTACAAAGGTTGGGTACAATCTTATAGAGATTTACCATTACTTATTAATCAATGGGCTAATGTAGTTCGTTGGGAAATGAGAACACGTTTATTTCTAAGAACGGCAGAATTTTTATGGCAAGAAGGCCACACTGCACACGCAACTAAAGCAGAAGCAATAGAAGAGTCAGAAAAGATGATGAATGTTTATGCTGATTTTGCACAAAATTTTATGGCTATTCCTGTTGTTAAAGGTTTAAAAACAGAAACAGAACGTTTTGCTGGCGCAGAAGAAACCTTTTGTATAGAGGCTTTAATGCAAGATGGAAAAGCTTTACAAGCTGGAACATCACACTTTTTAGGACAAAATTTTGCAAAAGCATTTGATGTTAAATTTGCCAATCAAGAAGGAAAACAAGAACATGTTTGGGGAACATCTTGGGGTGTTTCAACAAGATTGATGGGTGCGTTAGTAATGACGCATTCTGATGACAACGGATTGGTTTTACCACCAAATTTAGCACCAATTCAAGTAGTTATAGTTCCTATTTTTAAAACCGAAGAAGAATTTGAAAAAATAACTCTCGTTGCAAATGAATTAAGTTCTCAATTTAAAAAGCTAAATATCTCTGTTAAATATGACAACAGAACTACCCAAAAACCTGGATTTAAATTTGCAGAATGGGAATTGAAAGGCGTACCAGTTAGAATTGCAGTTGGACCAAAAGATCTAGAAAACAAAACCTTTGAAGTAGCTAGAAGAGATACACTAACTAAAGAAATTATTGCCAACGATTCTATTGTTAATTACACAAAAGAGTTGCTAGAAACCATTCAAGAGGAGCTTTTTCAAAAAGCGTTAAACTACAAAACAGAACACATTACAGAAGTAAATTCTTTTGAAGAATTTAAAGAAGTTCTAGAAAATAAAGGAGGATTTATATCGGCTCATTGGGATGAAACTCCAGAAACTGAAGAAAAAATCAAAGATTTAACTAAGGCTACCATAAGATGCATCCCATTGAACCAAATTAAAGAGGAAGGCAAATGTATTTTTACAGGAGCTAAATCTACTGGTAGAGTGTTGTTTGCAAAAGCTTATTAAAAAAAAAAATAAAAAAAATACTTTTAGCTATTGTGTGAATTAAAAATAGTTGTATTTTTGCACTCGCATTACAAAATAATGTAATGGCCCGTTCGTCTATCGGTTAGGACGCATGGTTTTCATCCATGTAAGAGGGGTTCGACTCCCCTACGGGCTACAAGTTCAATTATTATTGAGATTATTACAACTACGTTGGATGACATTGGCCCGTTCGTCTATCGGTTAGGACGCATGGTTTTCATCCATGTAAGAGGGGTTCGATTCCCCTACGGGCTACAAAAAATTATTTTATTTAAAAAAATACTAGAAAAAATGGCAAATCATAAGTCAGCTTTAAAAAGAATTAGAAGTAACGAAAAGAAAAGAGTGTTAAACAGATATCAGCACAAGACTACTCGTAATGCAATCAAAGCATTAAGAATATCTACAGATAAAAATGATGCTTCATCTAAATTATCTAGTGTAATTTCAATGATTGATAGATTGGCTAAGAAAAATATCATTCATGATAACAAGGCTTCTAATTTGAAATCTAAATTAACTAAACTTGTATCTAAATTGTAATAATTTTAGATTATACTTCAAGCCGTCTCAATTATTTTTTTGAGACGGCTTTTTTATTTTAAATATATTTATTTAAGATTCCATATAAAATTAAACCTACTTTTTTTAATTACTATTTTTTTTAAAATTTGTAATTAAGAAAGTATATACATCTTCATAAATTCTAAGTAATTAGTTTTTATTTTTAATACTGTCTTTTTAGAGTTCTTTAGGTTTTGTTTGTATTTTTTCTAAAAACACTTACATTAATCAGCATTTGGTTTTCCAGCATTTTTTTTAAAACTTATTATAAAAAAACTAAATCTTGTTACCAACAAGTCAATTCATATTGTTTACTAAATTGATTTAAAATTATTTATACAGTCTAACTACTGTAGCAATTACTATTTATAAAAATGGACTTTTAAGATTTTTTAGCCAAGAAACTATTACCTATACTAGTGCTTTAAAAAATTATATATTTGATAACAATTTGAGAGTATCCTTTGTTATTGGTTTTGATAGAAAATCAATTACCATTGTATAGGATTTAGACTTTTCAATATCTTTAGGGTCTATTGTAGAAGAGAGAACTATAACTTTTAAATTAGGAAAAATAGAGTCGTATTTTTTATTTGAAAATATATCTAAAAATTCCCATCCTCCCATTACTGGCATGTTTAGGTCTAAAAACATAAGTTCTGGCACTAATTTATTATCTTCATTTGTTATTTCTTGAAGATTATCAAAATAAATTAATGCTTCTTCTCCATTTTGAGCGGTATCGATAATTTTTGAAAATTCAGCTTTTTCTATGACTTTCTTGCATAACATCAATGTTATTGGGTCGTCATCTACGCATAAAATTTTACTTAACATAGTTAGTTGTTTTTAAATGAGATTATAAAAGTTGTGCCTACACCTACTTTACTTTCTACATTGATTGTTCCTCCCATTGATTCTACTTGAGACTTTACAAGATATAAACCTAACCCTTTACTATCTGGATAGTCATGAAACCTTTGGTACAATCCAAATATTTTATCTTTATTTCTTTCAAGATCAATACCTATTCCATTATCTTTAAATGTCAAAATTGTTTCTGAACTGGTTTTTTTGGAGGATATTGCAATTTTAAGTTGTCTTTTAGGCTCTAAATATCTCAAGGAGTTTGTCATCAAATTTAATAAAATACTTTCAATATAGGATTTATTGAGATTGATTATTTGAGCATTATTTAAATCCATTTTAATAATTGGTTTTTTAAGACTAATAAGAAAACTCAATTGATTAAAAACGTTTTCAAAAACATCTTTTATAATTATTTCTTCTTTTTGAATTGAGGGACTATCTTTTATAATGATAACATTTACTAGGTCATTTATTGTTTCATTTAATTGACTTGTAGATTTAGAGAAACCGCTTATTATCTCTTTTAGTTCTTCATTTTCAATAGGGATATCTTCAACTAAATTTAGCAATCCTGTTAGATTTGATAAAGGAGCTCTTAAATTGTGCGATGTTATATAAGAAAATTGTTTTAAGTCTTTATTGTTTTGTGTTAGTTCATTTATTAATTGATCTCTCTCTTCTTCTCTTTGTTTTTCTTCGGAAATATCTCTTTGAATTGATATCCAATGTGAATGTTGGTTGTCATTGTTGTTAATAGGTATCATAGTAAAATTGACCCAATATTGTTCTTTATTTTTCCTTTTATTTAAAACTTCGAGAGAGAATTCTTCTTTTTTCTTTAAGGCTTCGGTAAGTTTTTTAAAGTCTTTTCTTACGCTAAATTTATTCATGAATACAGTTGCAGATTTACCAATTACTTCATGAGGGTTGTAACCAGTCATTTTTGTAAAGGCAGGATTTACAAACACGATATTTGGCACTTCATTTTCAATATCTCCTGATTCTGTTATTATTACAGTGTCTTTTGTTTGGGTAATAACAGTTTCTAAAAGTTTTAACCGTTGTTCTTCTTGTTTCTGTTTAGTAACATCTTGAATTGCTCCAATCATTCTTATCACATTATCATCACTATCTTTTACTAAAAAACCTCTATCAAATACATATTTATAATTTCCGTCTGCACATAGAAAACGGTATTCATCTTGCCATTTTTCGGATTTCTCGGCTATAAAGGAATATAGTTTAACAGACATTTTTAAGCTATCTTCGGGGTGTATTTTATCAAACCACCATTGAAGATTATCTTTAACATCTTCACTTTTATAACCAAAAATACTTTGAATTCCTTTGTTCCATACAAATCCACCAGTCTTAATATCCCAATCCCAAATGGTATCACTAGTTGCTTTGGCTACAATATCATATAGTTCATTGGATTTTGATAATTCTGCGAACTCTGATTTAAATGAATCTACATATTTAGTTTTCTGATTGATTATTTTATAAAGTGCTACTGAAATAATTAATGCAATAAGCGCACTAGTAATTATAACTAAGACAATTTTATTTTCTTGAGAAGAATATTTTACAATTATAGTTTGGCTTGCAAAAACCAAAAGTAGTATAATAAGAAAATAAGTAATAAATTTATTATTGTAATTATTTTTCATTACTCAAAAATAAAAAAAAAATGGTAATAGAATGTTTTTTAGTAAAAAAATAATGTTTTTTTATTAGTTTAAACAATTATTGGTTATCAAAATGTAAACAATTGACGCTAAGGTTTTTTTTATCAAAATAAAGTGTACCTTTGCACCTCCATAGTATCCCCAATTGTTACCGTATCAACCGTTTTATTTTCATACCACTTTTTGGGTTTTTAGGTTCGTTTTTATCTTACGGAA
>NZ_JAYWFT010000030.1:0-56451 GCF_043778725.1 Flavobacterium sp. | reverse complement strand
ATTTTATGCAATCTTCTTTAAATGCATAATCATATTTAACTTTTCTTTCCATAAAAAATGCCCCAAATAGTGTCTAACTTTTTGGGGCATGTCCAATTGAGGACTTTTTTTAAATAAAAAATCTCAAGTTTTTACTTGAGATTTTGTTGTTATTTTTGTTCAATTTTTTTTCTTTCAGCAATTAATTCATTTAATTTTTTACCATAAAGAGATTTTGAAATTTTGGGAGTCATAGATTTTTGAATCGTATCTAAATATTTTAGGTTGATGTCATAAATTTCTGCAACAGTAACATAAGGAGCAACTTCGTAACTTGCGTTGTTTACTGCAAAATTGGTAGTGTAAAGGTATTTTCTTCTTTGTATATCGTCTTGTTCTTTTTGAATTTTCGTGGTTTCTGCATCATTTTTTGATTTATATGCTTCAAATCTTTTTTGAACTAAATCTAAATTTTGATTAACATAACGTGAAACAACTTTTCTATATTCTTCATAAAGTTCTTGATTCTTTGATCCTGTAATTTTAGCATCGGCAGTAAAAAAATCTAAAGATGATTCGATATTAATTTTTCCTTGCTCTGCAAAAAATGGTAGATTGTTGTCAATAGAATTAGTTACACCTCTATCTAGAAAAAGATATAGCATCTCTGGTGAATCGATATTCATATCGCTAGTAAAATGGGAATCACCATTAATTTTAATGGTATCTAAAGCTACTAAAGTTGTGTCTTTAATTCTTTGAATGTAAAGTGTTCCTTTTTTTAATCCTTTTATATAACCAGTAATTTGAAGGTTTTTGTCCGATTTTTTTTCTGAACACGAAGCTAGTAATACTAATGCGACTAGTGTAATTATTGTTTTTTGCATGGTTGATTTTATTTTTGGCAAAATAATAAAAAAATCCTCAATTTATGGCATAAAATGAGGATTTAAAAAATGGATATATTCAAGTTTATCCTTTTAACCAAGCTTCTTTTAAAGTCTCTTTTGATGGGTCAATAGATTGATAACCCTCAACTTCATCATAAGTTAGGCTAACTTTTCCGGTTAGAGTTTCCTCTTTTTTACCGCGTTTAATTTTTATAGAAATAGCATCTCCTTCTTTTAAGTTTTGTACAGAGGTCATCATTTCTGATAAAGTGTCTAATGTATAATTTGTATCATTTATAGCCATAATCACATCGTCACCTTTCAACCCAATATTGGTTAAGAAAGTACTTAACTCGGTATTGTTTCTAACTAAAATTTCTTTAGTAGTAGGGTTTCCGGTAATTCCGGCGGTTTTTCCTTTTAGAAATGGATTGGTTGCTTTTTTTGTTTTGGCTTTGGCAATACCAACTTTGGCAAAATAGAAATCATACGGAATAGGTGTTGATCCAGAAACATAAGTAGTTAAAAATTCTCCAACTTCTGGATACGTCAACTCTGTTATTTTGCCAAAAAGTTCGTTATCATTAAATGGTTTTTTAGAACCATATTCGTTGGTTAATTTTTGCATTAAATCTTTAATTCCTCTTTCACCATTGCTTTTTTCTCTAATAATGATGTCAATGCACATTCCTATTAAAGCACCTTTTTCATAAACATTTAAATATTGTGCTTTGTATGGTTCTACAAGAACATTTTCACTCATTTTTGTAAATGGCATTGTATCATTCATTCGTTTTGCATTCCCAATTTTTTCAATCATTCTTTTGTAAAAAGCATCTTCAGTAATAAGTCCTTGATTTACTTGAAAAAGATTGGCGAAATATTCGGTTACGCCTTCATACATCCATAAGTGTTGTGACATTTTAGGTGCATTAAAATCGAAATAATGAATTTCGTTAGAGTGAACTCCAAGTGGAGTTACAATATGAAAAAATTCATGCGACACAACATCAATTAACTGTTTTCCTAGTGCAGATGATGGCATCAGTTCAGGAAAAACTACACTTGTAGCACTATTGTGTTCTAGTGCTCCAAAACCTTTAGCATCTTTAGCTTTCATATCTGATAGGTAAAGTAAAACGGTATATCTTTTGTTGGTATTTATTGGTCCAAGAAATTTCTTTTGTGCACGCATACACTTTTCTAAATCTGCTGAAAGCGCTTTGGCTGTATGCTTTCCTGTTGGAGAATAAACACTAAATAGAATGTCCATTCCGTCAACATTAAAAGTAATATTGTCTGGTTTAGAATACATTATTGGATTGTCAACCAAGTCATTATAACGAGATGTGATGAATAAATCGGAAGTTGCGCTAGCGTCTGAATCTACTAATGATGTTGCTCCAAAAAGTGTTTCTGGATGTAAAATAGTTACGTTGTAAGTCAAATCTTTTTTATCGTCAAAATAACCAACAAAACCATGGTTGTTAATCATGAAGTTTTTTCCCTCATTGATGTTGGTTCCAGCCGGAGAAAAAACACCACTTCCAAAACCACCACCACCTTCAACATCATAAGTGTCATTAACTAAATAGGTTATTTTATCTAATTTTTGTGCGTTTTTAATACTCCAAGAATTGGTGTCTAATTTTGCTATTTCAAGTGGGTTTCCTTTAGAATCTATCGCTTTTACATCATCAATAAATTTTCCGTAATCATCAACAGAATAGGTTCCAGGAATAATTTTTGGAATATGATATACTACTTCATCAGTTGTAAACTTAGGAGCGTTTACAGTAACCATAACCTTATCGTCAACAATAGTATTTAAGTTTATTGTTACCGAAACATCTTTTTTATCTGTTAATTGTTGCGTTGTTGATGCAGTTGGTTTACAACTAAAAAGTAAAGTAAGAACAGTTAAAGAAAGAATTATTTTTTTCATTTGATGTGCATTTTTGTATCATTTGTAGGCAATCTTGGCGTTTTGTTACAGATTTCACCAATTATTTTATCTGAGTTTTTAACCAATTTAATATTTCTGTTAAAGCAATTGGAGAAAATGTTTGCTCGTTTTTACCATACTCATTTATAGATCCTGTTGTGGTTTCTTGAAATAAATGATTCATATTTGGTAATTCTTTAATGGTAACTTTTTTATTTTTTCCTATAGATAATGAATTTTTTATAGCTTCCAGATTTTCTTTTGCTGGAACTTGTAAATCCTTAGATCCATTAATTGCTAAAACTGGACATTTTACTTTTTCTAGATAAATAGTTGGATCTAGTTTTACAAACGATTCAATCCAAACGCCTGAATATTGACCCAAAATAAAGTTAATGTATTGGTCTTCATTCATATCGTTAGGGAATTTTTCATTTGGATTTTCTTTACTATTTTGTTTCATTATCGAGGTGATGTTACTTTTTAATTGATTATCATCGGTAGATTTTAAAATTGCATCGAATAACTTAATGTTTAAATCTTTATTTTTTTTAATATCTTCATCCTTTGCGCCTGCATCTTTAGCTACTAATTCTTGTTGCAATAAAAGTAATTTATCTCCACGTAAACCAGTTCCTGCCAAGAGCGCAATGAAACTTACATTTTTATTTCTGCTGGCAACAATTGGAGCAATTACTCCACCTTCACTGTGACCAATTAATCCAATTTTCTTCTTGTTTATTTCTTTTCTTGAAAGTAAATAAGTTACAGCAGCTTCTGCATCATAAGAAAAATCTAATGTTGTAGCAGTTTCATAATTTCCTTTAGACGAAGCAGTTCCTCTGTCATCATATCGTAAAACTCCAATTCCGTTTCTAGTTAAATAATCTGCAATTACTAGAAACGGTTTGTGACCTAAAATTTCTTCATCTCTATTCTGTGGGCTACTTCCTGTAATTAAAACTACAACAGGAAAATTTCCTTCTTTATTGGGTAATGTCAACGTTCCGGCAAGAGTAATTCCGTCTTTTTTGTTTTCAAATGTAATATCTTCCGTATAATAGGGATAAGGTTTTTTTGGTTCTTGAGGACGAATTAAAGCTGCTTTTTCATTTTTTATTCTGTCAAAGCTCAAAGAAAATTTTTGTCCTCTTTGTGAGAAAAAACCAACTATTTTATTGTCTTTATTAAATGTTCCTTCATAAGAAACTTTACCTGCAGGAATAGCAAAAATTAGAACCGAATTTTCAAAAGTTGTAGTAGTAATAGGAATCCCAAATGCCTTTTGAGTTGGACTATCCATAGTAGTACTGTAACCATTTTCGGTTTTAGAAATGTTTATTTCTAAAGGTAATTCTCCAGTAGGTGTTTTTATGTCGCCATACCATTTACCAGTAATTTCTTGTCCAAAAGAAACAATTGTAAGCATTAATGTTACTAAAAGTAATGTGTTTTTTTTCATTTTATTTAGAGTTTAAAAGTTGTAATGCGGTTTCTGGATTTTCTACTTCAATGTATAATTTAGTGTAGGTGTGATTTTGTAATGTTACGATAATGGTGTTTTTATGACGCATCACATCCCAAAAATTTCTTTTGCCTTTCCAAGAATAAGTTCCTGCTGTTATTAAAAACGGAATGTGTGTTCCCAATCTAAAACCTTTAAATTGTTTCAATTCGTTACTGTCTTGATAAGCATTAACAATATTTTTTTGTCAATAGTGATTTTACTTTCCAATGCCCAAATTTGGTGCCAACCATTGATCTTAAAAATATATTTGTCATTAGATTCTGAAATTGTTACCATAATTAATTGAGTTTAAATAATATAATTTTTGAAAGTACTTCGGCTATAATTACTGAAAGTATAAAAAGTAAAATATGTTTAGTTTCTTTGATATTTGTAGCTGTTTTAAATCCGTTAAAAAGTAAAATCATTGACCATATCATACAAATAAAAGTTGCAATTGCTGAAAATACAATTAGTGACATGTCTAAAGTTTCAATATTTAATTCTTTTTTTTGAGAAATGGTATCCATTAATTTTTGTGTTATAATAAACATTTTATTATTGATGTTAAAAAACAAAAGAAAGTAAAACGGAATCTTCGCAATTAAGCTAGCTACGAGAATATCTATAAAACGTGTTTTTTTATTGATCATTTTTCCAGTTATAAAAAGGAGCAAAGTGAGTATACCAATACAGATTACAAAATCTAATGATGCAGTGATAAAACTTGTCTTTTCTACAAAATGTAAATCAATAACTCCATCAAATCTTCCGTTGAAAAATAAAGATAACGAAGAGGCTAAGATTGTTAAGAGCCAACCAAATAAAAATAATTGTTTTTCAGAGTACTTTTGAAACGGATTAAATAGTATTGTTTTCATAAATTATTTGGCTTTTAATTGATTTATTTTCTGAATAATATCGTCTAGTTTGTTTCTTACCGTGGGATAACTATTTCCCATCTGACTGGCCATTTCTTTTAAACTTCCGCTGGTTAAGAAAAATTGTAAAATAAAGTTTTGCTCCTCTTCAGAAATTTGAAGCAATAAAGGAAGATTGTAATTTCCCGAAACCGATGTTGAGCAATTGCTACAACTTAATTGTGTTACAGAAAGTGAACTTTCGCAACTAGGACATTGTATAGGAAGTTTTGGTTGCATACTGTTATATTTAGAATAAACAAAATTAAACAATATTTAAATATAAATTAATAAAATTAATATTTTTTTTAATAAAATTAATTAAAATATTTTTTTATTCATTAATGCATGAAGTTTTAAAGCATAGAAAATGCGATAATTATGGTTGGTTTTAAGATTTTAGTTAGGTGAAAGTACGGTATAAATTTAAAGTTTAAAACAAAAAAAACTCTTGCAGAACAAGAGTTTAAATTTTAATCAAATTTATTTTTTATATAATATTTTCCTTCCAAATCTTCATCAAAATCATCAATTTTGGTTGTTTTTGGCTTTGGTTTACTTGCCATAGCTTTCTTTTTCCAAACGTCAAACTTGTCTGCTGTTAGCTTTCTTTTCATTATCTCAAGAACTTCTTGCTCGCTAAGATTAAAATCCTTTTTGATAATTTCAAATGGATTTCGCTCTTCTAAGGCTAATGTAATTACTCTTTCGCGTTCTTCGTAACTCAACTCGGTATTCTTATTCTTTCTCATTGATAAAAAAAAATTATAATCTGAAATGTTGTTTTAAATTATAATTCAATATTAAGAAAAAAAATAATTACTTTTTGAAATGGATGAAGTTTTTTCTAAATTATTTTATAATTCTAAAAGTGAGATTAATTCTTGGTTCTATTGGCTTGGTTGTTTTTGCAATTTGATGTTTCCAATAATGTTGTGTTTCTCCTCTCATTAGTAACAAACTTCCATGCTGAAGTGTTATTTTTTCTTTACAATTTGTTAAAGAATTGTGTTTTAAATGAAAAGCTCTTTCTGCACCCAAACTTATTGATGCAATCACCGGATTTCTACCAAGTTCTTTCTCGTTATCGGCGTGCCATCCATTGCTGTCTTTTCCGTCACGGTATAAATTGAGTAAAACGGTAGTGAAATTTTCATTACAAACTTTTTCAATTTCCAATTTTATATACATCAAAATAGGATTCCATGCATGGGGTTTCATTACAATATTCGAGTAGGAGTATGGTTTTCCTTCGTTTCCAAAAAGTGCTGTTAATCTTGGTTGAGGATGTGTTTTTCCATAAACAGTAATATCGTCTTGCTGCCAAGGAATTTCTTTTATTAACTTTTCAAACAGCATTTTAGAAGTTGCAGCATCAAAGAAATTGGGATGATATTCTATGGAAGCATTGGGTAAATCAAAAATAATTTTTTCGGATGGAAATAGCGAATTCATTTTACAAAAATAAAGAGAAAAATAAAAAGGTTAGGTTTTATTTTTCTCTTTTAATAGTTTAACAAATGTTAAAAATTGATGTGTTAATTTCCTAAATCAATTTCGGGTTGTTTTTGTAATAAGTTTTTATAGACTAATCCGCCAACAATTGCACCCAATATTGGAGCTAACCAAAACAGCCATACTTGATTTAACGATTCACCTTGTGTAAACAAGGCTTGCGATAGTGAACGCGCAGGATTTACAGAAGTATTTGTTATGGGAATACTTACTAAATGTATCAATGTTAAGGCAAATCCTATTGCTATTCCTGCAAAGTTTCCATTAGCAAATTTATCAGTTGCACCAAGAATTACAATTAAAAAAAACATTGTTAATGCAAACTCTGCGGCAAAACAAGAAAAGATATTGTAGCCATCTGGCGAAAAAGCACCATAACCATTGGATGCAAAAGCTCCTGCTTTGGTGTTGTCAATAACGTTGCCGTCTTTTCCTGTCCAAATAATAAAAAGTGTTCCTGCAGCTGCAATTGCTCCAAGACATTGTGAAACAATATATGGTAGTAACTCTTTTCCAGAGAAACGTCCACCAGCCCAAAGTCCTATTGAAACTGCAGGATTAAAATGTCCACCAGAAATGTGTCCAACTGCATACGCCATTGTTAAAACAGTCAATCCAAAAGCTAGTGCAACACCAGCAAAGCCAATTCCCAAATGCGTTCCTGTTGCTGTTGTATATCCAGCTGCAAAAAGTGCACTTCCGCAACCGCCAAATACAAGCCAATAGGTTCCAAAAAATTCTGCAAATAATTTTTTCATAATCTGTTTTTAGTTTTAATTATTGGTTAAACATTATTAAAATCTACATATTGGTAAGCCCACAATAATAAAAGTACTTGTATGGGTAACCTAATGTATAGTACCCATTTAGGAAGTCCTAAACTAGCTTTTTCATCCATTAACATATAAATATTTGCAGGAAAAATAAGGACTAATAATATCATTATTGAAATTGCTGCTAGATTTGAAAAAATTGGAATGCACAAATACACCGCAAACATAATTTCTAAAAAACCAGCTAATTCATTGATAGTTTTTTTAATGGTAATAAATGGAGGTAAAATCTTATAATAGACTTCTGGTTTTCTAAAATGATTTATTCCAGCTAGTAAATATAATAATGACATGAGGTAAAGATGCCAAGGTTTTTCCATAATTGAGTAGTTTTCAATTACGAATGTAGAAAAAAATTAACAAAATAAGTAAATTTGTAGTTTTACTTTGACAAAATAATTATTTTTTTCTCAAAAATGGATTTTTCACATTCATAACAACAATTGCAAAAATGATTAAAATAATTCCAATCCATTGAATAAAAATTACATTTTCTTTTAAAATGAAAAATGCCATCAGCACTGAAACAGGAAGTTCTAGTGCAGAAACAATACTTCCAAGTCCAATTCCTGTATGCGGAAAACCAGCATTCATTAGCATTGGCGGAATTACAGTTCCAAAAAGCGCTAAAATTATTCCCCATTTAAAGAAAATATCATAATTAAAAGGAGTGTGTTGTGTTGCCAATGCAAAAAATAATACAATAACACCACCACCCAAAAGCATGTAAAGACTGCGTTGCGCCGATGAAATGCCAAGTGCAACTCTATTAGCTGTAAACATTGTTGTAGTGAAAGAAGCTGCGGCTAGAAGTCCAAGAACAATTCCTCTCCAGTCAATTTGTGTAGTAGTTTGTAAAATATTGGTAGCTAAAACTGTTCCTAATAGCACGATGGCTACAGCAATAATTTTTATTTTGGATGGTATTTTTTTTTCAAGAATCATTTCTAGTACAACACCCATCCAAACGGTTTGCATTAACAACACAATACCAATAGAAACCGGAATATATTTTACAGCCAAGTAGTAAAAAATACTAGTCAATCCGGTAGAAGTTCCAGCAATCATTAGTTGTTTTATATTGGTTGCAGAGGCTTTTACAACTTGCGTTCCTTTCTTTGATTTTTGATAACCATTAATGATTAAAATAGCAATAATTCCAAGAATAAATTGTGCCGAAATTACTTCGGCTGGAGTAAATGGAAGTCCGGTGACACCTCTATCAGCATAGGCTAATTTTACAAAAGTGGCTAGCATTCCGTAACTTGTTGCACCAAGACCAACTAAAAAAACTCCTTTTAATACACTATTTTTCAACATTCTTTATTTTTTAAAAAGCGTGCAAAGATAGGTTATTGTTTGATGTTTGTTGATTTTGTTTGTTATTTTTTTAGAACAATCCGTTAAGTGGTTTATTGTTTATTCCTATTTTTGAGTAATCGAAATTCATTTTTTGTTGTAACAAAGTTGCATAAACACTTCTAAAATCTATTTCGTGAATTAAATCGCCGTTGTCTAAAGTAGATAAATTTGGATTTTTGCCCAAAATTGTGCCTTTATTGCTTCCACCAATTACAAACATTGGTGCTGCAGTTCCATGATCGGTTCCGTTGCCATTGTCTTTTACACGTCTTCCAAATTCAGAAAAAACTACGATGGTAACATTTTGCAATAATTTAGCATTTTTCAAATCTTGATAAAAACTAAAAATAGCATCGTTCAACTCGGTTAATTTTCTTTCGTGAATAGCAAGTTGATTGTCGTGGGTGTCAAATCCGCCAAGCGAAGTATAATATACTTTGGAGTTCAAATTTCCTTTGATTAATCTTGAAATCCATTCTAAATTTTTAGACAAACCAGTTTTTGGATAGCTAATTTCTGATGTAGATTTAGTCAATGCTTTTTGAATATCATCAGAACCTTCTGTAACCGAATTGGCAATTTTTCTAACAAAATCTAATTGTGGATTGTCCGACAATTTTACAGTTTCTTCTTTGTCGTTTTTAATTTTAAATTTATTTGGATCTTTTACCGTTATGGCATTGGGTTCTATTCCTTTCAAAGCCAAATTATCGATTGAATCTAAGTTGATTCCAGCAGTTGGTTGATGGTCTTTGCATTGCAAATCTAAATAGCGTCCAAGCCAACCTTCATTGACATATTTATTAGAATCGGTTGCAGTTTGCCAAATTTCTTGGCTGCGAAAATGCGAGCGTACAGGTTCAGGATAACCTACATTTTGAAGTACTGTTAAGTCGCCATTTTGTTGCATTTGTGCAAAATCTTTCAAAGCAGGATGAAATGCCATGCCTTTGTTTTTGCCAATAACAGCGTCTTTTCCAATCGCAATTTTAGTTCTTAAATCATAATATAACGGATTTTCGTAAGGAATAAACGTATTCAATCCGTCGTTTCCACCATTTAGTTGGATAAAAACCAAGCATTGTTCACCAATAACCAAGCTATTTTGTGATCCAAAAGCATGTAAAAAATCAGGAAGTAAAAGCATTCCGCCTGTAAAAGTTCCTGTGAGCGATAGAAAGTTTCTTCTGTTCATTTTTTCTAATTTATCAGATAATAAATTGGCAATTTAAATTCTTAAATAAGTTGGTATTCGGGTGTTTTAGCAATGTAATTGAACAATCTTAAAACACCATAATTGGCATTTTCTTCTTTGGCATCAAAATCATATTTTAATAAATTTTCCATGTCTTTTTGCATGGAATCATTTACTTTAAAAAGTGTTCTGTTGGATAATTCTGAAATGATTTTTTTGTTGTTTCCATTTTTGTCAAAATCAATTGTAACTTTTATTTTTTCTAAAACTACATTAGGTTGTTCGCCTTCTTCTAGAGTTTTATCGAATGTTTTTCGGCTTATATTTCTTCCGTTACAAAGTAAATCGGCCACATTGTTTCGTTGTAAATAGATTTGCGATGTAAGCCAAGAATTTCCGCCATCCCAGCCTTTTACATTGGGTTGATTGAACAAATCCATGCCTTGTTGCTTCAAGAAAAAAGTAATTAATGTAGTATTAATGTCTTCAATATTCAATTCGTCAATCATTTGAAATAAATATACCAACGGATCTTTTATTTTGCTTCCAGCAGTATCTTTTGGATATTCTTCGGTAGCAATTTTTGTCAATAATGGTGCTATTTCAAAATTCATTTTTCTAAAATAATCGCCATAATAAGTGACCAAATCTTCCGATGGATTGTCATAGATAAACCATTTCAAGATTTTTCGGGTAATTAAATACGGAATGTTTTTCTGTTGAAAAATTAGATCTACCAAATCATCTGCTTTCCAATTTCCTGTTTTGCCAAAATAGGTTTTATCGCTGTTGTCTTCTTGAAATTTTCTATAAGTTGCATCCATTTCGCCAAGACCTAATCCGGCAAGTGCTCTAGCGCCATTTTTTATATCATCTTCAGTATAATTTCCTATTCCAAGTGTGAAAAGTTCCAGTAATTCGCGACTTAAATTCTCATTTATTTTGTCTTTTTTGTTGTCAACATTATCAAGATAACGCACCATGGCATTGGTTTGTATCATTACTTTGGTTAGTTGTTTGAAGTTTCCAAAAGCATTTTCACGCAACAAATAATTTTGCTGATATATCCAATAATTTACTTTTACTTTTTGTGAAGTTGAAACAAAGTGATTGTGCCAAAAACAAACCATTTTTTCACGCAAAGGAAAAGCTTCTTGTTGCATTTTATCTAGCCACCATTTTTTTAGTTCAGCAGCATTTTTAATTTGCTTTTTCAGGATTTTCTTTTGCTCGTCTGACGTTGTATTTTTAATTGAAAGACGCAACTCACGAAGTTCTGCAAGTGTTTTGGGATCATCATTTAAAAAACTTGGCATGTCATTAGTGAAACTTGCGCTAATCGATTTTTGAACAAAAGGCGCTATTCCCAACTTTTCAATTTCTGAAGCTTGCTTACTTGAAAATCCTAAACGTAACGACCAAAGATTACTTTTATTCATAACTAAATTATTGCATTTAAAATTAAGACTTTGTTTTTTTGAAAAGGTTTAAAATAAAATCAGAATTATTTAGTTATCAATGATGTATTTTTGTAATAATCAATTTTTAGTCTCTTTATGAAACACTTTTTCTTATTCCTTTTTTTAGGTTTTATTTGTTGTAACAATGCCAAAGTCGAACTTCCTGTTAAGAATTATGCGGCTAATAATGAAGAAGCGTTGCGCTATTGTAAAGATAATAACTTTAACGAAGATTATTATTTTCTATTGGATTTGAGTATTCATCCTGGTAAAAATAGATTTTTTATTTATGATTTTAATCTAAAGAAAATTAGTGATAAAAACCTTGTAACGCATGGTAGTTGTGACAAATTTGAAGAAAATCCAGAACAATGGGAAAAAGCAAAATTTAGTAGTAAAACCGACAGTCATTGCTCCATGAAAGGTAAGTATAAAATAGGGAAACGAGATTACAGTTCTTGGGGAATAAATGTGAAATATTGGCTTCACGGATTAGAAAAATCTAATGCTAATGCCGTTGATAGAGTAGTGGTTTTACATTCTTGGAATGCTGTTTCCAATGAAGAAATTTACCCAAAAGTTTCACCGTTAAGTTGGGGTTGTCCTGCAGTTTCTAATGAATTTATGAGAAAATTGGATGCCAAATTAAAAGCCACTAAAAAACCTGTTTTGTTGTGGATTATTGAGTAAGAATGTAAATTTAGCATCTGAAAATAAATAGAAAATCCCACAAAAAACACTTCTTGTGGGATTACTCCAAATGATATAAACTTAACTAACCTTATCTTCTTCCGCCAGTTTTTACTCTAGTTGGTCGCGAAGTATTTGTTCTTGTTGTGTTTGATTTTCCTCTTCGCGTATTAGAGATTACTGTTGTATTTCTTTTATTATTTCTTGTGTTGGTTCTTACCGCAGTTGTACCTCGACGGTTGTGAACCACTAATGTAGAATGGTTTCTTCTTGGTGCATATACATTGTGTGCAACTACGACACGACGCGCTGGAACTCGGTGATAATATACTCTGTGAGGCGCACAATAACTATAAAAAACAGAATAGCGGTATGGTCGCCATGGTTTCCAATATCTTGGATAATTGTGCCAACGCCATGGAGAATGCCAAACTATGTAAGTTGGTGCGTATAAAAATCTAACACTTGGCCAAAACCATACATTTATAATGACTTGTTTGGTAGTGACTTCTGGAATACTTGGTCCGCCTTTTCCACCAGTTGCAGTATCAACGGCATCATTTGGTTCTACAAAAGTGTTTGCAGCATATAAATCGGTGTCGCCTTCAATTTGAAGAATGGCTTTTTCGGCGCCAGTTTTTTCAATACCAATAGTTGCAATGTCTTGTTTTTCTTTTTCGTCTACATATGTACTTAACACTATGGCGTGTGCATCACCTTCTTGAATGTCGTCTACGGTAATGTAGTCAATTTCGCCGTCGTTATTGAGGTCAAGATTGTTTACATTATTACTTTTTTCATTCAGTAATTTTTCAAATTCTTCTAGCGAATTCGATTTTTTGAACAATGCCAAAGCACCTTCCAAACTAAAGTTGTCACCAGTATTTTCTGGACGATCGTCTTCTTGACTAAATCCTGTTGCCATTCCTAGAACTACAAACAAGAGTGCAAATGATTTTTTCATGTTGTATGTTTTTTTTTGTAAGACTATAAAAGTATGAAATGGTTTAATTGAAGGTTTGGGTTTTAATATTGTGTAATAGAAATATTTTAAAAGCACGCTGTAAGGCGTGCTTTTGGGTAATTATTTAATTTATTATGTTTAGTCAAATATAGAAAATAAAATTTTACTCAATAGGTAACACAAAAGTTTTCCACTTTAAAAAAGAACCATCATTTTGTTTTACTATGATAAAAGTAGGATTAGTTGTTTTAAAATTACTTTTTGAAAAATCTTTAGCAGAGATGTATTTTATACCTTCTAGAGAAACTAATTTTTCTGGTTTTTCTAAAGATAAAAAATTAATTGCAAATGTTGGAAGTTCTATATATTGTTTTCTTTTGGTATGCATTTTTTTCTTATTATCACTAATAATTTTTTCTCTTTTTATTTTAGATTCAAAACCATTAATGTAGATGCTTAAAGATATACTAGAGGTATCTGAGCTTACATGATAACTTGAAATTAATGAATCTTTTTGATTTACAAGTATAATAATACTATTGTACTTCAATGTCGTTTCTTGTGAGAAAAAAGTATTGAAAGAAAGCATTAATATAAATATGGTTAATTTTTTCATAAAAATGTAGTTTAAAATCCATGCATCAATACAAATTGAAAGAATGAATTGATTGTTTAAAGTTTTATGTATTTACAAATTTGATCTAATTTGCATTTTAAAAATAAATTTTTGAAATTAAAAATGCTTTCTTTCGGTTCTTTTAGTAAATATTCATAGGAATCATTCTTGTAATCATATTTACATTTAATAACTGTTGTTGATAAATTTAATTTCATTCTTTCAGAATCAATCTTATCAAGAAAAGAGGTGATTATTTTTTTTTCTGAAGAACTGCTTAATAAGTTTATTTTGGGTATAAAAATAATGTAGAACTCTGAATACTCAAGTTTTTGATTGTTACAACAATTAACAATTTTTTTAATAAACTCTACTTTATATTTTGAATCACAAGTAAAAACTTTATGAAATTTTGTTAAACTTGACTTGCCATAGCTTACATGTGTGACATTATAAGACTTACTAATTATATTAATTGTATCATTTTTGATATAATCTTGTGAGTAAATATTAATTGTTACTAATAAGCACCATGATATAAAATAGTTTTTCATGTTGTATGTTTTTCTACAGGATTCTAAAAGTATGAAATGGTTTAATTGGTTTAAACTTTTGTTTTTATTCTTATATAGAAATTGTTACTAAGAGTTTTCTGTAAAAGAAATGGTTTTCCAGTTAATTTGTACCCAAGTTGCGGTGTCTTCTTGTGTTATTACTGATTTTGGTAAGTGTTCTCGCAGTATGCGTTCAATTTTTATACAGCTTTCTTGTTTGGTAAAGTCCCAAAGATGAATAAGTTTGTTAATAAAATAGAGCACTTCAAAACCTTCGTTTTTATTAAATTTAGTAGCATCAAGTTTACCAGATAATTTTGGACTATCGCTAGCATAAATTGTCCATTGGTAATCGGTATAAAACAGGTCATTTTTTGTGAAAACGATCATTTTTTGGTCACTTTTAAGGTTACTATTTTATGTTTTAGTTTTAAAATATGTTACTAAGATAGTTACAAATTGTCATTATTTTGTCTGTTATTTTGTGAACTGGTCTTTTTATTTCTTGAATTGTAGGTTTTATTATATAAATGATTTTTTTAGGGTTAATAATTTGAGGTTTGTATGCTTTACTAAAGCTGTATAAATGCAAGTTATTTTTAGAAATTATATTTCCGTTCAACAGCAAATCTAATGAGGTCGGTCTTGCCATGAAGACTCATTTTTTTTAATATATTTTTTCTATGTGTATCTACGGTGCTTTTGCCTATAAATAATAAATCTGCAATTTCTTGTGATGTTTTACCGTCTCCAATAAGTCTCAATATTTCTTTTTCGCGCGTGCTCAATACAATTTCTTCTTTACTTGTTGTGTCGGTTGTTGTGATGGCATTGTCAAAGTAAGTTCCGTTTTTAGCAACAATTCTAATCGCTTCAAGAACTTTTTTTAAGGAAGAATTTTTCATAATATAACCCGATGCACCGGCTAGTTTCATTTGGTCAATAGCTTCTTTTTGATCAAACATGCTAAAAGCAATAACTTTTGTGTTTGGAAATTCTTGTTTGATAATTCTTGTTGCGCAAATTCCATCACACTTGGGCATCCTAATGTCTGTAACAACAATTTGAGGTTGTTTTTTTCTAACTAAATCTATTAAAGCTTCTCCATCATTGGCTTCTCCAACAACAGAAATATCTTCTTCATATTCTAAAAAAGAGCGTATTCCATCAATAAGTGCTTGGTGATCTTCGGCTATTACAAGTGTTGTCATAATGGTACATCTATTATAATGGTTGTACCTTTATTGATTAAGGAATCAATTGTAAAAGTTCCTTCCATTTGTTCTACTTTTTTCTCTATACTTTTAAGTCCAATTCCGTCTTTTTCGAGTACTTTTTTAGGGTTAAAACCTCGTCCGTTGTCTTCAATAATAATATTTATATTGTTGGAATTGTGTTGTGTTAAATAAATAGTGACTTCTGTAGCAAAGGAATGTTTAATAATGTTGGTACAGAGTTCTTGAATCATCCTAAAAAGTGCAATTTCTTTCGGATTTTCTAATCGTTCACTAAGTCCAAACGGAATAACATTGATGGTTAGTTTTTCTAAAACACTCATCTTTTCGGCCATTTTTTTTACGGCAATTTCTAGTCCTTGACTGCCAATGACTCCAAGATTTTTAAGATGCGAGATGTTGCGTATTTCTTGATAAGCTTCCTCAATTAGTGCATCTGTTTTATCAAATAAGTCATCTTTTAAGGTTTCTTTTTGACGTTTTATATTTTGAAAATTAACTTTTAAAGTAATCAACAGACTTCCTAAGTTGTCGTGAAGTTCATTGGCTATTAATTGTCGTTCTTTTTCTTGACTTTCTAGCATTACATCAATTTCGTGGAGTTCTTGCTCTTTAAGTGTTGTTTCAAGTTTTTGGGTTTGAATGAGTTTTTCTTGTTCTGCAATAGTTTTCTTTTTCGAAATATTTTTAAAAGATAAAATTCCTATTGTTAGTATAATTAGAAACAAACCAAGACCTACAAAAAGGATTATTTTATTGGTTTGAAGTTTTGTTTTTAAAGTTTTGTTTTGAAGCTTTGTTTCTTCAGTATTGTATTTTGTATCAATATCTTTTATCGCAATTTTTTGTTCTTTTTCATTGATAATTTGTTCATATACTTTTTGTTTATCTTGATATTCTAGGGCTTTTTTATAGTCGCCTTTATCCTTATACAAATCTGAGATAAAGCTATAAATAATTTTTTTATTTTCGTTTAAGTAGCTTTTTAAAGGAATTGAATCTGCTTTTTGATAAAAATAAAGAGCATTTTTATATTCTTTTTTTTTGACGATTGCTCTTCCCATATTAACGTATAAATTAAAAAAATAGTCATTTATTTTTTTTTGATTGTCGTGGTTTGGTTTAATTTTTTTTAAAATTAAAAGTGCTTTTTTTAATACATATAAAGCAGAGTCTGGGTTGTTTATTTTATTATTCGAAAAACTAGCTCCAATATTTTGAAGAATTCGAACGTGCATAATTTTATCATCAGTTTTAAAATTTTCTTTTTCGGCTTTTCTAAAGTATTCTAATGAAGTTTTAGGAATTGTATCATAAAATGATTTCCCAATTTGTATGTAAAACTCAGATAAGATATTAGGATCTTTTTTAAATTTTGCATAATCATTGTATTCTTTTAAAAACGGTTTATAATCGACTTTGTTTCTATTAATTGCTAGTAATAGCGAAACGATTTCAATATTTATTTTTGCTACTTTATCTATGCTGTCAATAGATTTATATGTTTTTTTAGATGTCACATAATGATTGTAAGCTAAGTCATCTTTATTGTCTCTTACATTTATATTGGCTAATAAATAGTTGTATTGGGCAAGTTCAATGGTGTTTAATTTTTTACTGTTTATTTGTTCGCTAGTAAACTTAGCTTTTTCAAAATCTTGATTTTTTATTTGTTCCTGTAGATTTTTTAAAGTTATAGATTGCGAATAAGAGAAAGCAACACTTAAAAAAAGTGTTGCTATTGTAATAAATATTTTATTTTTTTTTGCAATCATTTAGCAAAAACCGTCAGCTGTTAATATACCACCATCACCAACTTTAGGCTCAAGAATGTTTAATTTTTTTGTTGCAATTATACTTTCATCTTGATTATTTTTATTTCTAAATGTCTTTAATAAATCTGATGGTTTTGTCTCTTCGTGTTGCAATAATCTTAATACTCCTTCATCAAAATCATTATCATGCCATGTAAAAAAGTAAATAGTATCATCTTTTGTTAAATTTCTAAAATCTCTTGATGAGAATTTATTATCTATATTTTGTAATTCAATAGGTTGTGGCGCAACTAAAACATCTATACTCGGGTCATTACTATTTCTCAAATCTAAATTACCATGGTTATCTACCATGATTCCAAAAACTGCATATTCTGTATCTGTAGATATATTGTAATATTTTATGTAATTACAAATCAGACCTCTTGAATCTGGTAATGTTGTGTATGCAATAGCAGTAAGATTTTTTAAATTAAATTGTCCACATGATTGATAAACTTTTCTCATAATAAATGGTTTTTAAAGGTTTTAAGGTTCAAAATTCAGGTATTAAATTATAAAAAAAATCCCTACTAATAGGGATTTTGAAATTAAGTTATAAAGTTTGTTTGTTGATAATTAATCTTTTGCGTTTTTGTCATCCATTAAATCACTCAAATGCATTCGTAAGGCACTAACAGAAATACTTATTTCCCAAAACGAAATTCCAAGTGAAATTAATAAGCAAAGTAAACTCAATCCAAATAAATAGATTCCAATTGTTTCTTGATCTAGAAATAAAAGGAGCATTGCAAATACCGATAAAAATAAACTCAGTACGCCAAATAGTTGCATGTAACGAATGAGCGATAATCGAAGGTTGAGATTTTTTATTTGTAATAAAATACTTTTACTGTGCACTTCGTCATAGTGTTTTTTTAAACTTCGAATTATTTGAGCAATCGTTAAAAAACGGTTGGTGTAGGCTAACAAAATTAGTGATGTAGCCGAGAATAAAAGTGCTGGTGTTTCAATGTGGAGTGTCATGAAATTATTAATTGCAAATTATCAATTGACTAAACTTTGAATATAAGCTAACAATCTTGATATAATACCAGGTTTTTGTGACTTGTAATTGTCTAATTTTGTGGCACTTTCAAAAGCCTTGAAGGTAGAAATAAAGAAAGTAATAAAACAAACAACAACAAATATGTTAAGTATGATAATGTCTAAATTTTCCATATTATTTTTTTAGTTTTAAATTAAAGAAAATTAAGAGCCCAACAATTGTTGGTGGCCATAAACCAATGAACATTGCTCTATCATGATTTTTTAAGATTACATAATAATATTCAGATGTAAATATTAAAATAATTACAATAAATAAAATAAATAATTCTGATTTTTTAAATTTGTCAAACATGTCTTTTAGGATTGAAATATTAATTATTTTATAAATGTAGTGTAAAATATCGATTGTTTAACGATTTGTTTAAAATATTAAACAAAATAAATCTTCAAGTTTTAATTCTTCTTCTAAGTTTTTAAAATCACTATTTTTATAATTATTTTTCTTGTAATAAAAGAGAAATTCTAATTTATAAAATTAAATCCTGCAACTTGAAGCTGCAGGATTTAGTGGTAACTATAAAATATAATCAGTGTTTATAAAATTGGAAGCTTTGGTATTAAGTAATTCCTGTAGTATGGTGTTGTTGTATTCATTGTCTTTGCAGGCTACAAATGTTCTTGTAGAAAAAGATCGCAAAGCATCATGAACACTCAATGTTCCTACTGCCGAATCTTTTCTTCCTGTAAATGGATAAACATCTGGACCTCGTTGACAAGAGCTGTTTAGGTTTACTCTGCACACTAAATTGACAAGTGTATCTATTAATGGTGCAATGGTTTTTATGTCTTTTCCAAACAGACTCACTTGTTGACCATAGTTAGATTCTGCCATATCGTTCAATGGTTCTTGAATGTCTTTAAAACTTATTATTGGAATTACTGGGCCAAATTGTTCTTCGTGGTACAGTCGCATTTTTTTATTAATAGGATATAAAACGGCTGGATATATGTAATTTTCGGTTCGGTTTGCGCCTTTTTCGTTTATTATTTTCGCGCCATTTGTAATTGCATCATCAATCAATTCTTGTATATAATTTGGTTTATCTGTTTCTGGCAATGGTGTTAAAAATACGCCTTCGTCCCATGGATTTCCATATTTTAATTCATCTACTTTTTTAGAAAACCGTTTATTGAATTCTTCAGAAATTGATTCATGAACATAAAGGATTTTTAAAGCAGTACAACGCTGTCCGTTAAATGATAATGTACCTGAAATGCATTCTTGAATTGCCAAATCTAGATCGGCATCTTGAAGTACTATTGCCGGATTTTTGGCTTCCAATCCTAGAACCAACCGCAACCTATTTTTGTTAGGATGTTGATCTTGAAGTGCAATTGCAGACTTACTGTTTCCAATTAAAGCCAAAATACTAATTTTTCCCGATTTCATAATTGGCGATGCAACCTCGCGACCGCGTCCATAAACTATATTGATAACGCCTTTAGGAAAACTATTTTTAAACGCTTCTAGTAGTGGCGATAGTAATAAAACGCCTAGTTTAGCTGGTTTAAAAATCACGGTATTACCCATAATAATTGCAGGAATAAGTAAGCAAAAGGTTTCGTTTAAAGGATAATTATAAGGACCGAGGCATAGAACAACTCCTAGTGGACCACGACGTACCATGGCATTTACGCCTTGACTTTTTGTAAATCGTGCCGAATCTCTATCTAACTGTTTGTAATCTTCTATGGTATCGTTAATATATTCTATAGTTCTATCAAATTCTTTTTCTGAATCGCCTAGAGATTTCCCAATTTCCCACATCATTAGTTTTACAACTTCGGCACGTGTTTTTTTCATTTGTACCACAAAGTTTTCCATGCATTTAATGCGGTCTATAACTTTCATTGTCGGCCATAAGCCTTGTCCATTATTGTATGCAGTTGCTGAGGATTCTACTGCTTCTAAAGCTTCTTTTTCGCCCATTGACGGTACAGTTCCCAAAAGTGTTGGTTGGTAACTTTGGGTAGATGAAATGGTAGAATATACGTTGGTGTTTTCTCCTTGCCATTGCTGCAACTCTCCATTAATAAGGTAAGTTGTTTGTTGCAACGGATTTTCTATTTGATATTGGGTTGGTATTTGAGACATCATTTTTTTTAATATAAAACTAGTCTTTTTTGGCGTAACTTATTTAATTAGAATAAAAAAAATAGTAACTATAATGTTGTAGTTAATTAGTTTATACAAATAAACCTGCAAGTTTGCTCTTACAGGTTTATTTTGATTCATTATTTAAGGTTTTATTTAAATAAAAATTAAGCCTTAAGTTTCATCCAAAGATAAGAATAATACAAGGCATAGAATTTAGCTCTTTGTTCGTTTGTGGATGAGCCACCATGTCCACCTTCTGTATTTTCATAGTAGTAAATTTTATGACCCATAGCTACCATTTTGGCAGCCATTTTTCGTGCATGACCAGGATGAACTCTATCATCTCTTGTTGAGGTCATAAAGAAAACTTCTGGATATTTAGTATCTTTATTTACGTTTTGATAGGGAGAATATTTTTTAATAAATTCCCAATCGCTTGTGTCTGGATCACCATATTCGCCCATCCAGCTTGCGCCAGCCAATAATTTATTGTAACGTTGCATGTCTAATAATGGCACTTGACAAACTACTGCATTATATAAATCAGGACGTTGCGTAAAAGCTACACCCATCAACAATCCGCCATTGCTTCCGCCCATAATTCCTAGATGTTTATTGGAAGTTATTTTTCTGGCTATTAAATCTTCGGCAACTCCATGAAAATCATTATAAATATTTTGACGTTTTTCTTTCAATCCTGCTTGGTGCCATTTTGGTCCAAATTCGCCACCACCACGAATATTGGCTAATACAAAAATACCACCTTTTTCTATCCAAGCTTGACCAATAACACCAGAGTAGAAAGGAACTTCAGATACTTCAAATCCACCATAAGCGTTTAATAGCGTTGGGTTGTTGCCGTCATAAACTGTGTTTTTTGCAGCGATTACAAAATACGGAATCATTTCGCCATCTTTAGATTTCATTTTAAATTGCTCTACCTTATACTTAGTCGTGTCAAAATAGGATGAAAGCGATTTTACTTTTTTAGAAATATTGGTTTTTGCATTAGATAAATATAAGGAAGTAGGCGTAAGAAAGTTTTGAAAAGTATAATAATAATCGTCACTAAACTCGTCTGTAGATCCTATACCTATGGTTCCAAAATCGGGTGCATTTACTTTAGAATTTGTCCATTTTCCGTTTGTAAAACTATAAACATAAAGTTCGTTTTTTACATTGTTTAAAATATCTAGCAGTAGGTAATTTTTAGTACTACTTATTTCGTTAATACTGCTAAAAGCATCTGGCTCATACATTAATTGAAGCTCTTTTTTTCCACTTATTAGCGAAGTAAAATTGGCACTCACAACCGATCCTTGTTTGTAGGTTTTGCCGCCAACCGTCCAATCAGATTTTAAATTAATAATAAGTTGGTTGTTTAAAATCCCACTTATTGAAGCATCATCCTGAATTTGTAATGGAACTAATTTATTGTTAACCATTACAAATGTTTTAGATGAATAGAACGTTTCACCTTTAGAAACCATAAGATAGTTTTTTACACCATCGCGCATGTTGTAACCAGAATCTGAAACATCGTACGCATCTCCTTCATAAATGGTTTTGGCAGCGCTTAGTGGCGTTCCTCTTTTCCATAGTTTTACTACTCTTGGATATCCAGAAGTTGTCATACTTTCTGTTCCAAAATTGGTGCCTACAATAACTGTGTTTTCATCAAGATAGCTTACATTACTTTTAGATTCTGGCAAAGTAAATCCGTTGGTGATAAACTTTTTTGTTACTGCGTCAAACTCCTTTACAACAACTGCATCGCCACCGCCATTAGAAAGATTTACTAAAAAACGGTCATATTTTGGATACAATCCTTGCGAACCTTTGTAAACCCATTTTATATTGTCTTGTTTACTTAGTGCATCAATGTCTAGCAAGGTTTCCCAAACTACTTTTTCACTGTTATAACTAGCTTTGGTTGTTCTGCGCCAAATGCCTCTAACGTGTTCTTTATCTTGCCAAAAATTATAAATATAATTTCCAGAAATAGACGGATACGCAATTCTATCTGTGGCATTTATTACAGCCAAACTTTTATCGTAAATGTCTTGATAATCATTTTGTTTTGTTAAAACATCTAGTGTCGTTTTGTTTTGAGCTTCTACAAATTCTAATGCTTTCTTGCCATCAACATCTTCTAGCCATAAATATGGGTCTTCTTGCGCGGTCATAGTATATAAATTAAAGAATAGAAATGTAAAAGCAATTATTGACTTTTTCATATTTGGTTATTTTTATTTGGTTATTTTAGTTTTTTAAAAGTACATCAATTTTATTTACCAATTTTGTAAAATCATCAGTTGTAAATCCGGTTGAAGCATAAATTACAGTCCCGGTTGAATCGATTAAATAATTTCTTGGAATGTATTTAGTTGCAAAAAGGTTATAAATCAATTTGCCTTTATCTGCAAAAATCGGAAATGTAAATTTTTTAGATTCAATGAATTTATTGACTTCTTCTTGTGTATGATCTCTTCCAAAACTTAGAATAATGAATTTATCATTGTTTTTAAGTTTTTCCCACAAGTCTTTCTGTATAAAAGGCATTTCTTTCATGCATGGTCCACACCAAGTTGCAAAAAAGTTTATCAGAATAACCTTGCCTTTATAATCGGATAATTTAATTGATTTTCCGTCTTTATTAGTAAATGAAAATTCAGGAACTTGTTGGTTTAATTTTACCAAACTACTTTCCATGTAGTCTTCTTGGCTAAACATATTTATGGATGTAAGGAATAAAGTGATGAGAATTAATTTTTTCATATATGTGAAATTTGATTTGTTAGTGGTAATATATGGTATCGCCTTTTTATTTATAGGTGTTTATCTCACAAATGATTTTATTTTTTATCGGAGTTCGATGATTTTTCAATTGCTTGCGCAAACTTGTTATTAATGGCGATTTCATAACGACTATTTTTTTTTGAATTATCAAATATATGAAAAGTAATTTGTGTAAAATAAAAAAACCTGCAAGTTTGCACTCACAGGTCTTTTCTCTATTTTCTTTATTCTATTTTTTTACTTAATCAACTCAAAACTACGTTTAACAAAAGCAGTTAATTCTTCACCTTTTAATAATCCTTGTGAGATTTTGGCCAAGTCTAATGCTTGTTTTACAAGGTGTTCTTGAATGTTTTTGTCAGTTGTATTTAAAATAGTAGTTGCTAATTCTGAGTTAGAATTTACCACCAAATTATACATTTCGGGCATATTTCCCATTCCAAACATTCCGCCACCACCAGATTGACTCATTTCTTTCATTCTTCGCATAAATTCTGGTTGCGTAATGATAAATGGCGATGCATTGCTGTCTAGAGCTTCTAGTTGAACATTATAAGTTGGTTTTGGAACTAAAGTTTCAATAACCGTTTTTAATTTTTCTGATTCATCATCTGATAATTTAGAAATTTGATTTTCGTCTTTTTCAATCAATTTCTCTACAGAATCTCCATCAACACGAACAAAAGTTAGGTTTTCATTATCACCTTCCAATTTCTGAATTAAATGCGAAATTATTGGCGAATCTAACAATAAAACTTCATAACCTTTATCTTTTGCAGCAGCAATATAACTGTGTTGTGTGTCTTTGTTAGAAGCATAAAGCACTACCAATTTTCCGTTTTTGTCGGTTTGGTTGGCTGCCAATTTTTCTTTCAGTTCGGCTAATGTATAATAAGTATCATCAACTGTAGGATACAAAACAAAATCGCCTGCTTTCTCATAAAATTTAGGTTCAGATAACATTCCGTATTCCAAAACAATTTTAATGTCGTTCCATTTCTTTTCGAAATCTTCACGGTTTTCAAAGAACAAACCTTTCAATTTATCGGCAACTTTTCTAGTGATATAATTTGAAATTTTCTTCACATTACTATCGGCTTGCAAGCCCGAACGAGAAACGTTTAACGGAATATCTGGCGAATCAATAACGCCTTTTAACATCCCAAGAAATTCAGGAACAATTCCTTCTACATTATCGGTTACAAATACTTGATTCTGATACATTTGAATCTTATCTTTTTGCATTTGCATGTCATTTGACATTTTCGGAAAATATAAAATTCCAGTCAAATTGAACGGATAATCTACATTCAAATGAATATTGAATAATGGTTCTTCAAATTGCATTGGGTACAATTCGTGGTAAAAAGTTTTATAATCTTCATCCGATAAATCTGCAGGGAGTTTTGTCCAAGCCGGATTTGGATTGTTGATGATGTTGTCAATTTCAACAGTTTCTGCAACGTAATCTTCTGTCGCATCTTCTGGTTTTGGTAACGTTTCGGTTTTAGTTCCAAACTTAATGGCAATTGGCATGAACTTGTTGTACTTAGTCAACAATTCACGAATTTTATATTCTTCTAGAAACTCTAATGAATCTTCGGCAATGTGAAGAATTATTTCGCTTCCACGAGAAGTTTTGTCTGATGGTTCAAGAGTAAATTCTGGACTTCCATCACATGTCCAATGCGCTGCTGGTTCGTCTTTGTAAGATTTTGTTATGATTTCAACTTTCTCTGCAACCATAAAAGCCGAGTAAAATCCTAGTCCAAAGTGACCAATAATTCCTGAATCTTTGGCAGAATCTTTGTATTTTTCAAGAAACTCTTCGGCTCCAGAAAAAGCAACTTGATTGATGTATTTTTCAACTTCATCAGCTGTCATTCCAAGTCCTTGATCAATAATATGAAGTTTCTTTCCTTCTTTATCGATTTTTACTTCAATAATTGGATTACCATATTCTACTTTAGCCTCACCAATACTTGTTAAATGTTTTAATTTTAAAGTAGCATCAGTTGCATTAGAAACCAATTCACGAAGAAAAATTTCGTGATCATTATAAAGAAATTTCTTGATTAATGGGAAAATGTTTTCTACTGAAACATTAATTTTTCCTGTTGCCATATTTTGAACGTTTAAGTTAATTTTTTTTTATAATTTTATATATTCAAATAGAGTACCAAAACTAAAAATCTGCCAAATTGACGTAGTAGTAATTCTATAACTTTATTCGTTTTTTGTATAAAAATTGAATTAAAATTGTAAGTATATTTGCAGTATAATAACTTAAATTATTTTAAACATGAAAAAAAGTATAATCTTATTATTGTTAGCAGTTGCATTTATTGGTTGTAAACCAAAGCAAACAGTTACAAATACTAAATTAGACAAAAAGACAGAAGTGGCTCTTAAAGGAAATTGGACAATAAATGCGGTAACGTATCCAGGTTCAGATTATATTAAAGTAACTTCTTTTGACATTGCCGATTCTAAATGTTTTGTAGGAAGTACATGGAAATTTATTTCTAATAATAACAAAGGCGATATGGCATTGAATAGTTCAAGTTGTACTGGTTTTTCTTCTCCAATTACTTGGTACATTAATAAAGATGGTCAGTTTGTTATGAAAATTATTAACGAAACTAAGTCTAAAAAAGTACTTGAAGGATATGTTTTAACCGTTACCAATCTTACAGAGAACTCATTCCATTTGGTTGATCAAGTTAATGTGGGCGGAAAAATGATTGATGTAGTTTATCAATTTCAAAGAAATTAAATAATTTAAAAATTAAAAAGAGATGAAAAAAGTTACCTTATATTTAATGGTATGTGTACTGAGTTTAGGATCAGTATTGTCTAGTTGTGAAGCTGCAAAAAACACTAATAAAACACAGCGCGGTGCGGGAATTGGTGTTGTTGCTGGTGGATTAATAGGAGCCGTTTTAGGAAATAACCTAGGAAAAGGCGGAAACGGAGCTTTGGGTGCTGTTCTTGGTGGTGTAATTGGTGGTGTTGCTGGTGGCGTTATTGGAAACAAAATGGACAAACAAGCGCGCGAAATTCAAACGGCTTTGCCCGGAGCAACTGTAGAACGAGTAGGAGAAGGTATTAAATTAACGCTAGGAGAAAATTCGGTGCGTTTTGATACTAATAAATCTACTTTAACCTCTACTGCTAAAGCTAATTTAGATAGATTGGTACCAGTTTTTCAAAGCTATGCCGATACAGATATTGTAATTTATGGTTATACCGATAGTTCAGGAAAAGTAGAGTACAACCAAACATTGTCTGAGCAAAGAGCTGCTTCAGTAAAAACATATTTAGCATCTAAAGGTTTAAATACATCTCGTTTCAATACAACCGGTATGGGAATTGCCGATCCTATTGCAACAAATGAAACTGCTCAAGGAAAATCTCAAAACCGTCGTGTAGAGTTTGCTATTACTGCTAATTCTAAAATGGTTCAAGAAGCTAAAACAGAAGCAGGAAACTAAGAAGTATTTTATAAATTAAAAAAGCGTTCATGGTTCATGAGCGCTTTTTTTTGTTTCAAATATTTTGAACGATATTTAACAAAACTTTTTGTTTAAAATATTTAGATAATCGTTAAACAATAATTAACTTTACAATCAAATTTAATTCAAATGGAAACAGCAAAGAAAACAACAGCTAAAAAGAAATTGATTGATGATAATGCCATAATTTCTAAATACATGGATTTTGTACTTGAAAAAGGCGAAGAACCTAAAAATGTTTTTTCGTTTTGTAAAGAACACAAAATTGAAGAAACCGATTTTTATACTTTTTTTGGTTCAATAGATGCTTTGAAGCAGGAAATTTGGGTTAAGTTTTTCGAAAATGCTCTAGCAACAATTCAAAAAGAAGAGGCGTTTGAAAGTTATTCAGATAAAAATAAATTATTGACATTGTATTTTACTTTGTTCGAATTGCTAACGTTAAATAGGAGTTACGTTGTTTTTACACTAAAAGAAAATAAAGAAGGATTGAAAAATTTGAAAAGTTTAAAACTTTTTAGAAACCATTTCAAAGAATTTATCGTAAGTATTCTAGACAACAGTGTAGAGAGTAATGATAAAATATTAAAAATTACAAAACCTGTTTTCTCTGAAGGTGCATGGATTCAGTTCTTATTTTTATTGAAATTTTGGATAGATGATACCTCTAAAGGTTTTGAGAAAACAGATGTGTTAATCGAGAAATCTGTTAATACAGTTGTAGATTTATTAGACACAAAACCATTGGAAAGTTTATTTGATTTGGGAAAATTCCTTTGGAAAGAAAAAAAGTAATTAATGAAAACATTAGATAAAATTCCAACAGGAAAGATAGAACGTGCCAGTCAACTAGTAAAAACCGGATTTAAAGTAGGCGGAAATTATGTTGCTTATTATGGCGAAAAAATAGTAAACCCATCTTTAAATAGAGATAAGTTAAACGAGAATAATGCCGAGGATATTTATGATGGATTAAAAAACTTAAAAGGAAGTGCTTTGAAAGTAGCTCAAATGTTGAGCATGGACAAAAGTATTATGCCACAACAATATGTAGATAAATTTTCGCTGTCGCAGTTTTCGGTTCCACCATTATCGGCGCCACTAGTTAGAAAAACATTTAAAAAATATTTAGGTCAATATCCAGAGAGCTTGTACGACACTTTTACACCAGATGCTATGAATGCTGCGAGTATCGGTCAGGTACACAAGGCAACCAAAGATGGGAAAAATCTTGCTGTGAAAATCCAATATCCAGGTGTAGCCGATAGTATAAGCTCGGATTTGGCTTTAGTGAAGCCGTTTGCCGTGAGAATGTTTAACATTAAAGGTAAAGATTCTGATAAATATTTTAAGGAAGTTGAAGATAAATTGCTAGAAGAAACCGATTATATTCTTGAATTAAAACAGAGTTTAGAAGTTTCTGAATGGTGTAAAAATATTGAGAATTTAAGATTTCCTAAATATTATCCAGAAATGTCATCAGAAAAAATACTGACGATGGAATGGATTGACGGAGAACATTTATCTGAATTTGCAACACGTAATAAAGATGCCCAAAAAGGCGATAAGATTGGTCAAGCACTTTGGGATTTTTATATGTATCAGATGCATCATTTAAAGCAAGTTCATGCCGATCCGCATCCAGGAAATTTCTTGATTGATAAAGAAGATAATTTGGTAGCCATAGATTTTGGTTGTATTAAGCATGTTCCAGAGGAATTTTATGTTCCTTATTTTGAATTAGCCAATCCTAAAGTAATTGATAATCCAAAATTATTTAATGAAAAATTGTACGAATTAGAGATTTTACGTCAAGATGATTCTAAAGAAGAAATAGTTTATTTTACCAAATTGTTTCATGATTTATTGAGTTTGTTTACCAAACCGTTTCATGGTAACTTCTTTGATTTCTCTGACGATGATTTTTTTGGTCAAATTGCAGCTATGGGTGAGGATTTTGCCAAAGACACACAGTTGCGTAAAATGAATGGAAATAGAGGTTCAAAGCATTTTTTGTATATTAATAGAACTTTTTTCGGATTGTATAATTTATTACACGATTTAAAAGCAAGAGTTGATACAAAAAATTATGAAAAATATATTAGTTAATTAAAGATTGTTTATTGGTTAGGTTGATTAGAGCGATACTTCACTTTTAGTATCGCTCTTTTCTATTGTGGTAGTTTGCAGCAATTGGAGAACCTAATTTTTATATAAAATCATTTCTAAATTTAAAACATAATAGTTAATTAGGTTTTGTGAAAAATATTTTTTTTATCAGAAAACTAATGATTTAATAAGCTTTGAATCATTAATTATTACTAAGTTTGAGTTTGTAACATTTTTTTTATTACCAATAGCCATAAATGAAAAATAAAACCTTCTGTATAGTAGTATTTTTATCTTTGAGTTTACTAGGATGCAAAAAGATTCAAAATAAATTAAATAAAATCTCAATTGAAAATGCACCAAAATCTATTTCGATTAGCGATATGGTCAAAGATTTTAAGGATGATAAATCAATAAAAGAGATAAAAGGAATACAAGTTGAGGATCTATTTTATAAGGAATATTTTTTATATACTGGAAATAAAAAAACAGTTATTGAAGGGATGAACAAAATAAAAGTTACGGAAGGTTTTTCTCAAGATTGCATTTTAACATCCAAAGCGGAGCTATATCAATCATTAATTGAAAGTGATAAAAATGAATATACAGCTTTCTTTTGGGAGTTCGAGAAACTTAAAAATCCTGAAATTTATACTTGTACCAAAGGATTAATTAAACATTTTATAATTTTTGATTTAAATTCTGATACAATTTACCAGCGAGCTGAAGAAATTAGAGAATAATTATGAAAAATATATTAGTTATTTAAAGATTGTTTATCGGTTAGGTTGATTAGAGCGATACTTCACTTTTAGTATCGCTCTTTTCTGTTATTATAGTTTATTCTTTAGTCTTTAGACTCATCATTTGGTCTAGACAATTTTTTAGTTTCGGTATCTGCTTTTTCTGATGTTGGTCTATCCCATCGAATTTTAGTTCCGTCCCACCACAAGCTTTGTGCAGTATTAATAGTGTCATTTTCATTAAACATTACACGATCCATTTTAGTATCAAAGTCTTTAGCTAATAAATCTTCTGAGATTTCAGGATTTTCTTCTCCTTTTATTTTAGTAATAGCAATCCACGATATTTTTACATTGGAGGTTCCATCATTGTTTTCGTATATCCAGAAACCTTCTTTAGAAATAGTATCAATATACACTCCGTTAGATTTTCCTTGAGGAGAAGCAGTTATAATAACATCATCAATATTGGCAATAATTTGTTGAAAAGATTTATTAAAAGGAACAAACACTTTTCCGTTTTCAAGATTTGATTTTCCGTTTACAGTAACTTCAGGTTGCATTGATGTACTCATAAAGCTTGCTATTTTTTTATTTCCATCAGTTGTTATTAAATAAGCAAGTGGTTTATTTGTATATCCGTTTCCATCAACATATAAGCTGTATGTTTCTCCTTTAGTATGAAATCCATATTTCATTCCACGAACCCATCCACCCATTACACCACCATAAATACCTAAACCAATATTGGTGTTTTTTTCTGAAAAATTTGTCGATATTCTGCCTCCAGCTGTTCCATTGGCGTGCGCTAAACCAAATCCATATACAGCATAATCTAAAAGACCCGAAGAAAAATATCCCAATGCTCCCATTGCAACACCAAAATCGTTTCCTAAAATACCGCCAGAGCGAGATGAAGCTCCACCGCTACCATAGGTTCCAAATTTATAGGAACCAGAAGTTGTCGCTTGACCCGATACACCAGTATGAGGTGCTGTAAAAGCAGTTCCTCCAGTTGCAGTTAATGCTATACCACGAACTCCAGTACCTTGTGCATTGGTTCCGTTGTACTCACCTTGAACACCACCAAAAATTGTTGTTCCACTTGTTATTTGGCCATAAGTTCCCGATCCATTAAAATCTGAATAACCATTTAGTGCCCATGGAAACGTTACGTTTCCTACAGCATTGCACAAATCTCCTGTTAAAACTGTATTTAGAGTTCCTACAAAAAATTCTCCAAGATTGCTAAATCTACCTCTTACAAGGTTATTTGTCCTAAAATCAATGTTTTGATTGTCAGTTGTTCCAATATAGTTTGTTCCAGCTGTTGTTATGTTTCCACCATTTAATCCTGCGTTACCTGTAATATTCCATGAATTAGAATTTATCATTCCTGATTGAGATTTAACAATCCAGCGAGACAAGGATGCGTTATAAATGAAAGTTACATTTGAGTTTAAACCAGATGAAGAAACTAAATTAGCTCCAGTTCCTGTTAGAATTCCGTTAGCAGCATTATTATTGTTTACTGTCATTACTTGGCCAGAAACATTTATTAAAGTTACTAATTGACCATCATTACCGTTTGCAATTGTATTAATACTAAAAGCTCCAGCTGCACTTGTTAACCTGTAATGGCTAAATTCTCCTGTAGGTGTTATAGCATTTGCTCCAGCAGTTACCGCTATAGCTGTTCCTTCTCTTAGAGCTAAATCTCCATTGATGTCAAGCACGGAGTTTGGAAGTAATACATTTTTAATTCCAACACGATTATTTAATCCATCAATTGTTGTTAAAGTACTATTAGTTGCATTGCCTAAAAAAATGCGATTGGTTCCTCCATCTGCTGTTAAACGGATATCACCTGCACCTGCACCAGAATTTGCAATTCCAATTTTAAATCTATAAGTAGGATCACCAATTCTAACATCGCCTTCACCTGTACTTGTGTTCCAATTATTATTTCCTTTTACATCAAATATTGTAGCTGGTGATGGAGTATTTATTCCCACATTACCAGTATGAAACATATTGTCTGTAATTGCATCTGGAGCAGTAGTTGTGCCTACTTCATACCAATCATGGTCGCCATTGGCTGTTGTTGATATTCCAATCCAATCTAATGTTGGAAAATTCCAATAGTAAAAACCAATAGGCTTTGGGTTTCCTCCAAATGTTGTTGCAGTTGTTAAATAAACCAACATTCCTTGTTGCGAAATAGTAGGATTTATTGCTGAAAATACATTGACTTTCGGAATTAATATTCCGTCAGTACCAACTGGAGCAACTTGACTGCTTGATTTTATATCTAGTTGAGCATCAGGCGAAGGCGTATTAATTCCTACTTGGGCAGTTGCATAACTGATGTTCAGAATTAAAATAATTAAAAGTAAATGTTTCTTTTTCATAGTTTTAGGATTTAATAATTGAAACTAACACATTAAAGTTACAGATAAAACAAAATAAACTTCCAAAACATCGGTATAATGACGATAAATACGATGAACTGAATAATTTATGCAGTGAAAGCTTTTTTTTATTGAAAATAATTTAATTTGAAAGTGGTGTTCTGTTCATTTATGATTAGTTTTTTTTGAGCTAGTTTGATTTGAAAAAAAACAGGTGCTTCTGTTTCAATAATTATATAATAATCTTATTCTTTAGACTGATGAAAAGTTTCTAATAAGTTACTATTTTTGCATCATGCTTAAGGTTAATAACATTGTATTCTCCTATTTACAGGAAACGACCATCACGAAAAGTACTTTTTCTATTGAAAAAGGACAAAATCTTGCTATAATTGGTGAAAGTGGTTGCGGAAAAAGTACACTTCTCAAACTTATTTATGGTTTGTACGATTTAGATGATGGTCAAATTTCATGGAACAACACCGAGGTATTAGGACCAAAATACAATCTTATACCAGGAATGGATTTTATGAAATACTTAGCGCAAGATTTCGATTTAATGCCTTTTATAACTGTTGCAGAAAACGTTGGAAAATACCTTTCTAATATTTATCCAGAACAAAAAAATATGCGCATTTTAGAGTTGTTAGAAATAGTAGAAATGACCGAATTTGCCAATGTAAAAGCTAAGTATTTAAGTGGCGGACAAATGCAAAGAGTAGCAATTGCTAGAGTATTGGCACTAGAACCCGAAGTTTTATTACTTGACGAACCTTTTAGTCACATTGATAATTTTAGAAAAAATAGTTTGCGCCGAAGGTTATTTTCTTACTTGCATAAAAAGGAAATTACAACAATTGTTGCCACACACGATAGTACCGATGTATTATCGTTTGCCGATGAGGTTTTGGTTATGAAAAAAGGAACAATTATTGAAAAAGGAATGCCCAAATTTATTTATGAAAACCCAAAAAATAAATATATTGCATCACTATTTGGTGATGTAAACGAAATAGAAATTGACGAAAAAAAACTTTTCAAATATCCACATCAATTAAAAGTTGTTGCTCATTCAGAGTTTATAGTTACAGTTATAAACTCCTATTTTAGAGGAAGTCATTATTTGATAGAAGCACTTTATAATGACAAAATTTTGTTTTTTGAAAGTGAAAATATACTTGAAAAAAAATTAAAAGTTTGTTTAAGTTTGTAATTTAAATACTGTTTATTTACTTTTTCATTAAACCATTATAGTTTTCAATAGTCTAAAATCCTTATTAACCTTAACTTTTTTTATGAGTAAAATTAATCTTAACAAAAACATGCGCATTTACCACCGTTATTTGGGCTTTTTTCTTGCAGGAATTATGGCAGTTTATGCTATAAGTGGTGTTCTTCTAATATTTAGAGAAACCGATTTTCTAAAATCAGAACAGAAAATCGAAAAAACATTACCTAAAGATTTAAAAATTGAAAATCTAGGAAAAGCCTTGAGAATGAGGGATTTTAAAATTGAAAAACAAGAGAACGAAATAATTTATTTTAAGCAAGGAACTTTTAATACTAAAACAGGAATTGCCAATTATACATCTAAGGAACTTCCTTTTATATTAGAAAAAATGACCAAGTTGCATAAATCGTCAACCAACCAGCCGTTATTTTTATTAAATGTTTTCTTTGGTTTGTCACTTTTATTCTTTGTAATTTCTTCTTTTTGGATGTTTTTACCCAAAACAGATATTTTTAAAAGAGGAATGTATTTTACCGTTGGAGGCATTATAATCACATTAATACTGATTTTTATTTAGTAACTACCTTTGTAAAAAGACTACTCAGTTTAAAACAATAAAAAACCTTTGAATTTAATAATTCAAAGGTTTTTTTATCTTTAAATCCGAAACCCGAAACCGTTCTAATTCTTCAAATACTTTTCTAAAAACTGATCTTGTTCCCAAAGTAAATGCAAGATATTTTCTTTTGCAACATATCCGTGAGCTTCTTTTGGTAATAAAACCAATCTAGCTGGAGCACCAAGACCTTTCAAAGCCTGAAAATAGCGTTCAGATTGTAAAGTAAAAGTACCAGGATTATTATCGGCATCACCATGAACTAAAAGTAAAGGCGTTTTCATTTTATCGGCATTCATAAATGGCGACATACCGTTGTAAATTTCTGGAACATCCCAGTAATTGCGTTGTTCGCTTTGAAATCCGAAAGGCGTTAATGTTCTATTGTATGCACCACTTCTAGCAATTCCGCAAGCAAATAAATTGGAATGAGTCAATAAATTTGCGGTCATAAATGCACCATACGAATGCCCACCAACGGCAACTTTTTTACGATTGATATACCCTAAATTGTCTACAGCATTTATTGCAGCTTCGGCATCATCAACCAATTGTGTGATAAAAGTATCGTTAGGTTCTATTGTGCCTTCACCAATTATTGGAAACGAAGCGTCATCAAGAACGGCATAACCTTTGGTTACCCAATATACAAATGATCCATAATTAGGAAACGTAAATTCGTTTGGATTTTTATCATTTTGCCCAGCAGAGTTTTTATCTTTAAATTCGGCAGGATAAGCCCAAATTAATAACGGTACTTTTTCTTTCTTAGTTCGGTCGTAACCTATAGGTAAATATAATGTTCCCGATAAATCTACACCATCTTTTCGTTTGTATTTAATAACTTCTTTATACACGTTTTTAATGCTTTCAAACGGATTTTTAAACGAAGTAATTGCTGTTAATTTTCCCGATTTTATGTTTCTAAAATAGTAATTTGGATAATCATTTTTAGATTGTAACATGACCAAAACATCACCTTTTTTAAAATCTTCAATAGACATTAAATCCTCCTTTTTATCTTTCAAGTTAGATTTGTAAAGGCGTTTAGATTTTAAGGTTTTTAAATTGTATTCATCAATAAATGGAAATTGTCCTTCTTTAGTATTTCCATCTCCTATTAAATAAACATTGTCATTTTCTATTGCCAAAGCATATCTTCCGAACTGATTTTTCTTGGTTTCAAAATTCCCTGGATCCGAATAAATATCTTGCGAATTTCTATCGGATATTATTTTTGGTGATGCATTAGAAGTTGATGGATTTATCAAGTAGGTTTTGGTATTTCTTGTATCGTACCAATCATCAGTAACAACAGCATAGTTGTCATTTCCCCAAATAATTCCACCAAAACGTTGTTGGGTTTTAACTAACGAAGATGCCTCAGCTGTAAATGGTGCATTCCAAAGAAAAACTTCGTCTCTAAAAGCTACTTTTTTAGATTGATCGCCTTCGTCAAGTGCTGTTACATAATATAATGTTGCAGGTTTGTCGGCACGCCAATTCATATTTCTTTTTCCTTTTCTTACAGACGAAAATCCTTTGGGCATAATTTCGGTTAATGGAACTTCGTTTACAACTTTAATTTCTTTTCCAGACAAGTCATAAACTATCGTTTTTTGAGGAAAACGACTTAGCGGTACAATGTAAGAAAACGGTTTTTGAATGGAAGTCAGCATTAAATAATTTCCGTCTGGAGAGAAACTTTCTCCGGTATAAATTGCTGCTGGTTTAAATAATTGTGAAGTTCCAGAAATTGAAACTTTGTACAACTCTGATGTTACTAGGTTTTCAAAATTGGTTTCGTCGGTTTTATTTTTTAGCAAATCTTGGTATGTTCTGTTTTGCGATTTTGAACCATCACTTACAGAAACCGTTGGTCCTTTGGGCAAATCTTTTTTTAAATCTACAAGTGGCAATCTGTTTTTAGGCAAGAATTTTACTAAAAGCGTTTCATTATCTTTCATCCAGTTGTAGGGACTTCCTAGATTGGCATTTAAATTGTCCGAAGTTATTTTTTTAGCTACTGCAGAAGCAACATCAATTATCCAAAGTTCTACACCAGAACTTGTAGTATTTGTAAATGCAATTTTTTTCTCGTTTGGAGACCAAGAAATATTGGCTATTTTTATTTCTTGTGGCAGTCCACTTACTTGAATTTCAAGTTTATCACTAATTTTTCTAATTTTTAGATTATTGATATAAGTCACTGTGCTAGAAATATTGGTCACAGGATTAATTCGTAAACCGCCCAATCGCATTTCTTCTTGGTTTAAATCATCAAGTGTCTTGTAGGTATTTCTATAACTTAATAAAAGGTATTCTTTTTTAGAATCCATGCTTACTGTTGGCGCACGTTCATAATCTGCAAGAGCAAGAATTTCTGCTGATGGTTTTTGATAAGTAAGATTTTCTTGTGCGAAACTAGAAAAACTTGCTCCCAAAACAAATAACATTAATAATCGTAATTTCATAAATTTTAGTTTTAGTAAAAAAATTAGAGCACTAAAATAAGATAAATAGGTAATATAATAGGTTTAGTTTATGTTAAAAATCAATTTAAAAAAATGAATTAAATCTTTAAAAGACAGCAATAATTTTTATATTTTTATAAAAAATATCATCAATGAAAAAACTATTCTTTTTTTTATTAATTTCAACTGTTTCATCGGCACAATTATCATGGTCTCCAATGCCAAATATTGCAGCAAATTTAAATGGGCAACGCTTTGATGATGTGTTTTTTTTAAATGAAAATTTAGGTTGGGCTGCCAACGGATATTACGCTGCAGTTTATAAGACAATTGACGGCGGAACTACTTGGACGCAGCAACTAAATAATTCTATTTTAGGAAGTTATCATTATTTTAGGAATATAGAATTTCTTGATGAAAACATAGGTTTTTTAGGCACATTAAACGGAAAATTCTATAAAACTATTGATGGAGGAACAACATGGAGTTTGGTTACAATTTCTACTAATCCTGATGCAATTTGTGGATTGGATTGTATAGGAACATCAACAATATATGGCTGTGGTGCATATTTTTCGCCAGCTTACATTATTAAATCTTCCGATAGTGGAATGACTTGGCAATACATCAACATGAGTGCTTATGCAGATGCATTGGTAGAAGTGCTTTTTACGGATGAATATACAGGTTATGCCTCTGGAAATAGTGCTAGTGGCGCAGTAATATTGAAAACTACCGATGGCGGAACTACTTGGACAACTGTTTATAACGGAACAATTGCTGGTGAATATGTGTGGAAATTACAAGTTTTAGCAAGTAATATTAATGTAATTTTTGGAGCAATTGAAGCTGTTGCACCTAATCCTGGTAAGTTAATAAAATCATCTGATGGTGGCTTAAATTGGATTTCAAAAGACGCACCAGAATCAGAAATTCAAGCGGTTGGCTTTGTAGATGAAAATCATGGTTGGATGGGCGGACACGCCACTGGATTTTATGAAACGTTCGATAGTGGAACTACTTGGACAAATACAACTGTGGGAAGTAATCTAAACAGAATATTTTTTGTAAACAACACTTTGGCCTATGCTTGCGGAACTACAATTTATAAAATGACTAACAATTTGAATGTAAATCAATTTCAGGAGCAAGCTAGAATTCCGTTAAATGTTAGAGTTGCACCAAATCCTATTAAAGATAAACTTAATTTAGAAATAGATTTTAGAGGTACAGATCATTTAATGTTAGGCTTATATTCTAGCACAGGACAATTTATTAAACAACTAAAAATTGATGAAATTGAAAGTGCAACAACCAAGCGCTACACATTTGATTTTTCGTATGCAAGCGGTATTTATTTTTTGAATTTGCATACCAATACAGGACGACAATCAATTAAAATTATTAAATAAAAAACTTAATTTCAACCTATATTATTCTCAAATAAAATGCGCTTAAAGAGTATAAAAAAAATAGTTATTCTGTTTTTGATTTTAATTTCTTCAAATGTTTTCTCACAGAAGAGTTCAAATAAAACAGTTTCAGAACCTATAACTTTAGAAAAATTTGTTGAAAATATTAAAGAGCAAAATCAATCTTTAAAAAACAGTGATAGTATAAATGTTATGGTAAATGATTTATTAATAGAAAATTTAGAAACCTACATGATTGATCCAAAAAATATTTCAAAATTGGAAATTTTAGTTCTAGATCCAAAACGAATCAATCAAACTAAACCGTCTATAATCATTACTACCAGAATAAAGTAAAGATAGTAAACAAGATTTTTACTAAAAAAATAAACATGAACAAACTAATACTATCATTTTCAATTGTAACGCTTCTTTCAAGCTGCAATGCTTCACTTAATAAATCAAAAAAAATGGACGAATCAAAAAAGCAAACCGTAAGCGCAATACCATCTGTTGATACAATGCCAAAAGTGACAGGAATTGGTGGAATTTTCTTTATATCTGATAATCCAAAAGAAACCAAAGAATGGTATGCTAAAAATTTAGGATTAGATATTAATGCATGGGGTTCAGCTAGTTTTGAATCTAGAAATGTGAACAAACCAGAGGAAGTAAACTCGCTTCAATGGAAACCGTTTAAGAAAGGAGACGACTATTTTGCGCCATCCAAAAAAGAATTTATGATTAATTATCAAGTTCAAAATATAGAAGCGCTTGTAGCCAAACTTAAAGAAAACGGTGTAACGATTCTTGATGAAATTGCAAGTTATGATTATGGAAAATTTGTACATATTATGGATTCTGAAGGCAATAAAATTGAACTTTGGGAACCTAAATTATAGGTTTTGTTTTTTATTAATAAACGTTTGTATTCATTAAAAATAATAATTATTTTTTAGATATCATGACTGAACTACAACTAATTAATAATAAAAAGTAGAAATAATGCTACAAAAATTATTTGTTTATTTATAAAAAAATCTATAATTTTATTAGTTCAAATTAATCAAAAAAACTAAAACCGTAAAAATGGGAAAATTTGTAATTACAACAAGAAAGAATGGAGAATTTCAATTCAATCTAAAAGCAGGAAATGGACAAACAATTCTAGCAAGTGAAGGTTATACTACCAAAGCAGCTTGCGAAAACGGAATTGAATCAGTTAAAAAAAATTCGCAAGATGATGGTCGCTATGACAGATTGGAAGCTAAAAGTGGTCAACCCTATTTCAATTTAAAAGCAGGAAACGGACAAATTATTGGAAACAGTGAAATGTATGAAAGTGTAGCTTCTAGAGAAAACGGAATCGAATCTGTGAAAAAAAATGCTCCAGATGCAACTGTTGACGACCAATCGGCATAATAGTATAACATAAAATTTATCTAAAACCATCAGCTCTTGTTGATGGTTTTTTTGTTTTTAAGATGAAATAACAATTAACAAATCCAAAATTTAAGCCAATTTCTAATAGTATTTTTTAAAAGATTGTTAAATTTGTACTATCAATTTTGCTAAAAATATAAAATATGTATCATTCAAAGATAATTGGGCTAGGATATTATGTTCCTGATAATGTGGTGACTAATGACGATTTGTCCAAAATAATGGATACTTCTGATGAATGGATTCAAGAGCGTACCGGAATTAAAGAACGACGTCACATCATTCGTGGTGAAGACACAACAACTTCAATGGGTGTAAAAGCTGCAAAAATTGCAATTGAGCGTTCTGGAATTGCCAACGACGAGATTGATTTTATAGTTTTTGCTACAATTTCACCCGATTTTTATTTTCCTGGACCAGGAGTTGCTGTTCAAAAAGAATTAGGATTAAAAACCGTTGGCGCATTGGACATTAGAAATCAATGTTCTGGATTTATATATGCGCTATCTGTTGCTGATCAATATATTAAAACTGGAATGTATAAAAACATTTTGGTTGTAGCGTCAGAAGTGCAATCTTTGGGATTGGACATGACTAATAGAGGACGCGGTGTTTCTGTAATTTTTGGAGATGGAGCAGGAGCAGCTTTAGTGAGTAGAGAAGAAGATTTAACCAAAGGAATTCTTTCTACACACTTACATTCTGAAGGTGAACATGCCGAAGAATTAGCTGTTTTAGCACCAGGAATGGGAGGAAGATGGATTACAGATATTTTGGCAGATAATAATCCAGATGATGAAAGTTATTTTCCGCACATGAACGGACAATTTGTTTTTAAAAATGCCGTAGTACGTTTTAGCGAAGTCATTAACGAAGGTTTACAAGCCAATAATCTTGAAGTTGCCGATATTGATATGTTGATTCCGCACCAAGCCAATTTAAGAATTTCGCAATTCATTCAGCAACGTTTTAAATTGAGTGATGATCAAGTGTTTAATAACATTCGAAAATACGGAAATACAACGGCAGCATCTATTCCGATAGCATTAACAGAAGCTTGGGAATTGGGCAAAATTAAAGAAGGTGATACAATAGTTTTGGCTGCTTTTGGTAGCGGATTTACTTGGGCAAGTGCTATTATAAAATGGTAGTAGGTTGTCTTTGTTTTTTTTATAAAAAATAAAAACCCCGATTTGCACTTCGGGGTTTTTGGTTCAAATGTAATTTAAATTGAAAAAGCTTTTTTTATTGGGGCAAAAAAGGCATTTATCGTTTTAAAGCAAAATGAGCTTTAAATTCTTTTTCGGTACCATCTTTTAGATAATTTATTGAAAACCAATAATCATCAGCTGGCATTAGAGTATTGTTGTAAGTTCCGTCCCATCCAATACCAGATGGTTTTATTTTTCTTATTAATTTACCATATCGGTCATAAATGTATATTGTTGATACTTCTTGTTCTTGTAAATCTTTAATGTTCCAAGTTTCATTTATTCCATCGCCATTGGGTGTAAAATAGTGAGGATAATTAACAACTATTGCATCAGTTATTGTTATTCCGCAGCCATTTTTATCTCGAACAGTTATAGTGTGTAAACCCGACATTACGTTGTTAAAAACAGGACTGTCTTGAAAAACTCCGTTATCTAATTGATATTCATAATCACCACCAGTTCCTGTAGCCGTTATAGTAATAGATTGACTGTCGGCAAAATCGGCACTTACTGCATAACTTACAAGAGCAGGTTCAGACGGACTAACAATTGTAAATACTTCTTCCGATGGACATCCAGTAATGGTACTTGTTGCAATGATACTATAAGTTCCGGGTAGAATTGCCTGATAGTTTGCTCCAGTTCCTACAACTTGTCCTTGGGCGTTAAACCATTGAAAAGTGTGCGTGTTTGAAGGTAATCCGCTGTAAAGCATGTATGGATTTAATAATTGTCCGTTAGAACTTTTTATACATATAATTCCGTCAATTGGTTTAGGTTCGGGTATTTTATTTACAATTATTGAAATTGGTTTTACATCATAACAGTTGGGTGCCAAGGCATTATTTACTCTAACATAAACAGTTGTTAGTGTAGAATTTATAATTGAATTACTATTTGCAGTAGCATCATTTAGAGTACTGTAATAATTTAATGAAAATTCTGGGCCAGTTTGCGTTCCTAGAATTATAGAATTGAAAGTAGTTAAATCAAAATTAAAAATACCATCATTAATTCCGTCTTGATCACAAATAGTTCTAACGGCAAGAGGAACAGGATTTGCAATTGGCGTATCGATAATTGTAACTACAAACGAAGTTTCATCAGAACAGTTAGGATTGTAACCAGAATTAGCAAAGATATAAACCGTCTTACTTGCATAAATTGTACTTCCTTGCAAAATCATACCTCCAGTTCCACCAGTTGCGTTATAATAATTTCCAATGGTTAGGTTGGGTAAAGTATAGCTTTCGCAAATGGTTATGTCTTGCAATTGATCGACATTAAAAATAGCAATTGTAAAACTTTTTTCGTCAAAGCAGTTTGGTGTAGTAGCAGTTTCGGCATAAATAAATAGCGTTTGACTGGTTGTTATAACCGTACCAGCATTTAGTTTAATTCCTCCTTTATTAGTCTGAGTATAATAATCACCCACAGATAATGCTGGTAAAGTATATGAATTACATACAGCCACATTAGCCGGATTAGGAATAACTGGTGTAGGAATTATTGTTATTGTAAAACTAGTTTCATTGGTACAATTTATTCTTCCTGCAGATTCAATAAAAACATAAACTGTTTGTGATGTATTTAGTATAGTTCCCGATGGAAGTTCTGTTCCTGTTCCATACTGTCCGCCAGTTTGAGTGTAATATTTATTATCTACTGGCAATGTTGGTAAAGTATAATTATCACAAATTGCAATATTTTGGGGTTGAAACGCAACTATTTTAAAAATATTTAATTGAAAACTTGTTTCTGCCGAACATCCATTTGCAGTAGCATAAATATAGATTAACTGAGAATCTGTAAGGACATCGCCACCATTCATCATGGTTCCGCTTCCATTTGGACCAGTAAAATAATTTCCTTGTGATAAATTAGTTAAGGTATAAGAATGGCACGCATCAATCTCTGCTCTAGAATCTATTATTGGAGTTTGATTTATTACGATGTCAATGCTAATTTCGTTTTGACAACCATTATTATCGTTTACATAAATGTACAATTTTTGTGAAGACGTAATGACATCTGTAGCAAATAATGCTGTACCACCGCCGCCAGAAGCAGTAAAATAATTTCCTGTTGTTAGTGCTGGTAATGTATAATTATCACATCCAGAAAGTACTGTTGGTGGTGTTATAACGGGTAAAACAATTGATACTATAAAGTTATAATTGTCTGTACAGTTGGGCTGCGATTGAGAAATAGCATACACATAAATTGTTTGTGTACTATTAATTACAGTTCCGGCTGCAATTTGAGTTCCAGAGCCAATTGGTCCTGTAAAATAGTTTCCAACTATTAATTGTGGTAATGTATAACTAACACATTCTGTTACCGAAGTTGGAAAATTAATGCCTATCACCACTTCAAAGGTGCTTTGACTGTTACAAGCAGTTCCAGTTTGTCCATAAATATAGATTCTTTTCGAAGCATTTATTACAGTTCCAACTGGTAATTGATTTCCGGTTCCATTTGGACCATCATAATAATTTCCAAAAGACAATGGTTGAAGAGTGTAGGAGGTACAATCAAATACATTGGAAAAAGTTGGTACATCTTGGGAAGTAACAATTACTATACTAAATGGTGCTTGAACAACACAAGGAGGCGTTTCATCTGAAAGGAAATAATAATAAATTGTTTGTGAAGTAGTAAGAACTGTTCCTCCGGGTAAATTTGTTCCTGCGCCATCAGGTTGTGTATGATATTCTCCATATTGTAGCGATGGAAGTGTATAATTGTTGCAATAAGTTCCAGATGTAATTGATAAATCTTCGGGTTTAATAATTACTACTTTAAAGCTTGTTTCATTGGGACATGCAGGCGTACTATTGCTAATGTTATAGATATAAATAAGTTTTGTTTGGGTAATTACATCTCCAGCAAATAAAGGAGTTCCTGTTCCGCCTGATCCTGTAAAATAGTTACCATTTGTTAATGGAGGTAAAATATAACTGGTACATGTAATTACATCATCTAGTTTATCTACTAGTGGCAATGGAAGTAAATGTAAATTCATAGAAGTAATACTATAACAACTTGAATCAGTAATTAGATGAACTCTTATATAAACTGTCTGATTTGGATTACTAACTATTACTTGTCCATTAGTTGCATTTGTATTAGCATTTGCATCAGCCATAGTATAGAAATATAGCACCGTATATATTAAAGGCGATTGACCATTTAATATTGATGAGGTTGTAAAATTTAAATTAAAATTTCCTGTTCCTGCATTATTACCGCACAATGTTAAATCTGCTGGCTGATTGGCAATTGGAGAGGTAACTACAAGCAATTGAAACGATTTTATAGTATAACATCCTGTAGCTGGATTGTTGATTCTAACAAAAATGGTCTGATTTCCTGCGCTCAAATAATTTAGAGGCAAAGCATTACTATTAGAATTTGCATCAATTATAGAAGCATGATAAGAAACGGTAGTGCTTGCATCTAATCCTGATGTTACTAATGGAGTGTTGTAAGCCAAATTGAAATTGTAGTTTGGCTGTCCTGTATTACATTTATATAAATTAGTTGGATTAGGCGTACTAAAAATAGGATAATACTCTACTAGAATGCTATCTGTTATTGTTTGACAAGGAAAAGCAATATTGGTATATGTTATTTCATAAACTCCAGGCTGACTAATTGTTAGCGATGCACCATTTTGACCATTAATAATTGCGCCATCTTTTTTCCAAATAAACGAATATATTGCAGGGTTTAGTCCACTGTTTATAACATGAGTTTGTCCGTCGCAAATTGCAGTATTTGTTGCAATGGTTAAATCGTCTCCCAATACTTTTTGACCAATATTAAAACTATTGGAAGATAAAAAAATTGCAGAATCCGATTTATTATCACTTCTATCGGCAATAACTAATTTTATTTTATAAAGTGTGTTCGGCACTAGTGTTGCCGAAGCATTCATTACCTTGGTTTGACCATTAAAGTTCGTAGCAGAATTTGTTGCGTTCGATCCACCATTGAAAGAGCCAAAAAAGTTTTGATTAGCCGATGGACAAGTAGAATTGTATAAAAAATCTCTAATAGTTACAACAGATATCGGACTAGAAGTTCCAGGAACAACGGCCAAATTTGTAGTAATACCAGTACTCATATTTGTCAATAAAAAGGCAAAAGCATCAGAAAATTGGCACTGAAAATTACCGTATTCTTCGGATGCAAACAAGAAATCAAAATCAAAATGTGGTGATAAAGGTGTAAATTCAAATTCTAAAACAGTTGCATTGGCAGAAGTCATTGTTATGCCAGATGTTGCTAAAGTTGCTTCTAGTGCAGCATCGCCTGTCCATGCTGTTGTGCCCGATGATAAAAAAGTTGTGTTTGGTCCAGCTGCTTCTAGCGCATTTCCAGTGCTAAGCACAACACCACTTTGCATAGGAAAATTGGGATTGGTATTTTGAAAATATCCAATGCCATTCGTTGAACCAAAATTTGTACCTGTTCTCCAAGTTATATTAGTGGCATTAATACAAGGTGAATTTATTAAAACAGAATTTACCAATTGCGGAACCGTGTAGGTATTTGTACTTACTGTAATGGCTTGCGAAAAGACATTTACGGTAAGTAAAATAAATAATAGTGATAGAGTTTTTTTCATTGGGAATGCTATTTGACATACAAATATTATAAATAATATCGATTAAATACAAATAAAATCGATATAATGCACTTAATAATTTTATTTATCTAATATATCTTACAAATTATAGCTTTTATTTCATTCCTTTTATTTTCAAATCATTATCCTACTATTTCATTCTTCATTTTTATAATTATACGCTATCTTTGCACTCTTATTTAAAAATGTAAAAATGACGCTACAACAAATCTTATTTCCAGCTATTATTGATGCAATTCAAACACAATTTGGTATTTCTATCGAAAAAATTGAATTTCAAGCAACCAGGAAAGATTTTGAAGGTGATATTACCATGGTTATTTTTCCATTATTGAAAGTTATCAAAGGAAATCCTGTAGAAATAGGTACAAAAATTGGAGAATTTTTAGTAGAAAATGTTGAGCAAGTTGCAAAATTTAATGTTGTTGCAGGATTTTTAAACATTGTAATTTCCGATGCTTACTATATTCAATTTTTTAATACTATTTACAACGATACACACTATGGTTTTGTTGCTGCTTCCGCAAATGATAAAGCGGTTATGGTAGAATATTCTTCACCCAATACCAACAAACCATTACATCTTGGTCACGTTAGAAACAATTTATTGGGTTATTCTGTTGCCGAAATTATTAAAGCATCGGGTAAAAAAGTCTATAAAACACAAATCATCAACGATAGAGGAATACATATTTGCAAATCGATGTTGGCATGGCAGAAATATGGAAAAGGTGAAACTCCAGAAACTTCAGGTTTAAAAGGTGATAAACTGGTTGGAAATTTTTATGTAGAATTTGATAAAGTTTACAAATCAGAAATTGCCGTTTTAATGTCTGAAGGAAAATCAGAAGAAGAGGCAAAAAAAATAGCACCAAGTATCATTGAAGCCCAACAAATGCTATTAGATTGGGAAGCAGGAAAACCAGAAGTTATGGAGCTTTGGAAAATGATGAACCAATGGGTTTATGATGGTTTTGCTCAAACTTATAAAAGACTTGGAGTTGATTTTGATAGTTATTACTACGAATCAAATACTTATTTATTAGGAAAAGAAGTAGTACAATTTGGACTTGAAAAAGGAATTTTCGAAAAAGATTCTGATGGATCAGTTTGGATAGATTTAACGCCTGATGGTTTAGACAGAAAAATAGTGCTCCGATCGGACGGAACTGCGGTTTACATGACTCAGGACATAGGTACTGCAATTCAGCGTGTTAAGGATTTTTCAGATGTTGGCGGAATGGTTTACACCGTAGGAAACGAACAAGATTATCATTTTAAAGTACTGTTTTTAATACTTAAAAAACTTGGTTTTGATTGGGCAGCCAATTTATTTCATTTGTCTTATGGAATGGTAGAACTTCCTTCTGGAAAAATGAAATCTCGTGAAGGAACTGTTGTTGATGCAGATGATTTAATGATGGAAATGAGTGCCACTGCGCAAAAAATTTCGGAAGATTTAGGAAAATTAGAAGGTTATTCTAGCGACGAAAAATCTAAATTATATGAAATAATTGGACTTGGAGCGTTAAAATATTACATGCTAAAGGTGGATCCAAAGAAATCAATGATGTTCAATCCAGAAGAATCTGTAGATTTTAACGGAAATACGGGTCCGTTTATTCAATATACTTATGCTAGAATTCAATCTATTTTAAGAAAAGCAAATTTTGATTACCAAACTCTAGGACAAACTCCAGTAGATGCTCTTCATCCCAAAGAGAAAGAAGTGATTAAACTAATAGCTCTTTTTCCTGAAGTGATTCAAAATGCAGCAGAAAATCTTAGTCCAGCTTTGGTTGCTAATTATACTTATGAATTGGTTAAAGAATTTAACTCTTTTTATCAAAATGTTTCTATTCTTGGAGAAGAAAATCTAGATAAAAAAGTAGTAAGAGTTCAATTATCTTTGAAAGTTGCTACTATTATAAAAGATTCTTTCAAGCTTTTAGGTATTGAAGTTCCAGAAAGAATGTAGTTTTACGTTATAAAAAAATCCCGATACTATTTTATGTAGTATCGGGATTTTTATTTTATTTTTATTCTGATAATTAGAATACTCTAGCCAAGTTAAAACCAAAAAACACATCGCCTTTAGTCCAATCTCCAGTTGTTTGCCCTAGAAAACCAGCTTCATGAATTCCTTGCGAACTGGTAAAATGCATCTGAAAAACATGCCCACCAGTTTCCAAATCTACTCCAATAGACAACGGATTTTTATAAATAGAATTGGAAGCTCTGTTTAAATGCGCTGCATAATCCATATTTATTGACCAACGTTTAGACATTTTATACCGTCCACCAAAACCAATTGCATATTGCGAATTGTCTTGATCATCATTTTCTACAAAATTTTCATGAAAAAAAGTAGGAGCCAATTCAAGCGATAATTTTTCAGAAAACTTTCTAGAAATTAATAATTGGGTTACATAAATTAAGCGATTGTCAAACTTTAATTTAGGGTAATTACTTTCTTTTAAAGTATTGTTAATTGCCAAGCTACTGAAACCTACAATAGCAACAGGAAATCCATCTTTAATTTGGTTTTGCAAATTATATTTCAACGAAAAGTCATACGCCAACTCACTTCTAGCACCACTTATGGTTAACCAATCTTTTAAACCATAAAGAAATTTAATTTGGGTATTGGCATTGTCAAGTCCAAAAAAACCTTCAAATCCCTCTTTCACTGATCCAAATCTGTGGGCTACAATAAAATATAAATCGCCTTTGGCAGCAAGCTTTGTAGATTCTAAATTCACAATTTTTAAACCTTTAAATGCCGATTCGACTTTTGTTTTAGTAGCAACAGAGTCAACTCCAGACAACAAATCTTCTTGTGCAAACGTTGCAAAAGGTAATAATAAAACTAATAAAAGTAACTTTTTCATAAACTATAATTGGTAATTAATTTTGTAAAAATAAATGTTTTTTAATAATAAATAAATTTTGAAATGCACAATAATTTATTCTATTATCGTTGTTTGATCAATCTTAAACTCTTCTAATAAATCGTCGTATCCCAAAAAACGACCTTTAATTTTTACTAATTGTCCATTAGAAATTTCTTTAGGTAATGCATTTTTAAAGGTTGCAAACAATTTTTCATCAACAGTAATTCCTCTACTTTCTATATCAATAGCAGTGATTTTTCCTGAAATTTCTATAGTTTTATCTTGATACTTATTATATGATAAACTGTCATTAGTAGAAAATTCAGTTTGCATTTGGCTCACAGAAACAACATAATCTGCTGATTCTCTTGCTATATCTCTATGGTCTTTGTAAGCATAAAAGTAAATAGATGTTGCTCCTGCTACTATAATAATGAAAGCTATTAGTACTATTTTTTTTTTCATAATATTGATAATTGTTTTGTTAGAATTAGATACGAGATTACTTCTTCTTTGGATTAATAACCAAGAAATATTAATTGTGTAAAACTAAACTTTTTCTTTTAACGTAGATTAGATAATATTAATTAGATTATTCTTGAATCTATTTTTTACAACTTTCTTAACAATTATTTATATCTAAATATCGAAGTTTTATTACTAATTTTGAATTCAAATTTAAACGCTATGAACCCTAAAGCACTTTTTATCGCACTTTCTTTAACTTTTATTTTCTCTAGTTGTACCAACGATAGCACTAATGATTTAATAGACGCAACACCAGTCTTGGGCGTTGTAAAGTACAATCAAAATGTAAAATCTATAATTGATGCCAATTGTATTTCTTGTCACGGAGCAGTTCCTACTAATGGAGCACCAATGTCACTTGTTACTTACAATCAAGTAAAAAATGCTATGCTCAATAATGGTTTATTAGATAGAATTTCTAGACAAAATGGTGAAATTGGTGTGATGCCACTTGGCGCACCACGATTGCCGCAAAACTCGATTGATATTGTAAGTCAATGGAGTACAGATGGATTACAAGAATAAAAATCATAATAATATAAAAGAGTATGAAAAAGTTAGTCGTTTTTTGTTTTTTGCTTGTGTCAGTTATTGTTACTGCACAAGACAAAATGGTTTCTAAGTCGGGTAAAATTATTTTTGAAGCCTCAATGCCAGCTTTTGAAGAAGTAAAAGCCATCAATAACAGTGTTACATTTGTCTTAAATCCTAAAACTGGAGAAATTGCCAGCCTTGCGTTAATGAAAGGATTCCGATTTAAGGTAGCCTTGATGGAAGAACATTTTAATGAAAATTATGTAGAAAGTGATGTTTTTCCCAAAGCAACTTTTAGAGGAAAAATTGATGCATTTGACCTTTCTTCGTTAACTTCAACTGCCAAAGATTTTACTGTAAAAGGAAAATTAGAACTTCACGGAAAAACCAAAGATGTAGTTATTGTAGCCAAGATTAGAAAAACTGATGCAGGTGTAGAAATCATTTCTAATTTTAATGTCAATGCAAGTGACTTTGATATTGCAATTCCTTCGGTTGTTAAAAGTAAAGTTTCTAATAAAATTAGTGTAAAATTAGAAGCAACAGTAAAATAAAAAAATCCGTCAAGTTTGTGTGAACATGACGGATTTTTTAATTACCCAAATATACAAAATAATACAATTTTAGAATCAGTTAAAAATTAATTTATAATCTATTTCTACTGATTTTAAAAGCGGTTTGCATTTCTCATAATCTAATAGAAACAGCAGTTCATTCAATTCTTTTCTGTTCAATAAAATAATTAAATTTGATTGCAACGTAGGAATAGGAATTTTCTTTTCATAAATTGAATTTTCATATTCTTTTTCCCAATAATCAATATTAATTTTATCCAAATAACTTTTAAAACTAAACATTTCAATACTATTTAAATTAAAAGTTACATTGTTAAACGATAGTTGATACATATCATTTTTTGAACAAAAGAGTAAAAATCCGTTGCTGGTTCTATTTAAAATTTTATGATCACACATATTCCAAAACTTTTATTTTATTAAAAAACTGTCAATAATTTTATCAACTTCGGCTTGCGAAGCATCTGGTTTTAATTCGAATAAATGAGTATAAAGAGGTTTTCCATCTACCGATTTTTGTAATGATAAATCCTTATTTTTCTTAAATTCAATTTCCCATTTTAGTCTAACTTTTTGCCAAAGCGCATTGTTGCTTTTCCAAAAGTTTTTAGCAACTTGGCATTTACTATCATCTACTTTAGTGTAAACATCTACACCTTTTTCTTGTGCTAACAGTACATCATTTCCATTATCATCTCTAATTATTTTGTCATTATCTTGCTCATGAATCCATCCTTTTTTTGTTATTTCATGAATGTTTCTTCTTTTTAAAACATTATAATCATCACGTTTTGTGTGTTCTCTTCTAGGCAATGGTGCATCGGTAGTGTTTCTCCAATAGGTTGTGCCGTCAACATGAACCCAACTTGCCGTTCCCTCATATCTTGGACTATCGTCTACTTGATATACCTTTTGTGTCCATTGACCTTTTACGTTTTTAGCTTGCAATTTTTCAAATTTCCAGGTTCTATCTTTTACAAAATCATAAATATCTGTGTTTTCATACTGCCAGTCTTGACGCCAATGTTTAACAATGTCGGCATCTGTTTTTCCAACAATTAATAAATGTTGTAACACTATTTTATTGGATTTATCTTCTACTAATTCAACCCATTCCAAACCCAAATCATGCTTCACTTTAGAAGGTTTATAATTAATACTGTCTTTAGAATATTGAAAAGTTTCTGCAAAATTGAACTTTACTTCATAACAACCACACATAGATTTTATGGCTTTTATATCTTCTTGTTTTTTTAAATCTTGACTTTTAACAGATAAGCCAACCAATAAAAAAGTTGACGATAATAGAATAGAATTGATTCTCATAATGTTATAATTTGATGAATATTAATTTTTGACAAAACTACTAAATTTATTTAGAATAAATAAAAATAAGATATATATTTGCCAAAAAAAAATACAAATGATTCTTAAAAGGAATTTAAATATGGTGTTGTTTATTCTGTCTACGACTTTATTTGCACAACAAAATAAAGTTGTAGATTCTATAAAAACAGTGCAATTAGATGAAGTTATCATTACTGCTACAAGAACAGAAAGAATACTTTCTTCATTGCCATTACCAATTACAGTAATTACATCTGAGGCGATTGCAAAATCTGGAGTTTCAAGATTAAATGAAATATTAAATGAGCAAACCGGTATTATTTTAATTCCAGACGAAAGCGGTTTTGAAGGAATACAAATGCAAGGTCTTGATGCGGCTTACACCATGATTCTTATTGATGGAGTTCCGCTTGTGGGAAGAAGTTCGGGAGTTTTAGATTTGTCAAGAATTGCTGTTGGAAATATTGATAGAATTGAAATTGTAAAAGGCGCATCATCGGCATTATACGGTTCAGAAGCAATGGGTGGCGTGATTAATGTAATTACTAAAAAACCCAAAAAAGATAGATTTTCGGGAATGCTTTCTTATAGATATGCAACATTTAATACTAACGATATCAATTCTAATATTATTTGGAAAAAAAACAAATTCTCAGTCAATTTATTTGCCAATTTTTATTCGTCTGATGGTTATGATTTAGATAAAACTACGCCTTTGCAAAATGTTGAACGATTTTACAATACAACTGTTCAACCAAAAATAGTTTATGATTTTTCAGATAACTTGAAACTAATTGTTAGCAACCGTTTTTACAATCAAAAGATGCATAATGTTGCGCTAATTAATTCTGAAAATTATAAAGGCGATGCCTCAGAAAACGAATGGAATTCACAACTAAAGCTAGAACATAAATGGAATTCTAAACTATTTTTTGAATACGAATTGTATGTAACTAATTATAAAAACGATACTTTTTTAAATGATCAATATAATGTTTTTTACGATAGAACGTACTACAACCAATGGCTTTTCCGACCAGAAATAAGAACTACATTGTCATTAAATGAAGACAAAATAACAACAGGAATTGGATTTAATCATGAAACTTTAGACAGAACTTATTTTGATAGCAATGTAACTTTCTATTCGCAATATGTTTTTATGCAATATGATTATAATCCAAATTCCAAATGGAATGTTCTAGCCGGATTTAGATTTGATAATCACAATCAATATGCATCGCAATGGAGTCCGAAATTAGCTGTGAATTATAAATTTAATTCGAGTTTTTCTTTAAAATCTTCTATAGGTTACGGCTATAAAGCGCCAGATTTTCGTCAGTTATTTTTCGATTTTACCAACCCACAAGTTGGCTATACTGTTCTTGGCTATAATGTTGCAGAAAACAGATTGAACGAACTAGAAAGTCAAGGTCAAATTTTGTTTACAACACCAGGAATAAATTTTGATAATCCATTGAAAGCAGAAAGCGCTATAAATTTTAATTTTGGAACTTTTTATAAAAAAAACAAATTAAAAGTAGAAGTAAATGCATTTTATAATTCCATAACCAATTTAATAGATACAAGAGTTATTGCTCAAAAAACTAATGGGCAAAATATTTTTAGTTACTTCAATAGTAGTAAAATAATTACTTACGGATTAGAATATAATACTACATATAATTTCACAAAGCGATTTACTATTTCACTTGGATATCAGTATTTAATTGCCAAGGATAAATCGGTTCTTGACGATTTTGAAGCGCATCAGTTTGTACGTCCATCAGGATCTACACAAACTATAAAAATCAGTAAATCAGATTATTTTGGGCTTTATAATAGATCGAAACATACTGCGAATATTAAATTTCTATATACAATTGAAAAGTTCAAAACCGACATCAATCTTCGTGTTTTTTATCGCAGTAAATATGGATTGTTTGATACCAACGGAAATCAAATTCTAGACAAGTATGACAATTTTGTAAACGATTATTTTTTAACCAATTTATCTATTTCTAAACACATTCAAGATAAAATAACACTTCAAGCTGGTGCCAATAATTTACTAGATTTTACTAATCCTGATGAAATAGGAAATCTTTCTGGAAGACAACTTTTTGCACGAATTCAATACAATTTTTAATAACCATTTTTTTAATTTTTTAAATACATTTTATATGAAAACACATTTTTTAAAACTTTCGCTTTTGGCATTAGTAATTTTTGCAACATCTTGTAGCAATGACGACGACAACAATTCAGACACAACTCAAGCAGTTGTAACAAAAACCGTTAGCAATCTTGCTGCACCACAAACTGGCGGACAAGGACAACCGGTTGGTGGCGCATTTACAAAATTTAGTTTCTCAGAAAACGCCGTTGTTACTAATGATAATTGGGACATCGCTTTTCGTGGAACAACAATTATAGTAAATGGAGGAGACGAAATTGGAATTACAGATGAGCCACTTCGCACTGGAGTTGGAGCTGTAAGTATCGTTTCTAATACATTTGGAGCGGTGACAACTTTTCCTGCGGCAGCAACATTTACGCAAGATGGACCATCAATTTATGCAATTCCTACAGGAAGCGGTAATGGTTGGTACGATTACAATGGCGCAACAAATATTATTTCGCCTCGTGCAGGAAAAGTTTTTGTAGTTAAAACACACGATGGAAAATACGCAAAATTTGAAATTTTAAGCTATTATCAAAATGCACCAGCAACGCCAGACGCAACATCGGTAGCTAGATATTTCACTTTTAATTTTGCATATCAAGCCAACAGCACAACAACATTTTAATAAAAATAGTTTCTCAAAGTAAACCATTCGGCTATCGGATGGTTTTTTTATATCTAATACTTTCGTACTTCAAATTCAAATGCTTAAATTTGCATTTCATTTTTAGAAAACTCCATTAATTATGTTCAATAATTTAAGCGAAAAATTAGATAAAGCATTCCACATCCTTAAAGGACACGGAAAAATTACCGAAGTAAACGTTGCCGAAACATTAAAAGAAGTACGTCGTGCCTTGCTTGATGCCGATGTTAACTTTAAAATTGCTAAAGATTTTACTACAACAGTAAAAGAAAAAGCAATGGGTCAAAATGTATTAACTACATTAGAACCAGGACAATTAATGGTAAAATTGGTTAAAGACGAATTAACTGAATTAATGGGTGGAGATGCAGCAGGAATAAATCTTTCTGGAAATCCAACTGTTATTTTAATGTCGGGTTTACAAGGTTCTGGTAAAACTACTTTTTCTGGTAAACTTGCTAATTATCTAAAAACTAAAAAGAACAAAAAACCACTTTTGGTGGCTTGTGATATTTATCGTCCTGCGGCAATCAATCAGTTGCATGTTGTTGGAGATCAAATAGGTGTAGAGGTTTACTCTGAGCCAGAAAACAAAAATCCAGTGGATATTTCGCTTAAAGCAATCGCTTATGCCAAAGCTAACGGATTTAATGTTGTAATTGTCGATACAGCAGGTCGTTTGGCTGTCGATGAAGAAATGATGACTGAAATTGCCGATGTTCACAAAGCAATTCAACCACACGAAACTCTTTTTGTTGTTGATGCAATGACTGGTCAAGATGCTGTAAATACGGCTAAAGCATTTAACGATAGATTAAATTTTGATGGTGTAATCCTTACTAAATTAGATGGTGATACGCGTGGTGGAGCAGCAATTACAATTAAATCGGTTGTGAATAAACCAATTAAATTTGTTGGTACTGGCGAAAAAATGGATGCTATTGATGTATTCTATCCTTCTCGTATGGCAGACAGAATTCTTGGTATGGGAGACGTTGTGTCGCTTGTTGAAAGAGCTCAAGAGCAATACGACGAAGAAGAAGCAAGAAAAATCCAGAAGAAAATTGCTAAAAACGAATTTGGATTTGATGATTTCTTGGCCCAAATTCAACAAATTAAAAAAATGGGAAGCATGAAAGACTTAGTCGGAATGATTCCTGGTGCCGGAAAAGCAATGAAAGATGTTGAAATTGAAGACGATGCATTTAAACATATTGAAGCTATAATCCATTCGATGACGCCAATAGAAAGAACAAAACCGTCGCTAATTGATATGAAAAGAAAAACTAGAATTGCAAAAGGTTCTGGTAGAAAAATAGAAGAAGTAAATCAATTGATGAAACAGTTTGACCAAATGAGCAAAATGATGAAGATGATGCAAGGTCCAGGCGGAAAAAATATGATGAAAATGATGGGTGGAATGAAAGGAATGAAATAAAGTAAGTTAAGGTTTAAAGTTTCAAGTTATGAAATGTTAAACCTTATTTCTTTTTAAAATACTAACTACTTGTTTCAGGAAATTACAACTTAAAACCTGAAACTTAAAACCTAAAACAACACAACTACAATGCAAATTTTAGACGGAAAAAAAGTATCGGAAGATATCAAAAATGAAATCGCTGCCGAAGTCCAAAAGATGAAAGACAATGGCGAAAAAGTTCCACATTTAGCCGCAATTATTGTTGGAAATGATGGCGCAAGTTTAACTTATGTTGGAAGTAAAGTAAAAGCTTGCGAAAGAGTTGGTTTCGAATCGACTTTGGTGAAAATGCCAAGCACAACATCTGAAACCGAATTACTTAAAAAGATTAAAGAATTAAACAATAATGATGATATTGATGGGTTTATTGTGCAATTGCCTTTGCCTAAACAAATTGATACACAAGAAATCATCATGGCCATTGATCCAAGTAAAGACGTAGATGGTTTTCATCCAGAAAATTTTGGAAAAATGGCGTTAGACATGACAACATTTATACCAGCAACACCTTTTGGAATTTTAGAACTTCTTGAACGATACAATGTTCAAACCGAAGGAAAACATACCGTAGTTATTGGAAGAAGTCACATTGTGGGACGACCGATGAGTATCTTGATGGGACGAAAAGGTTTTCCAGGAAATTCAACCGTAACTTTGACACACAGTCATACCAAAAATATTAATCAAATTACCTCTCAAGCCGATATTATCATCACAGCACTTGGAGTTCCTAATTATTTGAAAGCCGAAATGATTAAAGACGATGCAGTAATTATTGACGTCGGTATTACTCGTGTGGCCGATGAAACTACCGAAAAAGGTTATCGAATTACTGGTGATGTAGATTTTGAACACGTGTCTAAAAAAGCTTCTTTCATAACTCCTGTTCCTGGTGGTGTTGGTCCAATGACAATTGCTATGTTGTTAAAAAACACTTTATTAGCTAGAGAACAAAAACGATTAAAAAAATAGCATGACCATTTCTGTTGCAAC